>JAEWAU010000077.1 GCA_023391535.1 Bacillota bacterium | reverse complement strand
ACCCCCCGCCGAGGGTGTTTTGCGGCGGCCTTTTTGAAAAACGGGTGCGTTTACAGCAGCTTTTTCACATCGTACATGGAGTTTAACAGCGCCAGGTTCTGTGGGAAGGGGCGCTCAATGGTCCAGTAACTGATGCCTGCGAGGCCGAGCTCGTGCACGAGCAGGAATTTCTGCCGAAGCGAGCGCACATCCTCGAACCACACCACATGCTGGCGGCCCTGGGCGTCGGTGTAGTTGAAAAACGGAGACTGGGCCGTTTGGTCGAACTGGATCTCGGCGTTGTTGCGGAAGGCGCGGTTTACGGCTTCGACGTTCGAGAACGTGGTGGCGAGCGTCCCGCGCCGGTAGGGAAGGGTCCAGTCGTACCCGTAGTTGGGCACCCCCATGAGGATCTTCTGGGGCGGAATGGCCGTTACGGCGTATTCCAGCACACGGCGAACCTGGTCGAGCGGCGCCACGGCTTGCGGCGGGCCCGCGAGGTAGCCCCATTCGTAGGTCATGAGGATGACGCGGTTGGCCACCTCGCCGTGCACGGGGTAGTCGTGCGCCTCGTAGAGAAGGCCCTGCTGCGTGGCCGAGACCTTGGGCGCCACGGCGGTGAGCAGCGGAGCGCCCAGCTGCCCCAGCCGCGCCGAAAGCTCGCGCAGGAACTGGTTGTAATTTTCGCGGTCCTCGGGCCGGATGTACTCGAGGTCCATGTTCACGCCGTAGTAGTTCTTGCGCTGCATGGTGCTCGCGATGATGTCGATGAGCTTGCTTCGCGTTTCGGGAGTGGCGAGGACGGCGCCGGCAATATCGCTGGAGAAGCCGCCCGAGGGGCGGATGTTCGCCACCACCATGATGGGCGCCACGCGCGCCGCACGCGCCATGGCAATCCATTTGGCGTCGTCCACGGTGCTGAGGGTGCCGTCCGCGGCAACCTCGTGGGAAAAAACGCTCAGATAGGTGAGGGAGGGCAGCGCGTCGCGCACCACCTGCTCATTGGAGCCGGGGAATATGTAGCCGTTGACCTCGATGGTGCCGAGCTTCGGCTCCGGCGCGGGGATTATGAGCACCTGCCCGGGCGAGAGCGCGCCGCTCTGGGGAATCTGCGGGTTCGCCCGGAAAATGGACGCCTGGCTCGCGCCTGTGGCGCGCGCGATGGAATAGACGGTGTCGCCGCTGCGCACCGTGTATTCGTAGCCCTGCACGGGGAGCAGCAGCGCCTGCCCCACGACGAGCTGCGCGGGGTTTGCGAGCCGGTTGGTGCGGATGACGCTTTCGGGCGTGACGCCGTGTGCCCGGGCGATGGAATAGACGCTGTCCCCGGGCCGTACCACATAGATGACCAAACCGATCACTGTCCTTTTCGGTCCTGCGTTGACGGCGTACCGTTCACGGTACGCATTGTCGTTCACGGTATGCGTAACGTTCACGGTATCAGTATATGCGGCGGCGGAAAAAGCGCCCCGCGGCCGCAGGGCACAGCCGCTTGCCGTTTGCCCGCCCGTGTGCTATACTTTTCCTGTTTTCCGCTTGCACCGTATGTATCCGTGCGTTTCCCATGCGGCGGAATTGGAAAGGACGGTTTTTCCTATGCCTGAAACCGGCAGGCCCGATCGCAACCCCGAATGGTCGCTGCTCGAAAAGATACTCCAGCCTCTGTGCGCCGTGCTGGTGCTTGCCAACTTGGCCGTGCTCGCGGCGGTGTGGGGCAGCCTGCCCGTGCGCATCCCTACGCATTTCGGCGCTTCCGGCGCGGCGGATGCCTGGGGCGGAAAAGGCTCGCTGCTCCTGATGCCCATTCTGATGGCCGTTATGGCGGCCGGGCTCACGCTGCTCGAACGCTTTCCTAAAATCTTCAATTTCCCCGTGGAAATCAACGAAAAAAACGCGGCCGTGCTCTACCGGCTCGGGCGCGAACTGATCGTCGTACTCAAAACGGTGGTGGTGCTGATCTTCAGCTACATCCAGTTCCAGACCGTGGAAGTCGCGCGAAACGCGCGTATCGGCCTCGGCGGATGGTTTTTGCCGGTAACGCTTTTGGTGATGTTCGGCTCGATCGGCTTTTATATCTACCTCATGGTGCGGCATAAGGACGGTTGAACCGAAATTCCAATTAAATCATATCAAATCACGCGCAAAAAAAGCGCCGCATAGCGGATGGCGTTCCGCTTTGCGGCGTTTGCGGCTTTTATACCTGCGCGTCCGGCGCGCACGGCGGAAACTCCTTCAGCAAATTCTGAAAGGTGATGGTCCGCAGATCCTCCGCCAGACGCTGCTGCACGCCGCCCAGCGCGCGGTGAATCTCGCACGAGCCGGCGCGCCCGAGGTTGCAGCCCGAAACGTCTTCCAGGCACTTGGTTACGGCGAGCGGGCCTTCGATGGCTTCGATCACCTCCAGCAGGTTCACGCGTTCGGGCGGCTTTTCCACGGCGTAGCCTCCGCCGTAGCCCATATAGGATTTCACTACGCCCGCAACGGCCAGCTTGCGCAGCAGCTTGAGCAGAAAACGCAGCGGAACATTCTCGTGCTCGGCGATCATCTTGGCCTCGATGCGCCGGTCCTGCCCGTATCGGTAAAGGAACAGAACGACTCGCAGCGCGTAGTCGTCTTCCTGCGTCAGTTTCATAGCAACTCTCCTACTTGCAAGTATACATAATAGGTGTACTTAAAGGATACTGCAAGCCGCCGGCATTGTCAAGAGCCGGAATAAAAAAGAGGGGAATCCGCTCTCCCCCTCTTTTGCAGCTGTTCGCTTACGGGCGTCCTTCAGGCGGGCGGCGCGGCCGGATGCGCGCGCGGGGCGGCTCGGGCTGTTGGGCGGCGAGCTTCGGGCGGCGCAGCAGCAGGAAAAGGACGAACGGGCAGAGGATGAACAAAAGGAGCAGAATCGGAGCCGCGGTGGTGCCCATATCGCGCGGGACGGCGATTTTTCCCGTATGAACCGCCGCTTTGGAAGGTACGGCGGGGGAAGAGGAGGCGAAGCGTGTGCTTTGGGCCGAAGACGAAGGCTGCGCGGCTGCCGGCGCCAGAAGCGAGCCGACGCTGTAGGACGCGGGCAACGTGAAGCTGTAATTGAGCAGCTTGATGGAATCCTGGTACACCGAATACCCGTCGCTGCTTCTGAGCACCACGCAGATGAGCGTGCGGCCGTTTCGCTGCGCGGCCGTCACCAGCGTGTGGCCGGACATCGTTTCCCACCCGGTTTTGCCCGCGATGGTGCCGTCGTACTGGTAGGCGGTGTCTTTCATCATCTTCTGAAGCGTGGTGAACGCGCGCGTTTTGGGATATTTGTTCGTTGCGGGCATCACGTAGGATTTCGCGCCGAAATATTTCATCAGGGAAGGCTCTTCCAGGGCCTGACGCGTGATGATCGCCATATCGTAGGCGCTGGTGAGGTTGTTTTTATCCGGCAGCCCGCTGGGATTGTCGAAATGGCTGTCCACGGCGCCGAGCTGTTTGGCGCGCGCGTTCATCATCTGCACGAAATTCGGGATGGAGCCGCCGACCTGGATGGCGATGGCGTTCGCCGAATCGTTGGCCGAAGCGAGAAACATGGTGTAGAGCGCTTCGTCGAGCGTGATCTGCTCCCCGGAAACAAGCCCCGCGCGCGCCGCGTTGGACGGCATTGCGGAAAGCGCCGTGGGCGTCACCGCGAAGGCGCTCTGCGTATTCCCGCGCTCCACGGCAAGCAGCCCCGTGAGAATTTTGGTGATGCTCGCCGGGTACATCGCGCGGTGCATGTCTTTCTCGTAGAAGATGGCGCCGGTGCCCGCGTCCGCCACAATGGCGCTCACGGCGGTGATATCGGGAGCGGAGGAGGCAAAACTCGCCGCGGCGGGCGCTGCGGCGGAGCCAGGCAGGACGGAGCCTGTAAACAAGAAAAAAACCGCCAGCAATGCAGAAAGTATCATTCTACCGCAGGGTGGTTTTCGCCTCATAACGCTTTGTCGCCCCTTCCGGATGTCCGGCCGTTTTCCGGGCCGCATCGCTATAGCAATTCCATAAAGATCGGGAGGAACTGCATTCCGTCTGTCTCTCTCGATTCGGCGAAATGCATTGAAATATGCCGGTTTTTCCAGAAATGCTGGAAACGGCATTATTTATATTGTATCATATTCCGCACTTTTTCGCAAGGCGGATCGGCGAACCGTGCCGGTGCAATCTTATGCGCGCGCGGGGCGGTTTATGCGCGATACGGCCGCTTTGGCGGCTGCGCGTTCAAAATAAACCGGGAAACAAAGAAATATTTTTGCTTTTGCCAGGATGCCGCAGCCGTTTTTTGGAGGCGCATATCTTTGCGCGGCGCGCACACAATAAGAGCGCACGGACGAAGCGGAAGACACGAAGGGCTCGCGTCCTTCCCGCTTATGGCGGGAAAACGAAAGCTAAACGCGCCGAACCGGAATCCGTGCATCCCGGAAACGCCTCTCTTTGAAGCGTATCATGGCAACACCATGAAGGGGGTCTTAGCGATGGGCAGGCATTCCATGATGAGCGAGCAGCTCAAATATGAAATAGCCAAGGAACTCGGGGTTGACGAACAGGTCAAACGCGAGGGCTGGGGTTCCGTTTCAAGCCGCGATTGCGGCAATATCGTCAAAAAGGCGATTGAGATGGCGGAGCGCAACGTACCAAAATAAGACCTCTGGAGGGCTTCCCGTTATGGGAGGTCCTCCGCTTTTTGTGCTCTTTACAGCATTTCCAGAAAAGTTTGGCAGGTTCCGAAGCGTTCCGCCTTTCCGCCGGAGGGGCGGAACGCAACTTTTCTCAATTTTTTATGAAGTTGCTATAAACCGGCAAAAGGCTCCGGAACGCGCCCGCGCGGTCCGGAGCCGTTTGCCGGGCGGTTTCCCGCCAGCCTGCAGCATTTCCAGAAAAGATCGGATCATTCCGGGATATTTCGGGGGTATTTTGCCAAACCGAGACAAAATACGGCTTTTCTCAATCTTTACCGGAATTGCTAAAAAGCGTTCTGATATTGCTGCTTAAGCTGCGCCGCTTTTTGCAGGTCTGCCTGCTGAATCTGCATCCAGCCCCGCTTGAGCGACTCGTCGAGCAGCTCCGCCTCAATCTGGTGCTCGTCTTTGAGGATGTTCATGTATTCGTCTCGCAGATTGGGCGTGGCACAGGTATTGGCGAATGCATTATAGCTTTCCGTGAGGTGCTTTTGGGAGGAGATAAAATCCTCCAGCATTTCCCGGTCGCCCAGGACGTTGGCGCTGTTCTGATTCTGATCCATCGGTGCGGCTTTCCTTTCCGCGCATTTTCGGCGCTGCGCCTTTCGGCGGTGTGTTCAGTTCAGGTAGCTGAGCAGGCGGTTGAAATGGTCCGTGTGGCGCGCCGCCATCTGCTGGAATTTGACGCGGAGCTGAGGATCGGTGCAGGAGGAGGCGAAAAAGCGGTACTTTTTTACGAGCACCTGCTCGTTCCCGAGCAGATTCTGCAGCGTTTCCAGCTCCCGGTCGGTGATATTGGGCATTGCGGTCCATCCTTCCTTCTACAATAGCGGTACGAAGCCCGATAGGAAACGGATTTTGTGCGGCGGCATTTCCTGCAGGTTTTTTTTCGGCTTCTCCCGAACAGAAATGGAACTGCTCATAGTATTCGCGCGGCGCGCGCACGTTATTCCCGGGCAAAAAAGGGGCGCCGCAAAGCGCAGAATTTGCGTTTCACAGCGCCGAAAATCGGGTATTCTTTTCCGGGACAGTTTTATGTATGTTCCACGCCCCGGCTGGAACCTTTCAGGCCAAGCCCGAAACTGATGGTGAGCGCATTGTCCACCTTCTGCATGGAAGGTATATCCAGCGTGCCCATGCGCTCTTTGAGCCTCCTCTTGTCGAGGGTCCGAATCTGTTCGAGAAGCACCACGGAATTTTTCGAAAGCCCGCAGCTGTCGGCATTGATGTTGATGTGCGTGGGCAGCCGCGTTTTAGCTGTTTGGCTCGTGATCGCCGCCGCGATCACGGTGGGACTGTACCGGTTGCCGACGTCGTTCTGCACGATCAGCACCGGCCGCACGCCGCCTTGCTCGGACCCGACAACGGGGCTGAGATCGGCGTAATAGATTTCTCCTCTGTGAACCGTCACGACTCTCCACTCTCCGGTAAGATTTTCTACGGCCCCGGCGGCGCCTCGGAAGCGCATGGCGGCAATTCCATAAAAATCGGGGGAAGCCGCGATTCGTCTGTTTGCCTCCGGCAAAAGGCGAATCGCTTCGGAATGCATCCATCTTTTCTGGAAATGCTGCAGGATTGCCGGAACCATTTTTATTGTGCCGCAAAAATGCGCCGTTTAAACATGAAATTCCCTTGAATATCCATATATTTCAAAACAGATGTCTGTCGGGTATTGGCAAAGCGGGAAAAATATTTTCGCTTCTGGTTCAGTATATTCGCCGCCGGTGTGATGTGGGACAACTTTTCACTTTGTCCGAGTTCGGTGCGCGCCCGGGCATAACGGTGCGCGCGCGGGCATAGAATGGGACGTACGGTGAAAACCGGGAGAAGGAGTGCGTATGGCGGATTCGGCAAAAGGGAGCTCGGCTTTGAAGCTCGTCGCCTCGCTGCTGCTGACGTTCGGAGCGGGGGCGCTCGGAGCGCTCGCGTCGCAAAACGCCGGGGAAATCTACGCCATGCTGCAAAAGCCGGCGTTCGCCCCGCCCGCGTGGGCGTTCGGGCCGGTTTGGGGCGCGCTTTACCTGCTTTCGGGCATCGCCTTCTGGCGCGTGTGGCGTAAAGACGGGGAAAGGGCGAAAGGGGCGCTTTCGGCGTTTTTGCTGCAGCTCGCGTTCCAGGTGCTGTGGAGCGTACTCTTTTTCGCGCTGGGGCTGCATTTCGCCGCGTTCGTGTGCCTGCTGCTCCTGCTGCTGTACCTGCTGCTGGCCACCGTGCGGTTCTTCCGCGCGGACCGCGCCGCCGGCTTCCTGCTGCTGCCGCTGCTGCTCTGGGCGGCGTATGCCGGCGTATTGCAGGCATCCCTGCTGTTCGCGAAAGGCTGAAGGCCGCCCCCCAAAAAAATGAAAGCAGAGGAAAACAGAGAAAAACGGCGATTGAAAGAGAAAATGCAAGAATACGCCGCACAACCGCGCAATACGAATATGGAAATAAATGCCGCTTTTTCACACGATGATCGCCGCTTTGCCGCATCGAAGCGCCGCGCGCCGCGCGGCGGCATAAACGCCCGAAAGGTTCCGAAAAATTCCGGCGCGGCGGATACGGGGAGATTGACAAATTTGACACAAATCCGCACAAACCGTCCGAATTCCGGCCTTGTATCCTGCCGGGGGTATGTTATAATTCCCATATTGCAGCGGAGGGCAAACGGCGCGGGTTCGCCCGCTGCAGCAAGGTTCCGGAACCTTTTTTTGTTGGATTTCGTCGAAACGCGCGGAAAAAACAGACGGCGGGCATGTGCCTGCTCCTCATACGCCGGCGCGCCGGACGTATGTTTCCTATAAAAGAAAAGCAAGGAAGGCAGCAAACGAAGCACCGAGACCGGCCCGGGCAAATCCGCCCGGGCCGCAGAAAGGAAGGCGTGTTTATGGGTAATCTCCTGCCGGTCCTCTACGTCGTGGGAGGGCTGATCGTCCTCTGGCTCCTCATTTTCAAAATCCTGGGCCTGCGCGTCATCAAGCCGAGCGAAGTAGCCGTGGTGGAAAAATGGTTCAGCTTCAAAGGCTCGCTCAAAAATTCCATCATCGCGTTAAACGGAGAGGCGGGCTATATGCCCGACCTGCTGCGCGGCGGCGTCCACTTCCGCACGGCGCTGATGTACCGCATCCACCGGTATCCGCTCCTCACCGTTTCGCAGGGCGAAATGGCCTATGTGTTCGCCCGCGACGGCGTTCCCCTCGCGCCGCAGCAGACCCTCGGGCGCGTGGTTCCGGAAGCGGATAACTTTCAGGACGTGCGCGGCTTTTTGAAAAACGGCGGGCAGCGCGGCCCGCAGCGCGGTATCCTCCGCGAGGGCACCTACGCCATCAACCTCGCCCAGTTCATCGTCGTCACCACCTCGGGCATCAAATCCATCGCCGCCGGAGCCCGCGAGCTCTCCGAGCTTCAGAGCCTTGAGAACACGCTCAAGGCGCGCAATGCGTTCACGCCCGTGGTCATCATCAGCGCGGGGCCGCGCACGCCCGGCATGGGCGACGCGAGCGACATGCTCGGCATCGTCACCGTGCACGACGGGCCTTCCATTGCGCAGAATGAGATTATTGCGCCCGACGTGGGCAACGGCCACGCGAGCTTTCAGGACCCGGAGCATTTCCTTGCCGAGGGCGGCTGCCGCGGCAAACAGCTCCAGGTGCTCACGGACGGCACCTATTACATCAACCGCCTGTTCGCCACGGTGGAGCTGCGGCCCAAAACCATTGTCCCCATCGGGTACGTGGGCGTGGTCACGTCGTTCTACGGCAAGCGCGGAGCCGACACCACGGGCGAGGAGTACGGCCACGGCGAGCTGGTAAAGGCCGGCTGCAAGGGCGTGCTGGCCGAGCCGCTGATGCCCGGCAAATACGCGTTCAACACCGACGCGGGCGCCATCTCGCTGGTGCCCACCACCAACATCATCCTCAAGTGGAAGAAGGATGAGAGCGGCGGGCAGAAATACGACGCCGACCTCGCCGAGGTGGATATCATCACCAAGGACGCGTTCGAGCCGATGCTGCCGCTTTCCGTCGTGATGCACATCGATTACAAGGAGGCGCCTTGGGTCATCCAGCGCTTCGGGGATCTTACCAAGCTCGTCAATCAGTCGCTGGACCCGCTGGTTTCCGCGTATTTCAAGGATATTGCCCAAACCAAGACGCTCATCGAGCTGATCCAGGAGCGCAGCGCCATCCGCGAACGCGCGGTGGTGGAGATGCGCGAGAAGTTCGCGGCCTACAACCTCAGCCTTGAAGAGGTGCTCATCGGTACGCCGGAGGCCGCCCCGGGCGACAGCCGCATCGAGAACATCCTCACCCAGCTGCGCGACCGGCAGATCGCCGAGGAGCAGAAGGTCACCTACGACAAGCAGCGCGAAGCCGCCGAAACCGAGCGCAGCCTGCGCGAGGCGCAGGCCGCCGCGCAGAACCAGACGGCGCTCACGCAGTCCAAGATCGCCATCGACGTGGCGGCCAACGAAGGCGAGGCCATTGCGCGCAAGGCCGCGCAGGAAGCCAACAAGATCGTCTCCATCGCGCGGGCCGACGCCGAGCGCGTGCGCCTCGAAGGCAACGCGGAGGCCGAAAAGGAAGCCGCCGTGGGCACCGCAAAGGCGACGGCCATCCAGAAGCAGGTGGAAGCCTACGGCGGTTCGGGCTACCGGCTCACGCAGGAGATCGCCGACAAGCTCTCCGAGGCGATGCGCGAATCCAAAATCCCGCTCGTGCCCACGACCGTTGTAAACATGGGAGGCGCGGAGAAGCAGAGCGACGGCGGCATTCTTTCGGTGCTGCTCAATTTGCTCACGCTCTCGAAGCTCGGCGTGGAGATGCCTTCCGCGCCCAGGGCGGAGGCTCCCGCAGACGCGAACCCGGCGCCCGCCGCGGCGCCGCAGGCCGAAACGGCTCCCGCGCCGGAAGAAAGCTCCGGGAACGCAAAGCCGATGTAAGCGTTTTTTCACCCTGTTTTGTTTTGCGGCGGAAAGGCGCCGCGGAAGAGGCTTCGGTTTCTTCCGCGGCGCCTTCCCCGGTTTTACAAAAAAATCCGTCCGCGCCCCGGAACCTTGCTGGAAAAGATTCTTTTTTGCGTTTTCCTGCGGTATACTGGTGTAAAAGCCGCGCTTGCGCCGCGGAGGCAGGAAAACCGGGCCGGCTGGGCGTGGGATGTGATTCTCCGGTCGGCTTGCGGAGAAAATCCGCGCCAAAACCCATAAAGCAAATCCGGCGCGAAGATTTTCTCTTTCCAATCGAAGAAACGTATGACGGATGGAAAGGCGGACGGTTATGGGAAAATACGGGCTTTCGAAGCGCATCTGGGCATCGTTCCTGCTGCTCGGGCTGATGGGGCAGTTCGCGTGGACCATTGAGAATATGTACTTCAATCTCTTTCTCTACAACACGATCTCCACCAATCCGAATTACATCGCCGAAATGGTGGCCGCCAGCGCCGTGGCGGCCACGCTTACCACCCTGCTGATGGGCGCGTGGTCCGATAAGGCGGGGAGGCGCAAGGCGTTTATCTGCACGGGGTTTATCATCTGGGGCTTCACCACCGGGGTGTTCGGCTTCATCAGCGTCAAAAACGCCGCCGCGTGGTTCCCGATGTGGAACAGCGTGGCCGCCGCCGCCACAATGGTGGTGGTGATGGACTGTGTGATGACCTTCTTCGGTTCCACGGCCTACGATTCCACGTTCAACGCCTATGTCACCGATGTCACCAGCCCGCGCAACCGCGGCCGGGTGGAATCGGTACTGGCCGTGCTTCCGCTGATTTCGATGCTCGTGATCTTCGGCCTGTTCGACCCGATGACGCGGCGCGGGCAATGGAAAGAGTTTTTCGCCATCTTCGGCGCGCTGGTATCGCTGGCCGGCGTGGCGGCCCTCTTTCTGGTGCGCGACAAAAAGGAGGGCTGGAAGCAGGATTCGTTCTTCCGCAACCTCGTGTACGGCTTCCGCCCTTCCGTGATGCGGCGCAACCCCGGGCTTTACCTTGCCCTGTGCGCGTTCTGCGTCCTTTCCGTTTCGGTGCAGATCTTCTTCCCCTATCTGATTATTTATCTGGAAAATTACCTGAAGATCGGCAATTACGCCGTGTTGCTCGGCATTGTGCTGCTCGTCGCCTCCGCCGTGAGCGTGGCGGGCGGCTCGTTCATCGACCGCGTGGGCAAACTGAAGTTTTCGCTCCCCGCCTCGGCCGTGATGCTGGCGGGGCTGCTCGGCATGTTTTTCGTGCGCGGAGCGGCGGCGGTGGCGGTGGCCGGCTCGGTGATGATGTCCGGCTACATGCTGGTGACGGCCTCGCTTTCCGCGGTGATCCGCGATTACACGCCTCCGGATAAGGCCGGGCATTTTCAGGGCATCCGCATGATCTTCGCGGTAATGCTGCCGATGATTATCGGGCCGTATATCGGCGCGGCCGTAATCCAGAACAGCAAAAACACTTATGTGGATCTGGGCGTGGTGAAGCAGGTGCCAACGCCGGGCATTTTCCTGGCGGCGGCTTTTGCGCTGCTTTTCCTGGCAGCGCCCGTGCTGCTGCTCAAACGCCGGGAAGCGGCGGGCCTGCACCCCACGGCCGCGCCGGAGGCCCTCGCCGCCCCGGAAAAGGGGGAGCCGTAACATGAAAACTCCCTGGGGGGAAGCTCTGGATGAAAACAAGATCCTGCCCGAATACCCGCGCCCGCAGATGGCGCGCGAAAGCTGCCTGAACCTCAACGGCCCGTGGGACTACGCGTTTACCGATACGGAGCGGATACCCGACGCGTTCGAGGGGAAGATTCTGGTTCCCTTTTCGCCCGAATGTGAGCTGAGCGGCGTGGGGCGCACCCTGCGGCCGGGGCAGACGCTGTGGTACCGGCGCACGTTCCGCATCCCCGAGGGGTTTTGCATCGGCCGGGTGCTGCTGCATTTCGGCGCGGTGGACCAGAAAGCCGCAGTGTATGTAAACGGGCGGGAGGTGTGCTCCCACGCGGGGGGATACACCCCGTTCGGCGCGGATATCACCGAAGGGCTGCGGGAAGAGAACACGCTCGTGGTGAAGGTGCGCGACGACAGCGACGCCTCGCCGTACGGCAGGGGAAAGCAGAAGCTTGTGCGCGGCGGCATCTGGTACACGGCGCAGAGCGGCATCTGGCAGACGGTGTGGGCCGAGAGCGTGCCGGAGGCGTATATCCGCTCGCTGCGCGTTACGCCGCTGTTCGACGAAGGCGCGGTGGAGATCACGGTGCTCTCGGATTCCTCCCTCCCGTGCACGGCGGAGGCGGGCGGCAGAACGATCGCCTTTGCGGCGGGGGAGCCGGCGAAGCTTCCGCTGGGGGAGTTTACGCCGTGGACGCCGGAAAACCCGTTTTTGTACGGCCTCACCGTCACGATGGGGCAGGACCGGGTGCAAAGCTATTTCGGAATGCGGAAATTCTCCGTGGGCACGGACGAGGCCGGAATCCGCCGCCTGTTTTTGAACAACCGGCCGTATTTCCAGAACGGATTGCTCGACCAGGGCTATTACTGCGACGGGCTCTACACGGCGCCCTCGGACGAGGCCATGGTGTTCGATATCCAAACGGCCAAGAGCATGGGGTACAACCTGCTTCGCAAGCACATCAAAGTCGAGCCGCTGCGCTGGTATTATCACTGCGACCGTTTGGGCATGCTGGTGTGGCAGGATATGGTGTGCGGCGGCGGAGCTTACCGGCCGCTTGTGGTGAGCCTGCCGGCGCTGGGCGAGCTTCGCACGAAGGACAGCCGCTATTCCCTCTTTTCGCGTGGGGACGCGCAGGGCCGCGCGCAGTATATCCGGGAGCTGGAGGAGACGGTTGCCTGCCTGTACAATACGGTGTGCGTCTCCATGTGGGTCGCTTTCAACGAGGGATGGGGGCAGTTCGACGCCGCGAAGGCCTGCGCCCTGCTCCGAAAGCTCGACGGCACGCGCGTGGCGGACCACGCGAGCGGCTGGTACGACCAGGGAGCCGGGGAATTTCACAGCCGCCACGTCTACTTCCGGAAATACCGGTTCCGCCCGGACCGGCTGGGGCGCGCGGAGGGCCTTTCCGAGTTCGGCGGCTATAACTTCCGCGTGGAAGGGCACTGCTTTAACGCAAAGGACTTCGGCTATAAAAAGCTGAGGTCGCCCGGGGAGCTCTGGGACGCATTCGCAAAGCTCTACGAGGAGCAGATCGCACCGGCAAAAAAGGCGGGCCTTGCCGCCGCCGTCTACACCCAGCTCACCGACGTGGAAGACGAGCTCAACGGCTTGATCACCTACGACCGCAAGCAGATCAAGCTTTCGCCCGAACAGGTTAAGGCATTGATGGACCGCATCGGCCGCTAGGCGCAAAATATAAAAAAGCGTGCCGCCCGGAAAATTCGCTTTCCGGGCGGCCCGTTTTTTCTGCCTTAGCTAAAATACTTTTCGCGGGGATTCAGCCCGCGGTTTCCATCCGGCTGCCCCGCGTCCCGCCCCGGCGCCAGCCGGTCCGCCTTTGTGCCTTTGCCGCTCGGAAACCGTTCGCGGGGAACCGATTTGCTGATTTTGCCCGGCTGCCCCACGTATTGCCTCCAGCGCAGCTGGTTAGAGGCGGCCGAAGGCGAAGAGGTCGCAGTCGGCGGCGTCGCCGCCGAGGTAAAAGTCGCGCACAAGGTCGGCCGCGAGCTGCGCGAACACGATGCCGTTTGAACCGCCGCAGAGCGTGTAATAGACGTTCGGGCAGTCCGGCCGTTCTCCCACATAGGGGAGGCCGTCGCCCGTATCGATCGTAGCGCCCTTGAAGCGGTATTCCGACTCGATGCCGTCGATACCCGTCATCATGGAGGCGAGCCGGTGCTCCAGGTAATCGAACCGGCTGTTCGCGGCGCTGTGTACGGGCAGGATGCCGGCGAGAGCGCCGCGGACATCCAAAAAGCACGTATCCAGCCCGCCGATGAGAATGCGGTCGTCCGGCAGCGTGCGCAGATACACCGAGCCGGGGCAGTTGTCGCGGATGACGCAGCGGTTGTACCAGCCGTCGAAGCCCTGCACGGGCGCGGTGACTACGCAGAACGTGGTGCGCTTCTGCACCACGTGCCCGGCTTCCCGCGCCGCGGCAAGCCCGGTGGCGTTCACCATCTTTTTGGCCGTGACCGTGTGATGCGTGTGCGTGGTGAGCCGGATTCCCGAAAGCTCGGGCGAAGCGCTTTCCACGGGCGTGTTCTCGAATACGCGCAGGCCGGCGGAAACGGCGTCCGCAATCACCGCGTGCGTCAGGCGGTACGGGTCCACCTCGCCCGCCATGTTGGACGCGTAGATGCCCGCTTCCACGCGGAACGAGAAGCGGTCCGCCGCGCGGGCGCTGTCGAGCAGTTCCGCCGGGAATTCGTGGCGGCGGCGCAATAGATATTCCTGCTTGATGGTGTGCGCGTCGCACGGGTCCTGGGCATAATAGAAGCTGTCGCGCCGCGAAAAGCCCACGTTCGCGCCCAGCTCGCGCACCAGCCGGTCGATCTCGTCCAGGCCGCGCGCGCAGGCGCGGTAGGCGCGCACCGCATTTTCGATGCCGATGAGGTCTTTCAGACTCGAGAGATCGTAATCGATATCGTATTGCAGAATGGAGGACGCCGTGCCCGTCGCGCCAAAACCGATGAGAGCGGAATCCAGAAGCACCGTGTTCACGCCCGCTTTCGCCAGCGCGTATGCGCACAGGGCACCCGTGATGCCGCCGCCCACCACGGCCACCTCGCAGTCCAAATCCTCCGTCAGGTAGGGATACTGGTTCGGCACCTTTGCTTCCGCTGTCCAGAACGGAACGTCCAACACCGTTTGCGTCATGTTTATGACCATCCTTTCAACGAATGTCCGATTCCAATCCGGAAAAAAATTCGCGTCAAAGACGCTCCCGTATGGGTTTTGATGCGGATTTTTCCTGATTATTTTATTGGAGATTCGTATCGTTCATCCGCGGCAATCCAGCTCGCGAAAAGCGGGCCGGAAATCCGTTGTTCCCGCGGCATCTCCAGAAAAGACCGACGGCTTTGGAAGCGTTTCGCCTTTTCGCGAAGACAGGCGGACGAAACGAAGTCTCTTTCAGGCTTTTATGGAACGCCGCAACCATTTCACGTTTATTTTGCCGGAAACGGCGGTGGATATGCGCAAAGGCGCGGGTTTTGCACTGCCCGCGCGCTAATCTTTCGGAGCCGAAGGCGCTCCGGGATTCCGGCCCTGCGCGGGCGCCGCATCCGCTTCGCTGAACAGGCGGCCGAGCGCGGCGCTGCCGAGATCCAGCGCCTGGCCCGCGTTCAGGCCAAGCTTCCCGAGCGGAAAAACGGTGACGCCGTCGGACGTTCCGTCCGCTTCGGCAAACGCCGGCACGCCCGGCGCCGTGCCTTCCGGCTCCGCGGCGCCCGGCGTTTCTCCGAACGCGGTGCTTCGCCGCTCCGTATTTTCCTGCTGCACCGAAAGCTGCCCTTCCGCCGCAATTTCCCACAGATAGGAGCCGGTTCCGCCGTGCTGCCAGCGCAGCTCCGGTTCGAAGCGCGCCAGCAGGCGGCCCGACGCGCCTTGCGGGCACGGCACCGTTTCGCACATGGGGATGTCCTTGCTTTCGACGCCGTAAAACCGCTCGCCTTTGGAATCGGTGCGGCTGAACAGCAGCGTGACGCGGCAGCTTCCATACACGAGCGCGCCGCCCTCCGGCAGCGGCCGGACATACAGATCCTCCGTGGAAATCCGCGCGTCCTCCGCGTGCGAGCTGTAATAAGGCAGGCGCAGCACGGTCTGGAGCCGGACGGTTTTGCCGCCGAGATTTTCTTCCATAAAAAAGGCCCTCCCTTTCTTGCTGGATGCTACCGGCAATTCTTTTCTCCGATGGAAAACGGATTTTAGCCGCGTGTTTATCGGAAAATCGTATAACATTCCAATATATGCGCGGCGGGCCGTTAGGCCCGCGCCGGGGGGAAATAGGGAAAAGCCGTAAACCAGTGCCCCCCC
>JAEWAU010000045.1 GCA_023391535.1 Bacillota bacterium | reverse complement strand
CATCTTTGGTGCGCCCCGTGCGAAACCGCGCAAAAGTGCTGTAGTCCGGCACCGGCTCACCTTGCAGCAGCCACATGAAATCGATTCGTTTGCGGCAGGCTTCCTCCAGTTTACGGGTCGAGTAGATACCGCACATGTACCCGTATACCAATACCTCAAAGATGATCCGGGGCTCGGCTGCCGATTTTCTTCCTGAAGAAGAATAGGCGCGATACAGTTCCCTGTAATCCAGTTCTTCAAGCTGGGCGCTTAGCAGTCGTACCGGATCATCCTGCGATATTGTAATTTCCATGTCCATCGGGAACGTCAGCTGTTGAAATTCCCGCTCAAATTTGTTATGCTCTAAGAGCTTTTGATTTTGTTTCACAACTAAATTCTAAAGCAAAAAGACAGAGCAGCCAACCCTTTTCGGGTAGGTTGCTCCGTCTTTTTTTGCGGAGGCTGTTTTGCAACAGCCCCTTCAATGCGTTCAAACCATTATGCAGATAGCGCTGCAGCTTACTTTTGCAGCCTTCCGTTGAGCTGCCCGAGCACGTCGCCCACATCCAGGCCGTGCACGGCGCAGGCATCCGCAAGAGATTCCGTCTGCGAAGCAGGGCAGCCCAGGCAGTGCATTCCGCATTCCATCAGGATCGGGGCGGCGTCCGGAGCCAGCCGGAGGATATCGCCGATCTGCATTTCCGCGGTGATGGCCGCTTTCTTCTCCGGCGCTTCCCCGAAGAACAGCTCCATATCGTCTTCCACCGTGCCGATGCCGGCAATGCCGAAGCTTTCCACGAGCACCTTCGCCACGTTGGGGGAAAGAAAGGCCGGCAGCGTGGGGCCGAGATGGATGTTCTTCACGCCGAGATACAGCAGCGCCAGCAGCACGATAACGGCTTTCTGCTCATACCACGCGATGTTGTAGACGATGGGCAGCTCGTTGATATCCGAAAGCCCGAAGACTTCTTTGAGCTTAAGTGCGATGACGGCCAGCGAATAGGAGTCGTTGCACTGCCCGGCGTCCAGCACGCGGGGGATGCCGCCGATATCGCCGAGGCCGAGCTTGTTGTAGCGGTACTTCGCGCAGCCCGCGGTGAGAATCACGGCGTCCTTCGGCAGCGCTTCGGCGAACTCGGTGTAATAGCTGCGCGATTTTGCGCGGCCGTCGCAGCCCGCCATCACGACGAACTTTTTGATGGCGCCGGATTTCACAGCCGCCACGATCGGATCGGCCAGCGCAAGCACCTGATTGTGCGCAAAACCGCCCACAATCTCGCCGTGCTCGATTTCCGCGGGGGGCGCGCAGCGTTTGGCGTGCGCGATAATCTCCGAAAAGTCCTTTTCTTCGCCGATACCGCCCGGAATGTGCCTGCAGCCGGGGTAGCCCGCCGCGCCGGTGGTGTACAGGCGGTCCTTGTAGCTATCTTTCGGGGGGACGATGCAGTTGGTGGTCATGAGGATGGGGCCGTTAAAGCTCTCGAATTCCTCCTTCTGCTTCCACCAAGCGTTGCCGTAGTTGCCCACAAAGTGGGAGTATTTTTTGAACGCGGGGTAGTAGTGGGCCGGCAGCATTTCGGAGTGCGTGTAAACGTCCACGCCGGTGCCCTCGGTCTGCTTGAGGAGCATTTCCATGTCGCGCAGATCGTGGCCCGAAATCAGGATGCCGGGGCGCGTGCCCACGCCGATATTCACTTTGGTGATCTCCGGATTTCCGTAGGCTTCGGTATTTGCTTTGTCGAGCAATGCCATGCCCTGTACGCCGTATTTGCCGGTTTCGAGCGTCAGCGCGATCAGATCGTTTGCGGTGAGGGAATCGTCCAGCGTTTTGGCAAGTGCGCTCTGAAGGAACGCATCCACATCGCCGTCGTCCTGCAGAAGGGTATTGGCGTGTTTCGTATAGGCGGAAAGGCCCTTTATGCCGTAGGTGATGAGCTCGCGCAGGCTACGGATATCCTCGTCTTTGGTGGAAAGCACGCCCACTTCGGCGGCTTTTGCCGAAAATTCAGCGCGGACGGCTGTCCAGCGCGCGGCTTCCGGCAGGGTTTCCGGTTCTGCAACCCGGCCGAGCAGCGCCTGCTTTGCTTCGAGCGTCTCCGCAATGCGGGCGGCAATGGCTTCCTCGTCGAAATTCGCGTTGGTGATGGTGGTGAACAGGTTAAAGGTGACCATATGGTTGATTTCGGGCGAGATTTCCTTGCCCTCGGCGCGCAGACGGGTGGTCACGGCCGAAAGGCCCTTGGTCGCGTATACCAAAAGGTCCTGCATGGCGGCGACCTCCGGCTTTTTGCCGCAGATGCCTATCTGGGTGCAGCCGGTGCAGCCGGCGGTTTCCTGGCACTGGTAGCAGAACATCCTGTTTTCCATGAAATTTTCCTCCCTCGGTTTTCGAATCGCTTCGGATTGCTTTCGATGCGTCTATCATAGCAGGAGCGCAACAAAAAATCCGTAACATGCGTTACGGATTCGAAAAGCGATCAAAGATTTTGCAGCGCGTCCGGCCGGGGGAGAAAAATCGTCTTTTTTTCAATGCGGATCAGCCCTTCCGTCTGCATCTTCATCAGTTCCCGGGAAAGGGAAGGGCGCGCCGCGCCGAGATAATCGGCCAGCTCCTCACGGTTCATGGGAAGGACGACCCTGCCGCCCGCGGAACAGTTTTGCAGCAGCACGCGGGCAATCTTCTGCCGGAGTGACGTGCAGGAGACGATCTGGAGCTTCTGGTTCAGAAAATACGCCTTTTGCGCCAGAATCGAAAGCAGGTTGGAGATGAGCTTTGCGTGATACCCGCAGTTTTCGCCGCAGGTATGGTAGAGAAAATCTTTTGGAATCTGCAAAATTTTCGAGGGCGCGGCGGCCTGTGCGTAGTGGTCGTATTCCCTGCGGTTCAAAAACAGGAACACCTCGCCGAACAGCTCGCCGGGCCGGTCGAAAGCGGCGACAATGCTGCGCTTGCCCGAAAAGGAATCGCTGCACACGGCCACCGCGCCTTCCGCGAGCACCAGCAGTTTGGAGGGCGTTTCCTTCTGGCGGAAGATCAGTTCGTCCTTTTCGTAGCGCACGATCTCCGCTCCGCTGCATTTCAGGCAGTTTTCGATGTCGCTTTCCGACATGCCGGAGAACAGCGGGCATTCTTTCAGTTCCGCGGTCATATTCCAACTCCTTCGCGGCGGGCGTGCCCGCCGACGGTTTGCTCCTTCTTTCTATTGTACCACGTTCGGCAACGGCACGCGGCGTCCTTTTCCGGCGGGAGCTTTTTTTCTGGAAAACAGGGAAGAAAAGTGGTATGATGGTAGTGCTGTACGGCAAGCACCGGCGGAGAAGCCGGCTGCTCTGCGGGGCAGGTGCGCCGGGCCGGAAAGTCCGGAAAAATCCGGCCGGAAAGAGCCGGCCGGAAAAAACCGGAGGGAGAAAGGGAGGTGCTGCATGGATACGGAACGCGGAAATTCCGGCGATGAAACATCTTCGAAGGATGGATACGGCGAACTGAACGAAATGCAGAAAGATGTGCTTCGCGAGGTCGGCAATATCGGAGGCGGAAATGCGGCTACGGCGCTTTCCTCCATTCTGACAGGGCGCGTGGATATGATGCTGCCCAAGCTGCAGATCGTGGGGATCGAGTCCATCGCGTCGATTCTGGGAGGACCGGAGCGGCAGGTGGTGGGGATACTCGTTCCCATGGAAGGCAGCGTGAGCGGAATGCTGCTGTTCCTGCTCGATAAAAAGTTCACGCATATGCTCATCAATGTGCTGCTCGATAAAAACCTAGAGGGTTTCGAAGAAATCAACGAAATGGATCTTTCGGCGCTCAAGGAGATCGGGAATATTCTGGCGGGCTCCTACATCGGCGCCATCAGCACCCTGACGGATTTGGAAATCCACCTTCTGCCGCCGGATATCGCGGTGGATATGGCGGGAGCCATCCTCAATTACCCGGCCGAGATGTTCGGGGCCATGAGCGACCGGCTGATTTATATCGAAGAAAACTTTTTCAAAGGGGACGAGTCGGTCAAGAGCCATCTGCTCATTATGCCGAAGCCCGATTCTCTGAAGCTTATCCTGAGCAGATTGGGTGTTGCCTGATGCCGAATTTGATCGTTGTAGGCATTTCCGATTATCGAATCGCCTCCGTTCCCGATATTCTGATTACATACGCGCTCGGGTCGTGCGTCGGCACCTGCCTGTACGATGCGCGCCTGCGCATCGCGGGGCTTTCGCATGTGCTGCTTCCGGATTCCAGCATCGGCAAAGGCGTGGATAACCCGATGAAATACGCCGATACCGCCCTGAAGGCGCTTATTGCGGATATGGAAAGGGCGGGCGCTTCCCGCCTGCGCCTTACCGCGAAAATCGCCGGAGGGGCGAAGATGTTCGCCACGGCCGGCACAAGCGTGGGGGAGCGCAATGTGGCAGCCGTCAAAGCGGAGCTGGAAAGGCTCGGAATCCGCATACTCGCGGAGGATACCGGCAGCAATTACGGGCGCACCCTGGAATTTTCCCCGGAGGACGGCTCCGTGCTGGTCAAATCCGTGATGCACGGCAATCGGTCGCTGTAAATGCCTTGCTTTGATTCCCAGAATGTACTATATTGGTGGGAAACCTGCCTCCGCTCCTTTTGAGGCGGTGAAACGCCTGCGGAGCGGCCGGAATGCGATGGGGGTTTTTTAATGAACGTTACACAGCTGGTTTTATGGCTGATTGCCGCGCTGATTTTTGCCGTGGTGGAGCTCGCCACCGTCCAGCTCACCGCCGTGTGGCTGGCGGTGGGCGCGGTGGCCGGTATGGTCGCTTCCTCGCTGGGCGTGCCGCTGTGGGTGCAGTTTACCGTGTTCGCGGTGGTGTCGGCGGTTTTACTCGTGCTTACGCGCCCGTTCGTGCGCCGCTTTCTGCGCATGAAAGAAGTGCACACCAACGCGGACCGGCTGATCGGCCGGGCGGCGAAGGTGACCGAGAACATCGACAACTCCGTTCCGAGCGGCGCCGTCGTCTATTCGGGCGTGACCTGGACGGCCCGCAGCGAGAACGGGGACCGTATCGCGGCGGGGGAAGAGGTGGAGGTTCGCAAAATTGAGGGCTCCAAGCTGATCGTTTCGCGCATCCCGGCCCCAAACGAGGCCGTAAAAAAATGAACGGCGCGCTTGCGCGGGCGCCGCTCAGGCGGAAGAATGCCGCGCGAAACAGCAAGGGAGGATATCAATATGGGAGCAGGCATCGTCTGGGGAATTCTGATTCTTCTTTTTATCATTCTGCTCGCGAGCTGCATCCGCATCGTGCCGCAGGCGCACGCGTACGTTCTGGAACGCCTGGGCGCCTACCACACCACATGGGAGGCCGGCTCCATCAAGCTGAAAATCCCGTTTATCGACCGCGTTGCCAAAACCATTTCGCTCAAGGAGCAGGTGGTCAATTTCGATCCCCAGCCCGTAATTACCAAGGATAACGTCACCATGCAGATCGACACGATCGTGTTCTTTCAGGTGACCGACCCGAAGCTCTACACGTACGGCGTGGAACACCCTCTGCAGGCCATCGAGAACCTGACGGCCACCACGCTGCGCAATATCATCGGCGAGCTGGAGCTCGACCATACGCTCACCTCGCGCGACGTCATCAACACCAAAATCCGCATCGTGCTCGACGAGGCTTCCGATTCGTGGGGCATGAAGGTCAACCGCGTGGAGCTCAAGAACATCGTCCCTCCGCGGGAGATTCAGGACGCCATGGAGAAGCAGATGAAGGCCGAGCGTGAGCGCCGGCAGGCCGTGCTCCGGGCCGAGGGCGAAAAAAGCAGCCAGATCCTCGTTTCCGAAGGGCAGAAACAGGCGCAGATTCTCCAGGCCGAGGCACAGAAGCAATCGGCCATCCTGCACGCCGAAGGCGTGAAGGAGGCAAAGATCCGCGAGGCGGAAGGCGAGGCGGAGGCCCTGCTGAAGGTGCAGAAGGCTCTGGCCGACAGCCTGCGCATGCTCAACGAAGCCTCGCCGAGCGACCGTGTCCTGGCCCTCAAATCTCTGGAAACGTGGACGAAGGTGGCGGACGGCAAAGCCACCAAACTCATCGTTCCCGCCGATTTGTCCACGCTGGGCACACTGGTCAGCTCCGTGAAGGAAATGCTGGCGGGCACTCCCGCGGTAGAGTCGCCGGAGGCCTCCGACGCCGCCGGAACGCCGTCCGCTCCGTCGCATCCGTGACCGAACGCGAAAAGAACAGAATTTACGAGCGCTTTACAGAAAAGGTAGGCAAATTATACAAAGACGTGGAGAAAACGCGAAAAAGCTTGAAAAGCGGGCCTCTTTCCCCTACAATAATAATTGAAATGGCTGTTGAGTAGGGGGTGCTCGGTTTGGTTCTGCGCGATGGAGCGTGCAAGTTGGCAATGGAAATGAACTCTTGTTTCCGCGTGCGGATGGGGGCATCCATATCCTCGCACCGCTTTGCCGGAGTGAACGTCCTGCTGGCAGGCCGAACGGAAATCTCCGGTTCTTCCCGTATGCCGAACTATAAAAGCATACTGTAATTGCACGCAAAAGGCACTTCTGAGGAAGTGCCTTTTTTCTTCATTCCTGTTCCGGAAGGCGTGCCGGGAACGCAAAAACGGGAAACGGACAAGCACGGGCGTCCCACGGCGCCGGCAGGGAGGGCAATCAAATGAAAAAAGTTGCGGTGATTCTGGGAAGCGACAGCGATCTTCCCGTTGTGAAAGGGTGCATCAAAACCCTGAAAGAGCTGGAAATTCCGGTGGAGGTGCACGTGATCTCGGCGCACCGCACGCCGGAGCGCGCGGCGCAGTTTTCGCGCACCGCCGCCGAAAACGGGTTCGGCGTGCTGATTGCGGCGGCCGGCAAGGCGGCGCATCTCGCGGGGGCGCTCGCGGCGAATACGGTGCTGCCGGTGATCGGTATTCCCATCAAATCCTCCACGCTGGATGGCCTCGACGCTCTGCTTTCCACCGTACAGATGCCAAAGGGCATTCCGGTGGCTACGGTGGCCATCGACGGCGCGGACAACGCGGCGCTGCTGGCGGCGCAGATGCTCGCCCTTTCCGACGGGGCGCTGCGGGAGAAGCTGGCCGCTGCGCGCCGGCAGATGGCCGCTTCGGTGGCCGAAAAGGACGCGAAGCTGCAGGCCGAGGTGGAATCCATCGGCTGAGAAGAATGGAAATACCGGACGCAACGGTTGATTTTGTAATCGATCGGGGTTAACTTGGAAAGGATGGACCGGACATGCAGAAATTGGAGCAGGTTTACGAAGGCAAAGCGAAAAAGGTGTTCAAAACGGACGATCCGGAGCTGTTCATCGTCGATTACAAGGATGACGCCACCGCGTTCAACGGACTCAAAAAAGGCACCATCGCGGGCAAGGGCGTTATCAACAACCGCGTCACGAACTACCTGATGAAAATGCTCGAGGAGAAGGGCGTCCCCACGCATTTCGTCAAAGAGCTTTCGGAGCGCGAAACGCTGGTGAAAAAGGTCACGATCGTGCCGCTGGAAGTCATCATCCGCAACACCGCGGCGGGCAGCATGTCCAAGCGGCTGGGTATCCCCGAGGGCACGGCGCTGGCCTGCCCGGTGCTCGAATACAGCTATAAGGACGACGCGCTGGGCGACCCCATGATCAACGACACCCACGCGCTGGCCATGAAGCTGGCCACGCCGGAAGAACTGGAAACCATCAAAAAGCTCGCCTACCGCATCAACGACCTGCTAAAGGAGTTTTTCCTGGGCGTGGGCATCGAGCTCGTCGATTTCAAGCTCGAATTCGGCCGCACGTCGGACGGCACCATCATCCTGGCCGACGAAATTTCGCCCGACACCTGCCGTTTCTGGGATTGCAAAACCCACGAAAAGCTCGATAAGGACCGTTTCCGCCGCGACCTCGGCAACGTGGAGGGCGCGTACCACGAAATCCTGCATCGTTTGTTCGGGGAATGAAGCGGATTTTATCCCCTTTTGAATCGGATATACGGATGAGCCGGACGGCCGGCGCGGCACACACCGCGAAGGGAGGGATTCCGATGTGGGACACGCTCCA
The DNA here is from genome assembly GCA_023391535.1 of Bacillota bacterium. GTDB lineage: Bacteria > Bacillota > Clostridia > Oscillospirales > Ethanoligenentaceae > JAEWAU01. The sequence goes on along the minus strand of JAEWAU010000045.1, from coordinate 17,562 downwards.
TGAGGAATGCGGCGTTTTCGGCATCTATGCGAAGAATAAAGACATCGATCCCGCGCACGCCACGTATCTTGCGCTGTACGCTTTGCAGCACCGCGGGCAGGAGAGCTGCGGCATCGCCGTAAACGACGACGGCGTCATCTTCGCGCATAAGGACCTCGGGCTCATTCCGGAGGTCTTCAACGAGGTCATGCTCAACCATATCAGCGGCGGGCAGATGGCCATCGGGCACGTGCGCTATTCTACCACGGGGAGCAACAGCCGCGAGAACGCGCAGCCGCTCGTTACCAAATACGTCAAGGGCGCCATCGCGCTCGCCCACAACGGGAACCTCGTCAACGCCTTCGAGCTGCGCCGGGAGCTGGAGCTTTCGGGCGCCATTTTCCAGAGCACCAACGACACCGAAGTGATGGCGTACATCATCGCGCGCAACCGCCTGAAGTCGGATTCCGTGGAGCGCGCCGTGGTGGATGCGATGCAGACGCTCAAGGGCGCTTATTCGATCGTCGTGATGTCGCCGCAAAAGCTCATTGCGGCGCGCGACCCGAACGGCTTCCGGCCGCTGTGCATGGGCCGGCTGGGGGAGAGCACGGTGTTCGCCTCCGAAAGCTGCGCGTTCGACGCCATCGGCGCTACGTTCGTGCGCGACGTGGAACCCGGAGAAGTCGTCGTGGTTTCGGATAAGGGCGTGGAGAGCATCCGCGAGCACTGCGGCGGCAAGAGCAGCCTGTGCATTTTCGAGTACATCTATTTTGCGCGCCCCGATTCGGTTATCGACGGCGAAAGCGTGCACCTGGCGCGGCAGCGCACCGGCGAAATGCTGGCGCGGCGCTACCCCGTGGAGGCCGACCTCGTGGTGGGCGTGCCCGATTCGGGGCTGGACGCCGCTCTCGGCTACGCGCGGGAATCCGGCGTACCCTACGGCATCGGCTTTATCAAAAACAAATACGTGGGCCGAACGTTTATCCAGCCCACGCAGGGGCTGCGCGAGAACAGCGTGCGCATCAAGCTCAACGCGCTGGCCTCCGCCGTGCGCGGGCGCCGGGTGGTGATGGTGGACGATTCCATCGTGCGCGGCACCACGAGCGCGCATATCGTTTCGCTGCTGCGTGACGCCGGCGCCACGCAGGTGCATGTGCGCGTTTCGTCGCCGCCGTTTCGCAATCCGTGCTTTTTCGGTACCGATATCGATTCGCGCGAGAAGCTCATTGCGTGCCGCATGTCCATCGAGGAGATCCGCCGCAAGATCGGCGCCGATACGCTTGGCTACCTCGACGTGGAGGATCTCGATTCCATCGCGCCGAATTCCACGCGCGGCTTCTGCAAGGGCTGCTTTACCGGCAAGTATCCCGTTGAGGTTCCCGACGAGATTCCTAAAAATCGGTTTGAATCCAAGCTGACGGAGAGCGGGTACTGATCTTCTTCTGAGATTGTGAGCAGACGATCTCAATCGAAGAGCAGTACGGGCCGAAAAGCCGCCGCTTTCCGGGGAGTTCGAGGCAGGGCGGTTTTTTCCGCAGAAATCCCCCTGCCGATTCCAGGCTTTTTGCGGAGAAATGGGGTTTTGGATGAAGGACAGCTACAGCGAGAGCTATAAAAACGCCGGCGTGGACGTCACGGCCGGCTATCGTGCGGTGGAGCTGATGAAGGAACACGTGAAGCGCACGATGGTGCCGGGCGTAGTTTCGGATATCGGCGGTTTCGGAGGCCTGTTTGAACTGAGCGGCTTCGAGGCCCCGGTGCTCGTTTCGGGTACCGACGGCGTTGGAACCAAACTCAAGCTCGCCTTTGAAATGGACCGCCACGGCACCGTGGGCATCGACTGCGTGGCCATGTGCGCCAACGATATCGTCTGTTCGGGCGCGAAGCCGCTCTTTTTCCTCGATTATATCGCCTGCGGCAAAAACGAGCCCGAAAAGATCGCCCAGATCGTTTCGGGCGTGGCGGAAGGCTGCGTGCAGGCCGGCTGCGCGCTCATCGGCGGGGAAACGGCCGAGATGCCGGGCTTTTACCCGCCGGAGGAATACGACCTTGCGGGCTTCTGCGTGGGCGCGGTGGAAAAGGCGAAGATCATCGACCGCACGCGCGTGCGGGAGGGCGACGCCCTGGTAGGGCTCGCCTCAAGCGGCGTGCATTCCAACGGGTTTTCGCTGGTGCGCAAAATCTTCGGCACCAGCGCGGAAAAGCTTTCCACCTACGTGGACGAGCTTTCCGGCACGCTGGGGGAAACGCTGCTCGCCCCCACGCGCATCTACGTAAAGGCAATTCTCGCGCTCCTTGCGGCGGTGGATGTGCACGGCGTTTCGCATGTTACGGGCGGGGGATTTTACGAGAACATCCCGCGGATGCTGCCGCAGGGCCTGTGCGCCTCCATCCGCAAGGATTCGTACGACGTGCCGCCGGTGTTCCGGCTCATTCAGCGCAGCGGCAAGATTTCGGAGCGCGATATGTACAACACGTTCAATATGGGAATCGGCATGTGCGCGGCCGTGCCCGCGTCGCAGGCCGACGAGGCGGTGCGCGTTTTGCGCACCGCGGGCACGGAGGCTTTTCTCATCGGCGAGGTGAAGCGCGGCGAGGACGGCGTGGAGTTATGCTGAACATTGCGGTTCTGGTTTCGGGCGGGGGCACCAACCTGCAGGCGCTGCTCGATGCGCAGGACGCGGGCGCGCTTGCGCACGGGCGTGTGGCCTGCGTGATCGCGAGCCGCGCGGACGCCTACGCGCTCGAACGCGCGCGCCGGCACAGCGTACCCGCCCGCGTAGTGGAACGGAAAAAATACGCCGACGCGGAGGCGTTCGACCACGCCCTGCGCGCGGAGCTCGATGCGTGCCATGCGGACCTTGTGGTGCTGGCGGGCTTTCTCTCCATTCTGGGAAACGAGGTGCTCCGCGCGTACCGGGGAAAAATCCTCAACGTGCACCCCGCGCTGATCCCGTCGTTTTGCGGGCCGGGCTTTTACGGCCTGCGCGTGCACGAGGCCGCATTGCGCAAGGGCGTGAAGGTAACGGGCGCCACGGTGCATTTTGTCAGCGAAGTGGTGGACGGCGGCGAGATCGTTTTGCAGCAGGCTGTTCCGGTGGAGGAGGGCGACACCCCCGAAACCTTGCAGCGGCGCGTGATGGAGCAGGCGGAATGGAAACTTTTGCCTCGCGCGGCGGAGCTGTTCTGCGCGGGCAGGCTGCTCGTGCGCGACGGCAGGGTGAAGATTCTGCCGTGAACGCTTGTATCCGGCGGAAAAATCGGGCTGGCTTTCCGCAAGAACGCTTTGGGGAAAACAAAAAAACACGGCGCGTAAAGGCGCTTTTTGCGGTTGCTTGATCCGGTTTTTCGGAAACCTACGCGAGGAATCCGGGCAAAAACCCGCGGAGAAAAGCTTTTAACGGAGCTTTTTGTGTGCTTTTTCATCGAAAATCGTAAGGTAGGGTGCGGCGGTTCGAAAAAACGGATCTGCCGAAAAAACGGGAACAAAGAGGCTTCCGCGGCGCGTGCCGACGGAGCCGGCGACCGGGGCGGGCCGATGGATGCGAGGAGTACACCGGCAGCTCCAAGAGAGGCGGAAAGCAATGGCGACCAATCAGGTGGAAGAAATGTTCAAACCGGTAGGCCCCCTTGGCATCATCGGGATGGAAGGCTGCGAGGAGATCACGCGGCGAGTCAACCAATACCTGACGGAATGGCGGACGGATGCGGAAGACGGCAGTTTCGAGCTGGAGCACTGCTGCCCGCGGTTCAGCACCGGCGAGGCGAAAAGCCTCATCAAAAAATCGGTGCGCGGCCATGACCTGTTCATCATCTGCGACTGCTTTAACTACGGCGTGACCTACAAAATGTACGGTAAGGACGTTCCCATGTCCCCGGACGACCATTATCAGGACCTCAAGCGCGTGATTTCGGCCGCCGGCGGAAAGGCACGCCGCATCACCGTCATCATGCCAATGCTGTACGAGGGCCGGCAGCACCGCCGCATCTCGCGCGAGTCGCTCGACTGCGCCATCTCGCTGCAGGAGCTGGCGCATATGGGCGTTTCCAATATCATCACGTTCGACGCGCACGACCCGCGCGTGCAAAACGCGGTGCCGCTCACGGGCTTCGACAGCGTCGAGCCCAAATACCAGATGGTCAAGGCGCTGGTGCGCACGGTTCCGGATATCAAGATCGACCGGAACAATCTCACCATCATCTCTCCCGACGAAGGCGGCATGTCCCGCTGCATCTACTATTCCTCGGTGCTGGGGCTGGATCTCGGCATGTTCTACAAGCGCCGCGACTATTCCCGCGTGGTGGGCGGGCGCAACCCCATCGTGAGCCACGAGTACCTCGGCGGCGACATCGAGGGCAAGGATGTCATCATCGTGGACGATATCATTTCCTCGGGCGATTCCATGCTGGATATCGCCGAGCAGCTCAAACGCAAAAAGGTGCGCCGCGTGTTTGTGTTCGCCACCTTCGGCCTGTTTGCGGAGGGCCTTTCGCGGTTCGACACGGCCTACGAGCAGGGCCTGATCCACAAGGTGTTTACCACAAACCTCGTCTACCGCTCCGACGAGCTCCGGGCGAAGCCGTGGTATGCCGAGGTCAACATGTCGAAGTATATTGCTTATATCATCAACACCCTCAACTACGACCGCTCGATGAGCGAGCTGCTCGACCCCGTTCAGCGCATCAATAAGCTGCTCGGAACGATGAACCAGAAAACCGCTTCCGCGCAGGCGTAAAGCGCCCGGCGCAAGCCTTTCCGCGCGCGGCAATTTCTGCCGCGCGCGGATTTTTCTGCCCGCGCACGGGGAGTTCCGCTCCGCGCGCTTTTGTGGTATGATGATACAAGTAACCGCGCTTGAAGAAGCGGAGGGCGCGCTGCGCCCTGTATTTCATTTGTATAGAAGGAGGCCGTTTATGAAGGCCATCGGGATTCCGTCGGCGCTGCTGGTTCTGCTGCCGCTTTCAGTGGGGAACCACACCACCTACGGAGGAGGAGATTTTTCCGGAGGGGGCGGATATTCGGGCGGCGGACTTTCGGGCCTTGGCGGATTCTTTTTTCTGGGGAATCTGGGCGGCGGCGGAGTGGGGACGGCCATCGTCATTGTGGCGATCGTGCTGCTGGCGTTCTTCCTCCAAAGCCGGCATAAGGGCGCGGCACGGCCGTTTAACGGATACCAGGGCGCGCCCGTGCGGCCCGCCGCGCAAAACGACGAGATTGCGCGCCGCATCGGCGAGCACGACCCCGGCTTTTCCACGGAGCGTTTTCTCTCCTATTCGGAGCAGGTGTTCGTGCAGCTCCAACAGGCGTGGACGGAGCGGAGCTGGAAAAAGGTGCGCCCGCTCGAATCGGAATCGCTGTTCAACCTGCACAAGGCTCAGCTCGACGAATTCATCCGCAACGGCCAGATCAACCGCATGGAAAACGTCTGCGTCAACGAATCCTATCTGTGCGATTACGCGCAGGAGGAGAAGTACGAGTTCCTCACCGTGTTCATGAACACCCGGTATAACGACTACATCGTGGAGGAATCCACTGGAAAAGTCGTGAAGGGCGACCCAAACCGCACCTATCAGGTGCAGTACCGGCTCAAATTCATGCGGTCGGTGGGGGTGCAGACGGGCGAGCACAGCAATGAAACCACCACGCGCTGCCCCAACTGCGGCGCGCCCGTGGATGTGAGCGAAACCGGCGAGTGCGCGTACTGCGGAACCGTTATCACCACCGGCGAGCACGGCTGGGTGCTCTGCAACATGGACGACGTCGGCCAGCAGTAACGGGGGATTCCGATTTTCCGGAAACGGCCGGCTTTTGCGGCCGGCGATGCGAAAGGATGACACATATGGGGCTGATTAAGGCCGTGCTGAACGCCGCGCGCACAACGCTCGCGGATGAATGGCTCGAATACATCTACTGCGACGCGCTCCCCGCGAACGTGCTGATGCGCAAGGGGCAAAAGCGCATGGGCAAAGGAACCTCCAACACCAAGGGCAGCGACAACATCATCACGCGGGGCAGCCACATTGCCGTGAACGAGGGGCAGTTCCTGCTGGTGGTGGACGACGGCAAGGTCGTGGATTTTACGGACGACGCCGGGGTTTACACCTTCGATCAATCCACCGAGCCTTCGCTGTTTTACGGCGGGTTCGGCAAGGGCTTGCTCGCATCGTTCGAACGCGTGGGTAAGCGCATTACTTTCGGCGGGGATACGGGGCATGACCAGCGCGCCTACTTCATCAATAAGAAGCTGATACCGGACAACAAGTTCGGCACGCGCGCGCCGGTGCCGTTCCGGGACGGCGAATGGGGCCTCACCATCAACATCCGCTGCTTCGGCACCTACGTGTACCGCGTAACGGACCCGCTGCTGTTTTATACGAACCTCTGCGGAAACGCCGCTTACGAGTACCGCAGCGACGAGTTTGCCGAGCAGTTCCGCTCCGACCTGATCGGCGCGCTGCAGACGGCGCTGGGGCGCGTGGCGGAGCAGCGTATCGCTTACGACCGGCTTACGGTGGAAACCGACGCGATGACCCAGGCGGTGCGCGCCGTGCTCAAGGCAGACTGGGAGGACAAGGCGGGCGTCAACGTGGACCGCGTGGTCATCGAAAGCGTGACGCCCACCGACGACGACGCCCGGAAGATTCAGAAATTGCAGGAAACCCGCGTGTACGGGGACGGAAATTTCGCGCAGGCGGCCATGCGGCGCGCGCAGGCCGGCATGGTGGATAACATGGGCGTGGGCATGGCCAAAGGCGGCGGCAGCAACGCGGCTGGCGATGCCGTGGGCATGATGGGCATGGCGATGGCGGGCGGCATGATGGGCCTCGGAAATCCGTTTGCAAACCTTTCGGGTTCCGCGCAGGGCACAGCCGCGGCACAGTGGAAATGCGCCTGCGGTGCGGTGAACACGGGCAAATTCTGCACCGAATGCGGCGGCCCAAAGCCGGGCGCGGAGCCCGCGTCCACGGCGCCCGGAACGTGGGTTTGCGCCTGCGGCGCGGAGAACACGGGCAAATTCTGCACCGAATGCGGCAAGCCGAAACCCGTTTTGCAGCGCTACCGCTGCAGCAAATGCGGCTGGCTGCCGCCGGACCCTTCGAACCCTCCGAAATTCTGCCCGGAGTGCGGCGACCGCTTCGGGGATGAGGACCGGGACCAGGGCGGCAACCCGTAAAGAAATATCCCCCACATAAAAAGCCGGGGCACCAGAAAGCGAAATTCGCTTCAAGGTGCCCCGTCTTTTTTATGTCCGTATATTCCCGCACGGTTCTCATACCAAATAAAAATTTTGTATAACCGGATTCCGCCGGATTACAGCAGGCCGTTTTGGCGAAAGGATTCGAGCAGCCGGAGGGCCAGCGAGGTGCGGTTGAAGGGCACGATCAGGTAGAAGCCGTCCGCCGCCTCCGCCGCGCCGCGGGCAAGCTCCGTGGCGAGCGCGACGGACGCGGTTTCGCCCTCCTCGCGCGTGGCCCCGGGCGAAAACCGGCGCAGGCATTTTTCGGGCAGCGTGAAGCCGGGCATCTCGTTTGCGAGGAACAGGGCATTTTTATAGCTCACGGGAGCCAAAATCCCCACACAGATTTTTGCGCCAAGCGCGCGGGCCGAGGCCGCCGCGCGCACCGCTTCGGGGGTGAACGCTGGCTGCGTGAGCACAAAGCGGGAGCCTGCGTCGAGTTTTTTCCGAAGCCGCTCCAGCTCCACATGGGGGTTCGCGGCGTTTACGTTGAAAGCGCACCCGCAGCACAGCTCGTCGCCGCGGAAAACATCGCCGTTGAGCGCTTCGATAAAGCGGCACAGCCCTTCGGAATTGAGGTTGAATACGCTTTTTACGGTGCCGCGGTCGGTATCCGGCACGGGGTCGCCGGTGACGGCGAGCAGGTTGCGCAGACCCTCCATATGCGCGGCCAGAAGCGTGGATTTGATGGCGTTGATGTTTTTATCGCGGCAGCAGATGTGCGGGATGGCTTCGATGCCGCATTCGCGCCGCAGAAGGGCGGCAGCGGCGACGGAATCGATGCGCGGGCGCGCCATGGGGGAATCGGCCACCGTCACGGCGTCCACGCCCGCGTCCCGCAGGGCGCGCGCGGAGGCGAGCAAGGGGGAGATATCGCTGCCGAGGGGCGGGTCCAGCTCCACCAGAACGGCGCGGCGGCCGCTCTCCAGCTTGCTTAGAAAGGCGTTTTCGCGCCGCGGCGCGGCCGCCCGGATATCCGCGGAGCTTTCCCGCGGAGCGGCGGCGGCTTCCGTGCCGGAAAGCGCGCGCGCGAGCCGTTCGATATGGCGGGGCGTGGTGCCGCAGCAGCCGCCGACGATCCGAAAGCCGCTTTTGGCGGAATCCGCAAGGCAACCGGCGAAATATTCCGGCGAGCCCGAATAGCTCAGGCCGGATTCCGAAGGCGGAAGGCCGTCGTTTTCGCGCTGCGGATAACCGGCGTTGGGCATGATGGAGGGAATCAGTCCGCCGTAATCCACCGTTTTGGAAAACCGGAGCAGGTGGGAAGGGCCGGAGCAGCAGTTGAACCCCACGGCGTCGGCGCAGCCGGCGCTCACCACATCCGCCGCAAGGCGCTGTCCGCTGACGCCTTCGCGGGAATTGCCGTCCGGCAAAACGGCGAAGCTGACCAGAATAAACGCGTCCGGTTTCTTTTCGCGGATGGCGCGCGCCATCCAAACCGGGTAGCGCGAGGAGGAAAAAGTCTCAAACACAAAAATATCCACGCCGCACTGCAAAAACGTGTCGATCCCACGGCGGTATTCCAGCTCCAGAACGTCGTTTCCGGCGCTCGCCTCGGGCAGAGGGCCGATGTCGCCCGCAACGAACGCGCCGTTGCGCGCGGCCCGCCGCGCCAGTTCCACGCCCGCGCGCAAAATGGAGGCCGTGGCGGAAAAATTGCCGCCTACCGAAGCGCCGGCCATGCTCGCCCCGAACGTGTTGGTCAGAATCAGCTTTGCGCCGGCACGGACATATTCTTTGTGCATTTCCTCCACAAGCCGCGGGTCGCTGAGGTTGAGCATTTCGCAGGGCTGCGCGCTTCGCCCGGATACCGACGCGAGATAGGTGCCCGCCGCGCCGTCCGCGATGAGCACATGCTTTCTCAGGTATTCCCGCAGGGAATTTGCGTTGTATTCCAAAATTACACACCCATTTTCCGGCGTTCGTTTTGCCGCCGGCGCGGCCCGGCTTGAGAAAAGGCAAAAAAACGCGGGATAAAATACCGGCAGGAAGCCGTAATTCCTATTATACCGGATGATTTTCCATAAAACAAACGGAAAAACGCGCCCCGGCGGCAGGTAAGCAGGACAGGGCGCGCCGCATACGATATCTGAAGGGAAAAGAAAAATAAGAAAGGAAAAACATATGCGTTTGAAACAATCAAAAGCGGAACATACTAAGAATAAATAGCGAAAATAAACAAACATGCGGCGCTGCTGCCGCCGAATAAGAGGCATCCGTTCCGATGCGGGAAAATTCGCTATAAAACCCAGCAAAGAAAATATTTGCCGAAGAAAACGATAGCCGAAAAAATTTCAGGCGAATATCCGCATTTCGGCCGGAAAATCGTATGAAAAATACAAATGCCGGGGGCAGACATGAGATACGTCATCGCCGATAAAAACGGAAAATGGATGAAAACGGGCGCCTTCTCCCATGCGGAAATGCGCATGGCCGCCAAGGCGGGGTTTCGCGTGTTTGTGCTGGGGGACAGCGACGCGCGGGAGATCACGCAGGGGCTCACCGGGCTGTTCAACACGCCGGGCGGAAGAGATACGCCTCACTGAACGGCCGTTTCGCGGTGGGCTACCAGTTCATCTGGCAGCCCACAAGCTCGATGTACTGTCCGTTTTCCAAATCGACCGTTTCCACGTCCGGTGCATCCACTTCGGTTTGCGAAACGAGGGAGGCGTCCGTGTGCGAGCAGTCGTTCAGCACGTAGAACCACCCGGTGGAGATGCCTTCTTTGGTTTGGACGGTATAGGTTCCGGCGGGAATATCGGTGCCAACCAGATACGTTCCGCTGGCAAGCGTCCTAAGGCTCGCGTTCACGGCGGGCGCGGAGGCGAGCGGAACCATCGTAGCGCCGGCTACGGTGAGAATCTGCCCGGCCGATACCGATTGAACGCTGCGCCTGAGCACGAGATCGGTGGCGAGGAGCGCACCATTCGGCCCGGAAAGCACGGATAAGTAACCGCCGTTGCCGCTTAACTCAGTGAGGACATACGTGCCCGCGGGAATATCGGCGCCCACCGCATAGGTGCCGTCTCCCCAGGACGTATGGCTGTGCACCTTTACCTGCGCCTCGGCGGAAAGCGAGGTTCCGCTCACCGTACCGGAAACGGTAAAATCGCCGCCCTGCGCGTATTCGGAGGCATCCACATCGTCCCATACCACGGGAACGGATGAAGTGCTGCCGTCACTTAACGCCGCGCTTACCGTAGAGGGAAGAGCCGGAGAAATTCCCATTTCGGTGCGCACGGAAGCCGGCGCCAGGGAAACGATCGACGCGTTCTGCGGCGGTACAAGTTTGATTTCCAGCGCCTCCACGCGCAGGGACTTTCCCATGGTGCCCGCGATTCCCGCACTGCCGATTCCGGTTCCGTTTGCCGTTTCCTGCCAAGCCATCCAGCCGAAATGCTGCACATACGCCCGGTACCGCACAACGTAGCCATCTAGGCCGCTGAGCGTGACCCGGAACGCCTCCATGCGCAGGGACGCGCCGACGGTTCCCGCCAGGCTTCCGCCGCTCACCGGGGCCTGCCAGCCGGTGTGCTGCACATACGCCGCATAGGTGATCGACGCGCCCTGCGGCGCTCCGGTGAGCGTCACTTTCATCGCCTCCAAACGAAGCGAACGGCCGGTAGTGCCGCAGGGATCGCCGTTTGCCACGCTGCCCTGCCAGCCGATGGACTGCACCTGCCCCCGATAGCTCACGCCGGGGACGGCGCTTGCCGCGGAAGCCGGCAGCACCGCCGCGGGAGCCCCGAACAACAGCAGCGAAAGCAGAAACACGGCGATCTTTCTGAGCCGAATAGCCATGAGGTTGCCTCCAAACGTACAGACTGATTCCTGAATGATTCCTGAAAAATCCGGAATTTGGCCGGCGCAAAATTTTTCAAACCCGGAAAACACGCAACGATATGGTTCATCATAGCACAGAAAGCGCAGAAACTTCAATTCTTCCCGTGAAATTCGTCCCGTTTTTACGCCGGCGCGGGTCTGCCTGCGGGAAACAAGGCGCGCATCCCTGCAAAAAGATTGACGAAAGGGGCGGCAGACGGTAAAATAAAAGGAAGGCGGCGCACATCCGGAATACGGCGGAGGCCGGTGTACGGGCACGCGCGAAGCAGAGAGGCTGTTGAAACAACGGTATGCAGGAACGGCAAAATGCATTCATTCGGATGATAGAAACGATCAACCAGAAGAGAACGGACGAAACGGGCCGGCGGCCGGCGGCGTTTGTGCACACCTACGGCTGCCAGCAGAACGTGAGCGACAGCGAGCACCTCAAGGGCCTGCTGCACGCCATGGGCTACGCCTTCACCGACGACGTGCGCGAGGCGGATCTCGCGCTCTACAATACCTGCGCGGTACGCGAGCACGCGCAGCAGCGCGTGTACGGAAACGTGGGCGCGCTCAAGGGAATCAAGGAACGCCGGCCCTCCATGGTCATCGGCCTGTGCGGCTGCATGACGCAGCAGAAGGCGGTGGCGGAAAAGCTGCGGCAAAGCTATCCTTATGTGGACCTGGTGTTCGGTACGCATGCCATGGAACAGCTGCCCGAGATGCTCCACCGGGTGCTTTCCGGCAGCCGCGTGTTCGAACTCGGCGGGGAGGACGGCGCGCCCGAAGGGCTGCCCGTTTACCGTGACGGCGGCGCGAAGGCCTGGCTTCCCGTGATGGTGGGCTGCAACAACTTCTGCAGCTACTGCATCGTGCCCTATGTGCGCGGCCGGGAGCACAGCCGCGAGCCTGCGCGCGTGCTCGGGGAGGCCCGCCGCCTGGTGGCGGAGGGCGCGCGGGATATCACGCTGCTCGGGCAGAACGTCAACTCCTACGGCAAGGACCTGGGCGGCATCAACTTTGCGCAGCTTCTGCGCGAGGTGGACGCCGTAGAAGGGGATTTCCGCATCCGGTTCATGACGTCGCACCCCAAGGACGCCACGCCGGGGCTGTTCGACGCCATGGCGGAATGCCGCAAGGTATCCCGGCATCTGCACCTGCCGTTTCAGTCCGGCAGCTCGCGCATTTTGCGGCTCATGAACCGCGGGTACACCAAGGAGCAGTATCTGGCGCTGACAAGGGCCGCGCGCGGGCGCATCCCGGAGCTGAGCCTCACGAGCGACGTCATCGTCGGCTTCCCCGGGGAAACGTACGAAGATTTTAAGGAAACGCTGGACGTGGTGCGGCGGGTGGAGTTCGATAATCTCTTCACCTTCCTGTTTTCCCCGCGCAAAGGCACCCCCGCGGCGCAGATGGCGGACCCTGTGCCCCACGCGGAAAAACTGAAATGGTTCGAGGAGCTGCTTGCGGTGCAGGAGGAAATCTCCTCGCGGCACATGGAGCGTAAAGTGGGCGAAACCCTGCGCGTGCTGTGTGAAGATTGCACGGACGGCACGGTTTCGGGCCGCACGGACGCAAACCTCGCGGTGCGCTTTCCGGGCGGGCCCGAATGGATCGGCCGGTTTGCGCGCGTGGAGGTGGAGCGGGCCGGCCGCACCGCCCTCACGGGCCGGCTTTCCCCGGAACCGGACACACCGGAGCGGTAACGAAATTACGGCCCGCGCGAAAGCCCCCACGGCGCGGGCGTTTAAAAGCAGGCAGGCCGCCGGCGGCGGCCGGAAGGAAGAGGAAAATTCTATGGAAGCAATCGAAATTGCGCGCGAACTCGGGCAGGCCATCGCGGAGGACGGGCGCTGCAAGCGCCTGCAGGCGGCCAAAGCGGCCAACGACGCGGATGCGGCCCTTCAGGAAATGATTTACGCGTTCAACCTCAAGCAGATGCAGGTAAACGCCGAGATGCACAAGGAACCGGAAAAACAGGACAAGGAAAAGCTCAAGCAGTTTCAAAACGAGATGAAAGAAAGCTATGCCGCGGTGATGGCGACGCCCTTGATGGTGGAATTCGCTGCGGCGAAAAAAGACATGGACGAGCTCATCGGGCATATCAACAGCATTATCCAGATGAGCGTTACCGGCGAAGCGGATGAAGGCTCCGCCTGCGGGGGCGACTGTGGCTCCTGCGCCGGCTGCCATTGAAAGGAAGCGGAGAGGCGCGGTGAGCGGTGTGAGCGGTACGGGCACGGGAAAAACAAAGCGCGGGACGGCGGGAAAGCGGCTGCCGGATATCGGGGACGTGACGCCGGTGATGCGCCAGTACCTCGAAATCAAGGAAAAGCACAAAGACGACATCCTGTTTTTCCGGCTGGGCGATTTTTACGAGATGTTCTTCGACGACGCGGAGCTTGCCTCGCGCGAGCTGGAGCTCACGCTCACGGGTAAGGACTGCGGGCTTTCCGAGCGCGCGCCGATGTGCGGCATCCCCTACCACAGCTGCGAGGGCTACATCGCGCGGCTGCTCGAAAAGGGCTACCGCGTGGCCATCTGCGAGCAGATGGAGGACCCGGCGCTCGCCAAAGGACTTGTGAAGCGCGACATCATCCGCGTTATCACACCCGGCACGGTGCTGGAAGGCAGTATGCTCGACGAGGCGAAGAACAACTTTCTCGCCAGCGTGTGCGTTTCGTCCGAGGGGGCCGGCGTCTGCTTCGCGGATATTTCCACGGGGGAAACGCACGTGACGTTTCTTCCGGCCGGGCATACGGCCGAGCGGCTGAACAACGAGCTCGGGCGGTATTCCCCGAGCGAGGTTCTGCTCAACCCTGCCGCGGCCGGGCTTGGGGAGGTATCCGCCTTTCTGGGCGCGCGGCTGCGCTGCGCCGTCACCCCGCTTCCGGACGAGGATTTTGCCGACGCGCCCGAAACGCTGCTCGCGCAGTTTGGGGGGAAGAGCCTGGAGGCGCTGGGGCTTTCGGGCAAACCGGCCGCGGTGCGGGCGCTGTGCGCCATGCTCGCTTATCTGCGCCGCACGCAGATCACGGGGCTCGAGCGCCTGAACACCCTTTATTATTACAGCGAGGAACAGTATATGCGGCTCGACCTTTCGGCCCGCCGCAATCTGGAGCTGTGCGAAACCATGCGCGGGCGCGAAAAGCGCGGCACGCTGCTGTGGGTGCTCGATAGAACCCAGACGGCCATGGGCAAGCGCCTGCTGCGCAGCCGCGTGGAGCAGCCGCTGCTCGGGTGCGCGGAGATCGTGCGCCGGCACAACGCCGTGGAGGAGCTTGTAAACGACGCGCAGCTGCGCGAGGACCTCGCGGAGGGGCTTGCGGGCATCCACGACCTGGAACGCCTGATGACGCACATCGTCTACGGCTCCGCCAATGCGCGCGAGTTGTGCAGCCTTTCGCAGACGGCCGAAAAACTGCCCGCCCTCAAGGCGCGCATGGCGGGCGTGAAAGCCCTGCTGCTGCGCGAGCTGGAAAACCGGCTCGACCCGCTCGAGGATGTGGCCGGGCTTATCCGCTCCGCCATTGCGGAGGACCCGCCCCTCACGCTGCGGGAAGGCAGGTTGATCCGCGACGGCTACAACGCCGAGGTGGACGAGCTGCGCTCCCTGATGACGGACGGGCACGGGTATCTGGCCAGAATCGAGGCCGAGGAACGCGAGAAAACCGGCATCAAGAACCTCAAAATCAGCTACAACCGCGTGTTCGGCTATTACATCGAGGTTACCAACTCCTATCTCTCGCAGGTGCCGGAGCATTACATACGCAAGCAGACGCTCACCACCTGCGAACGGTTCATCACGCCCGAGCTCAAGGAGCTGGAAGGGCGCGTGCTGGGCGCGCAGGAGCGCGTGACGCGCCTTGAATACGAGCTGTTCGACGGTGTGCGCAAGAAAATTGCGGAGCAGCTCCACCGCATCCAGAGCACCGCCACTTCGCTTGCCGAGCTGGACGTGCTCATTTCCTTTGCGGGCGTCGCGGTGCGCAACAACTACTGCCGCCCGGACGTTTCGCTCGACGGCAAAATCATCATCAAGGACGGCCGCCACCCGGTGGTGGAGGCCATGCTCACCGACGCCCCGTTCGTGCCCAACGACACGCTGCTCGATCTCGAGGAAAACCGCGTGGCTATCATCACGGGCCCGAACATGTCGGGCAAATCCACGTATATGCGGCAGGTGGCCCTTATCGCGCTGATGTCCCAGATCGGCAGCTTCGTGCCCGCTTCGAGCGCCAAGCTCGGCATTGTGGACGGCATCTACACGCGCGTGGGCGCTTCGGACGACCTCGCCTCGGGGCAGTCCACCTTCATGGTGGAGATGAGCGAGGTGGCGGACCTGCTCAAAAACGCCACGCGCCGCAGCCTCCTCATCCTCGATGAGATCGGGCGCGGCACCTCCACCTTCGACGGCATGAGCATCGCGCGCGCGGTGGTGGAATATACCGCCGATAAAAAGAAGCTCGGCGCGAAAACACTGTTTTCCACCCACTACCATGAGCTGACGGAGCTGGAGGCGCAGGGCAACGGCATTAAGAACTACAACGTGGCCGTAAAAAAGCACGGCGACGACGTCACGTTCCTGCGGCGCATCCTGCGCGGAGGAGCGGACGACAGCTACGGCATCGAGGTGGCGAAGCTGGCCGGCCTGCCGGAGGCGGTGCTTTCCCGCGCGCGCGCCATCTTAAGGCAGCTCGAGGCGGGAAAGCCGATTGCCGAACGGCGCCGCCGGCAGGAGGAGATTCCGGAGCAGCCCGCGCAGGTGGCTTTCCTAAACCCTTCTACGGAAAAGATTCTGGAGCGGCTGCGCACCATCGACATCAACGCCGTTTCGCCCATCGAGGCGCTCAACCTGCTGTTCGAGCTCTGCAGTCTGGCCAAAACGGGGAATTCTTAAAGCGCGGCGTCAGCCGGTTCTATCTGAAAAGGCAATCGCCTTTACATTACGGGAGGACGCATGGAACAGGCTTCGGACCTCCGCCAAACGGCGGAAAAGCTGCTGAAGCGCGACCGATTCGCGGCCGAAAACGGCATCTCGCTTCTGGAATTCCGGCCGGGATACGCGCGGGCGCGCATGCAGCTTTCGCAGCGGCACCGCAACGGGTTCGGGGCCGTGCAGGGCGGAGCCACCTACACGCTGGCGGATTTCACCTTTGCCGCCGCTTCCAATGCGAAGGGGCGCCTGACGGTTTCGAGCAGCGCGCATGTGTCGTATTTCCGCCCGCCTCAGGGGAAAAGCCTTACCGCCGAGGCGAAGGAAATCTCGGCCGGCAACCGGCTGTGCACCTATAACGTGGACGTGTTCGACGAAGACGGCACGCTCGCGGCGCGCTGCACGATAAACGGCTATATCACTTCAAAACGACTGGAAGAAGCCGGAGATGCCTGAAGGCCGCCGGGTTCGATCGGAAGAAGGGAGGCATTCGTGGAAAACGCATCGGAAAACGGAAAAAAGCCGGAAACGGCCCGCACCGGCCGGATTCATGTGCTGGAAAAGCAGGTGGCGGAGCTGATTGCGGCGGGCGAGGTGGTGGAGCGGCCCGCCTCCGCCGTGAAGGAGCTTCTGGAAAACGCCATCGACGCGGGTGCGACCGTCGTGACGCTGGAGATCAAAAACGGCGGCGTCGCGTTCATCCGCGTGACGGATAACGGCTGCGGCATTTTGCGCGAGGACGTTCCCACCGCGTTTCTGCGCCACGCCACCAGCAAGGTGCTCACGGCCGAGGACCTCGCTTCGGTGGGCACGCTGGGCTTCCGCGGCGAGGCGCTGGCTTCCATCTGCGCCGTGAGCCGCGTGGAGCTTCTCACGCGCACCGCGGGGGAAGTGGCGGGCACGCGCGCGCGCCTCGAAGGCGGGGAACCGGAGGAGCTGGAAGACGCCGGCTGCCCGGAAGGCACCACCATCGTGGTGCGCGACCTTTTCTACAATACGCCCGCGCGCATGAAGTTTTTAAAAAAAGACGTCACCGAAGGCAACGCGGTGGCCGCCGTTGCGCAGGGCATCGCGCTTTCGCACCCGGAGGTTTCCATCCGTTTCATCAAGGATGGACGCGACGAGCTGCACACGCCGGGGGACGGCAAGCTGCTTTCCGCGGTGCGCGCGGTGCTGGGGCGCGAATTTGCTTCGGCGCTGCTGCCGGTGGATTACCGCCTGGGCCACGCCGCCGTGAGCGGTTTTGCCGCAAAACCCCTGGCCGCGCGCCGCAACCGCAATATGGAATATTTCTTTCTCAACGGCCGGCTGGTCAAATCCAGAACGATGATGGCGGCGCTCGAGGAAGCCTACAAAAACAACATCATGGCGGGCAAATATCCGGGCTGCGTGCTGCATCTGGCGCTGGACGCCTCGCTTGCGGACGTAAACGTGCACCCGGCCAAGCTGGAGGTGCGCTTCGCAAACGAGCACGACGTGTTCGACACGGTTTATTACGCCGTGAAAAACGCGCTCGAGGCGGATACCTCGCGGCCGGAGCTGAACCCCGGCGGCCGGGCGGGCCTCGCGTGGGTTCTGCCGGAT
>JAEWAU010000032.1 GCA_023391535.1 Bacillota bacterium | reverse complement strand
TCTCGGGCCCGCCTTTGTGGTTAGTGTCGCTTACATAGACCCTGGCAACTTCGCAACGAACATCAGCGGAGGCTCCCGCTACGGCTACACGCTGCTCTGGGTGGTTTTCTGGAGCAACGCCGCGGCCATCTTTTTGCAGACCATATCCGCCAAGGTGGGCATCGCCACGGGCCGCAGCCTGCCCGAGATGTGCGCGCGCGCTTTCCCGCGCGGGCTCAACCGCGCGTTCTGGGCGGTGGCGGAGCTGGGCGCCATGGCCACCGACCTCGCCGAATTCCTGGGCGGCACCATCGGCCTCAACCTGCTGTTCCACATGCCCATGCTGGTCGCAGGCCTGCTCACCGGCCTGCTCACCTACGGCATCTGCTATATGGAAAAATACGGGCAGCGTCTCGTGGAGGCCGTGATCACCACGCTTGTGGCCGTTATCGGCGGGGCGTACCTTCTGGAGCTTTTTCTCGCAAAGCCCGATTGGCTTCAGGCGGGGATCTGCACGGCGGTGCCCTCGCTGCCGGACGGCGGCGCCGTCACCATCGCGGTGGGGATGCTCGGCGCCACGGTGATGCCGCACGTCATCTACCTCCATTCCCAGCTCGTGCAGTGCCGCTGCGGGAGCGGCTCCGACGCGGAGAAGCGGCACCACCTGAAGATGGAGAAGATCGATATCTGCGTGGCCATGAACACGGCCTTTTTCGTCAACGCCGCCATGGTGGTTGTTTCCGCAGCCGTGTTTTTCCGCAACGGCGTGGCGGTGGAAACCATGCAGCAGGCGCACCGTTCGCTGGAGCCGCTTCTGGGCCCGCTTTCCGGCGGAATGTTCGGCGTGGCGCTGCTTGCCGCGGGGCTTTCGTCCTCGGCGGTGGGCACCATGGCCGGGCAGACCATCATGAAAGGGTTCATCAACCTCAGCATTCCGGTGAACGTGCGCCGGCTCGTCACCATGCTGCCGGCGCTCGCCGTCATCGCGCTGGGCGTCAGCCCCATGAAGGCGCTGGTGGCAAGCCAGGTGGCGCTGAGCTTCATCCTGCCGCTGCCCATTTTGCAGCTGATGTTCATCGCGGGCAAAACAAAGTGGATGGGGAGCCTCGCGAACCGGAAATGGGTGCAGGCGCTGGGTTGGGGGATTGCCGCCGCCATCCTCGCCTTTAACGCGGCGCTGCTGTTCCTCACGTTCACGGGCCGAACGTAAAACCGGCGCCGGCGTCTTTAAGGCACCAAAAAGTTCCCGCGGCAATTCGCCGCGGGAACTTTTTGAGCGGGGGAAACAGATGTGCAAAGAGAGCGGCCTATGCGTTCTCCGGCGGCGCGAGCGGCAGGATAATATCGAACAGCGCGCCCTCGGTGCCGTTGCAGGCCCGGATGCCGCCCCCCAGCACCCGCACGGCGGACCGCGCGATTGCGAGCCCCAGCCCGAAATTGCCGCCCTTGCCCTTATAGAAGCGCTCGAACAGGTGCGGCAGGTCGGCTTCCGGGATGCCGGGGCCGTCGTCGCCGATGCGCACCACGGCGTATTCCACTCCCTGCAGCAGAGTGATGCGCACGGTGCTGCGCGCATACCGCAGGCAGTTCGAGATGATGTTCGTCACCGCCTGTCCGAGAAGCTCCTCGTCGCCCAGCACCCGCACGGGAAGCTCGGGGAGTTCCAGCGCGAGCTGCTTTTCCTGTTTCATGGCGATGCCCCCGAGCCGCTGCACGTAATCGGGCAGAAGCTCGCACAGGTTCAGCGGCACGAGCGCTTTATCCGCCGTGCGGCTTTCGATGCGGGAGAGCGTGAGCAGCTCCTCCACCAGCGCGTGGAGGCGCCGGCTCTCGCTGTCGATGATTCCGGCCGCCTCCTTGACGTTCGGGACCACGCCGCCGGCGATGCCCTCGGCATACCCTTGAATGGACATCAGCGGCGTGCGCAGCTCGTGCGAGGCGTTTTGCAAAAACGCGAGCTGGGCGGTTTCGGAGGCGCCCAGGCGCTCGGCCATGCGCTCGATGCTCTGGGAAAGCGCGTGGAATTCGGCGATATCGCTCGGCTCCCGGTGCGGAGGCTTAAAATCGCCGCCGCCGATGCGCGCGGTGGTGTCGCAGAGCTCGCCCACGTGGCGGGTCATTTTTTTGGCGATGCGCCCGGCCACGAACACGCCCACCGCGATGCCCGTGAGCATGATGATGACCAGCAGCACATTCACCATCTGGATCAGGCGGTGCTCCACCTCAAGCTGGCTTACGAGCACGATGCTGATGTGGCCGCCCGCCTCCCCGGAGAGCACGAATCCGCACATCAGGTAATCCGCGCCGCGGATGCGCAGATGCACCACTCTGTTTGCGGAAACGCCGAGCTTCACGTGCGCGGTCACGCGGCGCGCGAGCTCTTCGGAAACAAAGCCGTCCGGCACGGCTTTGGGGTAGATCATCTGCGAGCGGCCGTCGAACAGCAGAAGCCGCGCGCCGGTTAGCCGGGAGGACTGCACCGCCTTGGTGAGCGCCACGGCGGCGAAATCCAGGCGCTTGCCCGAAAGGGAGGCCCCGCCCTGGCTCAGATTCTGCTGCGCCATCGTTTCCACGGGCAAAACGGCCTCTTTGAGGTCGCTTACGGCGGCGCGCTCCATGTAGATGCGCACGGCGATATTGAAAAAAAACAGCGTCGCCAGCGGCACCAGCACGATGAGCAGCACCATGGGGGTAAGAATCTTCTGCCGGAGCGTTTTCATAGCGGATGCGGCGCCTCCGTGAGCCGGAAGCCGAAGCCCCACACCGATTCGATGTGCAATTGCGCGCCCGCCGCTTCCAGCTTGCGGCGCAGCCGCTTGATTACGTCGTCGGTGGCGCGGGTATCCGCGTCGAAATCGAACTTCCAGACGTTTTTGAGCAGCTCTTCGCGGGAAACGGCCCGGCCCCGGTTGCGCAGCAGGTAGAGTGTGAGCTCGTACTCCGTGGGGGTGAGCTCCAGCGCGCGTCCGTCCACCGAAGCGGCGCGGCCGGCGGGGTCCAGCACGAAGTTGCCGCAGGCGAGCTTTTCCCCGCCGGAGGAGCGGGCCAGCTCCTGGCGGCGGAACAGGGCGTTCGCGCGCGCCACAAGCTCCATGGGGGAGAAGGGCTTGGTGAGGTAATCGTCGGAGCCGAGCGTGATGCCGGTGATGCGGTCAAGCTCGCTGTCCCGTGCGGAAACGATAATGATGAACGTGTCGGAGCACTGGCGGATGCGCGTGCACAGCGCGAGGCCGTCGGTACCCGGCATCATGATATCCAGCACCACGAGGTCGGCCGGCTTTTTCAAAAACGCGTCGAGCAGTTCGTCGCCGTTTGCAAAGGCGGCGGCCTCGTAGCCGCCGTTTGTAAAAAACAGCTGCATCAGGTTGCGGATGTTCTCCTCGTCGTCCGCAATATAAACGGTTCGCTTCATATCCGGTCCCTCCGTTCGGCCCGCCGGGGCCGTTTCGGCTGTATGTTGTCCGTTTTGGCGGCACGGCAAAGGCGCGGAGCCGCCTTAGGCAAAGGTTCCTGTTTCTATTGTAGCCTTTTTCGCGCTTCGTGAAAAGCGCCCGGGGCCGCTTGCCCCCATTTTGCCGCCGTTTTGCCGGCGCTTCCCCGCCGCTTATCCGTTGTTTCCCGCTCCGAAGCGGGGTAGAATATATTCGGACGGAAAAGCCGGGGGCGACTGCGATCCGCGCGGCTGCCTGAACGCCCGGCGCCGGCGAAAGGGGCATGATGCCATGAAAAAAGCGGTTGTCTGTTTTTTGGCGGCCTTTCTCCTGGCGGCGGGGACGCTCGCAAGCTGCGTGGATCCGGGCGAAAATTCCTCCGGGGCCTCGGGCGCCCCGAACGCATCGGGCGCTTCGGGCGTGCCGAAGTCCTCCGCGGCGTCCTCCCGCGCAAGCGCCTCGCAGGCGGGCGCGCAGCAGCAAAAAGACCTGCAGGGAATTCTGGATAACCTCAACCGCGTGGGCAGCGGGGCGGAGAACCTCGACAGCGCCACCTCCTCCGGCGTCTCCGTGCCCGGCAGCTGACGCGCCCCTCCGCAAAGCGTATGGACGAAATGCACGCAAACCCCGGAAACAAAGCCCCTGGATACGGCTCTCCGATGATAAGATGGAAAGATGGATTCAAATCCGCATCAAAGCCCGCCAGGGGAAAGCGCTCCGCTTTTCATCGAAGCTTCGCAAAACCCAAACGGGAGCCGATGCGTACCGGCTCCCCCGGAAAGGAAGGTCGCTTATATGAAAAAACTCAAAAAATCCGTCGGCACAGCGGTGCTGGCCGCGGCGCTGGCCGCGCTGCTCACGGTGCCCGCCTTCGCGGCTTCCACCGCCGGCGCAAACCGCGTATCGAAGCTCCAGCAGGAGCAGCAGGCCATCGAGCAGCGCATCTCCGCAAACAGCGCAAAGGCCGCTGCGGATGCGGCGAACGCCCAGAAGCGCACCGGCATCCGCCAGCAGCTGCTTGAGGACCGCGCAACCGTGCTCGGAAACCGCGACAAAAACCTCGCCATCCTCGACCAGAACAAGACTCTGCGCATCGGTATCGCCCAGGCGATCCAGTCGCTCAAGGCAAACGGCGGCTCCGTGCCGGAACAGACGCTCGGCACGCTCAAGGCCGACAATCAGCAGATCAGCTCCATCTGGGCCGCGATGAAAGCCACCAAGGGGCAGATCAAGACCATTGAGGAGCAAAACAAGACCGCCGTGAAGAATAACGACCTCGCGGCGCTGGATTCAAACTTCCAGCAGATCTACGGCATCCAGAACACGCGCAACACGCAGCTTGCGCAGATCAATTCCATCCTCCAACAGATGGAAACGCTGCTCCAGTCCGCCGTAAGCGCGGGTTCGAGTTCAAGTTCAAGTTCAAGTTCGGCGACGGCCGCCGTCTGATATCGGTTCCAAGAGGGTGTTGCAAAACGCATCGTTTGCGTTTTGCAACACCCTCGCGTCGTTTTCGAGGCAAAAATTCCGAAAAAACCGTTCTTTTTCAAAAATGCCTTGCATTCCGCGGCCGGCCATGCTATGATATTCAGTACTGTGCCATGTTGTATGAAAGAGGTGATTTTCGTGAAGGAAGGTATCCACCCGAAGTATGAGCAGACGACCATACGGTGCGCCTGCGGAGCCGAGTACCACACCGGTTCCACAAAGAAGGACCTTCATGTCGATATTTGCTCGAACTGCCATCCGTTCTTTACCGGCAAGCAGAAGCTGATCGATACCGGCGGACGTATCGAGCGCTTCAACAAGCGGTACAATCTCAACAAATAGGAGCATACGCCGCCTGCGTGGCCCTCACAACGACAAATGCGGGTCTTTTTTTGAGATCGGCATGAATTTTCTCCTTTGGGGCGGCGCTCGCAACGGGCACCGCCCCGTTCTTTTCCGCCCGGAGGGAGGGGTGCGCCGCATGGAGCAGACCGGCGGGCCGGAAGGCTATGTCACCGTGGCGGAAGGCGCGCGCGCGGAGTTCACCGAAAAGCGCTCGCGCTTCATCGCCAGCGTATCGCCCGCCGCGGATATGGCCGGGGCCGAGCGTTTCTGGGCCGGCGTGAAAGCCGAGTTCCGCGACGCGCGCCACAACGCCTTCGCCGCGCGCCTGGGCGGCGAAAGCCAAAGTGCGGAGCGTTTTTCGGACGACGGCGAGCCTCAGGGCACGGCGGGCCTGCCGGCGCTGGAACTGCTGCGCCGCCGCGGCGTCACGAACGCCTGCGTGGTGGTGACGCGCTACTTCGGCGGCATCCTGCTGGGCGCGCCGGGCCTGCTGCGGGCCTACGGGCGCGCGGCGGCGCTCGCGCTGGAACGCGCGGAGCTTGTAACCATGCGCCGGTGCGTGTTCCTGCGCTTTTCCTGCCCTTATGCGCTGCTTGCGCAGGCGGAGGGGCTTGCGCGCGCGGCGGGCCGCGTCGAAAGCAGGGAGTTCGGCGCGCAGGCGGTGCTGCGCGTGGCGGTTCCCGCGGAAGGCGCGCCGGGCTTCCAGGCCGCGCTCACGGAGCTGAGCGGCGGTGCGGTGCGGGCCGAGGAGGAAGGCGGCGCTTTTCTGCCCGCCTCCGGCCTGCCGGGCGCGTGATACGAATCCCCGGTAAAAGGATGGGTAAAAATCCGCATCAAAACCCGCTGAAAAAGCCTTTGCTGCGGATTTTATCTGCTTATTCATCGGATATTCGTATCAGGCTTTCCGCATACTATTGAAGAATCGCATAAAATATTTGCGCTGCCCGCGGCGCGGATTATGGAAAAAGCGGAAAATCGGTTTTTTGCAAAAAACTTTTGAAAATGGGCAGGAAAACGGCATTTTTCGGCGTATATACTATTGGAACGCCGAAAAGGGCGGCCACGGCACAAAAACGGCCCGGGGCGGCATCCGGCGCGGGATACGCGCGGAAAGGAGCGGCGCAGTGACGGTTCGCGAGCAGACGGAAGACATCGAGCGGCGGATACTCTCGCCCTTCGCCGCGCAGGCGGCGCTTTCCAGGGGAAGGCAGGTCCCGGAGGAGCCGTGCCCGCTGCGCACCTGTTTTCAGCGCGACCGCGACCGCATCATCCACTGCAAATCGTTCCGCCGCCTCAAATACAAAACACAGGTGTTCCTTTCGCCGGAAGGCGACCATTACCGCACGCGCCTGACCCACACGCTGGAGGTGGCGCAGATCGCGCGCACCATCGCGCGGGCGCTGCGGCTCAACGAGGACCTCACCGAGGCTGTCGCGCTCGCGCACGATATCGGCCACACGCCGTTCGGCCACGCGGGGGAGCGGGCGCTGAACGAGGTGTGCCCGGGCGGCTTCACGCATTACGGGCAGAGCCTGCGCGTGCTGGAGCGGCTGGAAAACGACGGGCGCGGCCTCAACCTCACCTGGGAGGTGCGCGACGGCGTGCTCCACCACACCACGGGCGAGCAGGCGTCCACCCTCGAGGGCCGCGTGGTGCGCCTGGCCGACCGCATCGCCTATATCAACCACGATATCGACGACGCCATCCGCGGCGGCGTCCTCACGCCAGACGATCTCCCCTGGGAGGCGCAGTACACGCTGGGGCGCACCCATTCCCAGCGCATCAACACCCTTATCACCGACACCGTGGAGAACTCGCAAAACGGCGAGCTGCGCATGTCGGAGGAGGTTCTCGCGGCGTTTAACCGCCTGCACGCCTTCATGTTCGAAACCGTCTATACCGACCCTGTGGCCAAGAGCGAGGAAGGCCGCGCCATCCATCTGGTGGAGCGGCTGTACGACTATTACCTCCACCATCCCGAAGAGCTGAAGGGGGAATACGCCGGAATCCTGGAAAAAGAGGGGGTGAACGCCGCCGTCTGCGATTACATAGCGGGCATGACCGACCGGTTCGCCGTGCAGGTGTATACCGACCTGTTCGTGCCGCAGACTTGGAAAAAATAACTTTGCCGCCCCTGCGCGGCAGGACGGCGCGCAGAACGGCCCGCATTTTTATACGGAAAAAAACGGCCCGGATTTTGTCCCTTGCGGCAAAAAACGGACGAAAAAGCGCCGAAACGCGCGTTTTTCCGCCTGCCGGGCGGGAAAGCGGCGGGGAAAAGGCTGTACCGTGGATGCGGACCGAGCAAATAATGGTATAAACGCATAGAAATGGTTGAAAATAATGGTAATTCAGGGGGCTGAACGTGGCGCTGTCCGAGGAATTCCTGCAGGAGCTGAAATACCGCTGCGACCTGTTTTCCGTGGCTTCCAGGTATGTGAACCTGCGCAAGACCGGAAGGCTGTATGTGGGCCTGTGCCCGTTCCACAGCGAAAAGACGCCGTCCTTCCACATCTATGAGGATACGCAGAATTTCTACTGCTTCGGCTGCGGGGCGGGCGGGGACGTCATCACCTTCATCCGGCGCATCGAAGGGCTCGATTACCTCGACGCCGTGCGCATGCTCGCGCAGATGGCCGGCATGGAGCTGCCCGAGGACGGGGCCGACGACGCCGCCGTTAAGCTGCGCCGCCGCATTCTCGAGATGAACCGCGAGGCCGCGCGCTTCTTTCACGACACGCTCAAAGACCCTTCGGCGGGCGCGGCGGGCCTTGCGTATTTCCGCAAACGGCAGCTGACGCCCGCCACCATCCGGCACTTCGGCCTGGGGTACGCGCCCGAAAAGTGGGACGCGCTGCTGTCGCATCTGAAGGCGCGCGGCTTCACCGAGCGCGAAATGGCGGCGGCCGCGCTCACAAGGGACAAAAACGGCCACTCCTACGACCAGTTCCGCAACCGCGTGATGTTCCCCATCATCGACCTGCAGGGCAATGTCATCGCGTTCGGCGGCCGCGTGCTGGACGATTCCAAGCCCAAATACCTCAACTCGGGCGACACGCCCGTGTTCAAGAAAAGTCGCGGGCTTTACGCGCTCAATTTCGCCAAAAGCGCCAAAGGGGACGGCGCGCTCATCCTCTGCGAGGGGTATATGGACGTTATCGCGCTGCACCAGGCGGGGTTTACAAACGCGGTGGCCACTCTGGGCACCGCGCTCACACAGGAGCAGTCGCGGCTCATGTCGCGCTACGCCAAAGAGGTGATCGTCTCCTACGATTCGGACGAGGCGGGCATGAAGGCCGCCTCCCGCGCCATCGGGCTGCTCACGGGAGCGGGCCTTTCGGTGCGCGTGCTGCACATCGAGGGCGGCAAGGACCCGGACGAGTATATCAAAACCTATGGGGCCGATAAATTCCGGCACATGCTGGAGAAATCAGGCAGCCATATTGATTATAGACTGGCCGCGGCCAAGGCCAAATACGACCTGACGCGTCCGGAACAGAAAGTGGATTGCATCCGCGCCTGCGAGGCGGTGCTCGCCACGGTGGAAAGCGCCGTGGAGCGCGAGGTTTACGCCGGAAAGCTCTCGCAGGAGCTGGAGATTTCAAAAGAGAGCCTGCTTTCCGAAGTGGAGCGGCTCACCTCCCGGGAACGGGGGAAAAAGCGGCGGGCGGGGCTGCGCGCGGAGCTGAACGCCGCGCGCGGGCTCACCGACCGCCTCAACCCCGAGAAGGGCCGCTTCCTCAAAGCGGCCATGGCGGAGGAAACGCTCATCGCATTGCTCCAGAAAAACCCCGATTTTCTCCCGCGGCTCGACGCGGCGCTGCAGCCTTCCGATTTCCTCACCTCGTTTAACCGAAGGGTGTACGAAACGGAGCGCGCGCTCATCGGGGCGGGGCAGGCGCCGGACCTTTCGGCGCTCGGGGCGGGCTTTACGCCCGAAGAAACGGGAAAGATCACCGGCATGCTTCTGCGGCCGGTTTCCAACACCATCGAGGAAGCGCTGGACTGCGCCCGCGTCATCCGGGAAGAACGGATGCTGCACGCGCAGGACGGCATGGACGCTTTGGATAAACTCGACGAGATCCGGCAGAAAAAACGGGACGGGCAACATCACCCGACGGGGCGGGCCTGAGGGCGCCGCGGGCGGCAGGCCGCAAACGGCACGCCGATCGCCGGCGGCTGAGCGCCGCAATCCCTCGGTTCCGGGCGAAGCGCCACCGGCAGGCGGGAGGCGCGCAGAAAGGAATGGTCAAAAGAATGAATACGGATAAAAAATCCGCCATCCGCGAGCTGATCGAGGTTGGCAAGAACCGGGGAAGGCTTTCCGAAAACGAGATCACCGAAGCGCTCGAGGAGATCGACTTCGACCCCGAGCAGATGGAAAAGCTCTACGACACCCTCGAAAGCCAGAACATAGAAATCGTGGAAGATTTGGAAGAGCCCACGCCCGAGGAACTGGACGACAGCGACGTGGACGTGAGCGAGAACGAAAATGAGGACCTCGAGGTTTCGCTTTCCGCCGAGGGCATCGCCATCGACGACCCCGTGAAGGTCTACCTCAAGGAGATCGGCCGCGTGCCGCTGCTTTCGGGCGACGAGGAGATCGAACTGGCCCGCCGCATGGCGGAGGGTGACCCCGCCGCGCGCAAGCGCCTTTCGGAGGCGAATCTGCGGCTGGTGGTGAGCATCGCCAAACGCTACGTGGGCCGCGGCATGCAGTTCCTGGACCTCATTCAGGAGGGAAACCTCGGCCTCATCAAGGCCGTGGAGAAGTTCGATTACACTAAGGGCTACAAATTCTCCACCTACGCCACCTGGTGGATCCGGCAGGCCATCACGCGCGCCATCGCGGACCAGGCCCGCACCATCCGCATTCCGGTGCACATGGTGGAAACCATCAACAAGGTGGTGCGCGTGGAACGCCAGCTTCTGCAGGAGCTGGGACGCCAGCCGCAGGCCAACGAGATCGCCCAGGTGATGGGTATGAGCGTGGAAAAGGTGCGCGAGATCATGAAGGTGGCGCAGGAGCCGGTTTCGCTGGAAACGCCCATCGGCGAGGAGGAGGACAGCCATCTCGGCGACTTCATCCCCGACGAGGACGCCCCCGCTCCGGCCGAAGCCGCCTCGCACACGCTGCTGCGCGAGCAGCTCGGCTACGTGCTCAAAACCCTCACCTCGCGCGAGGAGAAAGTTCTGCGCCTGCGCTTCGGGCTCGACGACGGGCGCCCCCGCACGCTCGAAGAAGTGGGGCGCGAGTTCAACGTCACGCGCGAGCGCATCCGCCAGATCGAGGCCAAGGCGCTGCGCAAGCTGCGCCATCCGAGCCGCAGCAAAAAGCTCAAGGATTTTCTGGACTAAACCGGGCTGCCAAAATGTCCGACATTTTGGTAGCCCTACGGAAAAAACGCTTGCGGACTCCGTCCGCATTTTCGGCTGCGGCCGAAAAGCCGCGTTTTTTCCCGCCCGCAGCAGGGGCTGCCCTCAGGCGGGCCGCGTGAGGAACAGAGGCACGGGAACAGGGCGCTGGACTGTACGCGGTCATGCTCATCGGGCGTTTTGCAAACTCTACGGAAAAATGCTTGCGGGCTGCGCCCGCCTTTCCGGCTGCGGCCGGAAAGGCGCATTTTTTCCCGCCCGCAGCGGGAATGCTTCTACGCGGGCGTGGATCTTTCTTCTGATCTCTAACCTCTCACATCTAACTTCTATCCGAAAGGAGCGCCCATGCGCATTACCCAGGAGGCGGACGGAGCCGTCCGCATTGTCGACTGCCTCGCGCGCAGCGGCGGCCGGCGCGGCGCGCAGGCCATTGCGGAAAGCACGGGCGTCACCCTGCGCTTTACGCTCAAAATCCTGCACAAGCTGGTGCAGAACGGCATCGTCGTTTCATATAAGGGCGTGCAGGGCGGCTTCGAGCTGGCCCGCGCGCCGGAGGCCGTGAACATGCGGCAGGTGATCGAGGCCGTGGACGGCCCCATCGCCATCACGCGCTGCCTTTCGGAGGAACAGGGCTGCTGCCTTTCCGATACCGGCAACGGCTACGGCTGCTATTACAACCATATTTTCGCGGAGGTTTCCCGCTCCATCCAGCAGAAATTCGAAAGCATCGATTTCGCGGCGAAGCCGGAAAAAGGTTCCGCCCGGCCGCTCGCGGCGGAAGCGCTGCGCGTGCCCCAAACGCGGCGGAAAGCGAAACGCCCTGCGTAATACGAAGCTCCGGGCAAACGGAATACCCCGCGCCAAAATTTCTGGACACAGGCTTCCGGTGCGAATGGAATCTGGCTTTGCATCCGGCGCTCGTATCCAGGCAAGGCGTTTCCGCCGCGTTTCGCCCCGCGGGAGAGAAGCGTTTTTTGCGCGAAAAAACCGGCCCCGCAGAGCGGAACCGGCCTTAGCTTCGTAAAAATAATAAAAAAAGAGTGAAAAAGAAAACTTGACACAGTGCAGCGATTGCTGTATAATATAACACTGTATCAAAATGACTATTAGGGGCAATCCCCCATCTTCTCTTTAACGGTTCCCATTATAGCATATGCTTTTTATTTGTTCAATAGGCATGGAAAGTTTGTTCAATCTGCATGGTCGCAGGTTTTTTACCTACATTTGATTTTAGGGATTCCGGCAAGGGAAGCGGACCCGGAGTGGATGCAGCGGGCTTTTGCGGGAGGGAAAAACAAAGCGCGCGGCCGCACGCACGGGCAGGCGCCCTATCTGCGGGAATTTGAAAAGAGCGGTTCCGCGGGCGGTTCTCCTCGGCGGCGGAGGGCGGCCAAACGGAACGGACAGCTATAACGAGAAATGGAGTGTTGAGGATATGGTGAATGTAAAGCCGGTACAGCTTGGCAAGAACGTGCGCATGAGCTTTTCGCATATCAACGAGGTTCTGGATATGCCGAACCTCATCGAGGTGCAGAAGAAATCGTACCAATGGTTCCTTGCCGAGGGGTTGAAGGAGGTTTTCAAGGACGTTTCCTCCATTACCGACTTTACCGGAAACCTTGTGCTCAGCTTTGTCGACTACACGCTGGACGACAAGCCGAAGTACAGCGTTGAGGAGTGCAAGGAACGCGACGCCACCTTCGCGGCGCCGCTTCATGTTCTTGCGCGCCTTGTAAACCGCGAAACGGGTGAGGTAAAGGATCAGGAAATCTTCATGGGCGATTTTCCGCTCATGACGGACAGCGGCACGTTTATCATCAACGGCGCCGAGCGCGTCATCGTTTCCCAGCTCGTGCGCTCGCCCGGCGTTTATTTCGGGATGGCGCACGACAAAACCGGCAAAAAGCTCTACACCTCCACCGTGATCCCGAACCGCGGCGCGTGGCTCGAATATGAAACCGATGTAAACGACGTCTTCTATGTCCGTATCGATAAAAACCGCAAACTGCCCGTCACGGTGCTCATCCGCGCGCTGGGGCTCGGCACCGACGAACAGGTTCTCGATTTCTTCGGCGACGACGACCGCATCAAGGCTTCCATGGAAAAGGACAACACCAAGAGCACCGACGAGGCCCTCATCGAAATCTACCGCAAGCTGCGCCCGGGCGAGCCTCCCACCATCGAGAGCGCCACGACCCACTTGAACTCGCTGTTCTTCGATTCCCGGCGCTACGATCTTTCGCGCGTCGGCCGTTACAAATACAACAAAAAGCTCGCCATCGGCCCGCGTCTCACAGGCCGCACGCTTTCGCGCCCCGTCGCCAACCCCCTCACGGGCGAGGTGATGGCGGAATCCGGCGCCACCCTCACGCGCGCTCAGGCGCACGAGATCGAACGCGCGGGCGTAGACGTCGCCTTCGTGGAGCAGAACGGCCGCGAGGTCAAGCTCATCTCGAACGGCATGGTGGACGCAAAGGACTTCCTGCCCTTCAACCCCGCCGAATGCGGCGTGAACGAAAAGGTTTCCTTCAAGGTGCTGCGCGAGATCCTCGACGCCGCCGCGGGCGACGAGGCGGCCCTCAAAGCCGCCGTTGCCGAGCGCATCGATGATCTCATCCCCAAGCACATCGTGCTCGACGATATCCTTTCTTCCATTAACTATCTCAACTGCGTGGCGGAGGACATCGGCAACACCGACGACATCGACCATCTGGGCAACCGCCGCATCCGTTCGGTGGGCGAGCTGCTCCAGAACCAGATCCGCATCGGCTTTTCGCGCATGGAGCGCGTCATCCGCGAGCGCATGAACCTGCAGAGCCAGGATATGGACGTGGTGACGCCCCAGAGCATCATCAACTCCCGCCCCGTGATGGCGGCCATCAAGGAGTTTTTCGGCTCCTCGCCGCTGTCGCAGTTCATGGACCAGACAAACCCGCTCGCGGAGCTTACGCACAAGCGCCGCCTCTCGGCCCTCGGGCCCGGCGGTCTTTCGCGCGACCGCGCCGGGTTCGAGGTGCGCGACGTGCACTACACCCACTACGGGCGCATGTGCCCCATCGAGACGCCGGAAGGCCCGAACATCGGCCTGATCTCCTACCTCGCCTCCTACGCGCGCATCAACGAATACGGCTTCATCGAGGCGCCCTACCGCCGCGTGGACAAAGCCACCGGCGTCGTTACCGAGGAGGTCGTCTACATGACGGCCGACATCGAGGACGAGTTCATCGTGGCGCAGGCCAACGAGCCGCTCGACGAGGCGGGCCGCTTCCAGCGTCCGCGCGTGGCCGCCCGCTTCCGCGACGAGATCCTCGAAGTGGAGCGCGAGCGCGTCGACTATATGGACGTTTCCCCGAAGATGGTGGTTTCCATCGCCACGGCCATGATTCCGTTTCTGGAGAACGACGACGCCAACCGCGCGCTCATGGGCTCCAACATGCAGAGGCAGGCCGTGCCGCTTCTCAAAACCGAATCGCCGGTGGTGGGCACCGGCATGGAATACAAGGCCGCCGTGGATTCCGGCGTGTGCATCCTCGCCAAGGAAGCCGGCGTGGTGGAAAAAGTCTCCGCGCGCGAAATCGTGATCCGCACCGATTCGGGCAAGCTCGAAAACCACCACCTCATCAAGTTCCTGCGCTCGAATCAGGGCACCTGCATCAACCAGCGCCCCATCGTCTTCAAGGGCGAGCGCGTGGAGGCCGGGCAGGTGGTGGCGGACGGGCCGTCCACCTCTCAGGGCGAGATCGCGCTCGGGCGCAACGTGCTCATCGGCTTCATGACCTGGGAGGGCTACAACTACGAGGACGCCGTGCTGCTCAACGAGCGGCTCGTGCGCGACGACGTTTACACCTCCATCCATATTGAAGAGTATGAAATGGAAGCCCGGGATACCAAGCTCGGGCCGGAGGAGATCACGCGCGACATTCCGAACGTGGGCGAGGACGCGCTGCGCGACCTCGACGAGCGCGGCATCATCCGCATCGGCGCCGAGGTGCACGCGGGCGATATCCTCGTGGGCAAGGTGACGCCCAAGGGCGAAACCGAGCTCACCGCCGAGGAACGCCTGCTGCGCGCCATCTTCGGCGAAAAGGCGCGCGAGGTGCGCGACACCTCCCTGCGCGTGCCCCACGGCGAATACGGCATTGTGGTGGATGTCAAGGTCTTCACGAAGGAAAACAGCGAGGAACTCAACCCCGGCGTCAACATGGTGGTGCGCTGCTACATCGCCCAGAAGCGCAAGATCTCGGTGGGCGACAAGATGGCCGGCCGCCACGGCAACAAGGGCGTGGTTTCGCGCATTCTGCCGCAGGAGGACATGCCGTTCCTGCCCGACGGAACCCCGCTCGATATCGTCTTAAACCCCCTGGGCGTGCCTTCCCGCATGAACATCGGGCAGGTGCTCGAGGTCCATCTCGGCTACGCCGCCCGGGCGCTCGGGTGGAAGGTGATGACGCCGGTGTTCGACGGCGCGCACGAGGACGACATCGTGGAATGCCTCAAGGAGGCCGGCCTGCGCGAGGACGGCAAGTGCCAGCTGTACGACGGCCGCACCGGCGAGGCGTTCGACAGCCCCGTCACCGTGGGCTTCATGTACTTCCTCAAGCTTGCCCATCTGGTGGACGATAAGATCCATGCCCGTTCCACCGGCCCGTATTCCCTCGTGACGCAGCAGCCTCTGGGCGGCAAAGCCCAGTTCGGCGGCCAGCGCTTCGGCGAGATGGAAGTGTGGGCCCTGGAAGCCTACGGCGCGGCGTATACCCTGCAGGAGATCCTCACCGTCAAGTCCGACGACGTGGTGGGCCGCGTAAAGACCTACGAAGCCATCGTCAAGGGGCAGAATGTCCCGAAGCCGGGCGTGCCCGAATCCTTCAAGGTTCTCATCAAGGAGCTGCAGTCGCTCGGGCTCGATATGAAGGTGCTGGGCAAGGACAACGAGGAGATCGACCTCAAGAATTCGTTTGAGGACGAGGACGATATCGGCCTCGGCCACATCGACGACGACGCCTTTTCGAACAGCGCCGAGGACGGCGACTTCGACGAAGGCTTTGAGATCGGCGAACCGGAACCGGAAGCGGACGCCTCCTCCGACGCGGAATCCATCGAGTTCCCCACCGAGGACGTTTTTCAGAAGATCGGCGGGAACGGCGATTCCGATTCCGACCTGGACGAATAACCGGCTCCCGCCGGCTGTGCCGGCGCCGCGAGCGTGAAATTTATAGAGTGAGGAGTCAGCGTCGTGGAATTCAATGTGTTTGATTCGATCAAGATAGGGCTTGCCTCCCCGGATAAGATAAGCGAATGGTCTTACGGCGAGGTGAAAAAGCCGGAAACCATCAACTACCGCACCCTGAAACCGGAACGCGACGGGCTGTTCTGCGAGCGCATCTTCGGGCCGACGAAGGACTGGGAGTGCCATTGCGGAAAGTATAAGCGCATCCGCTTCAAGGGAAAAATCTGCGAACGCTGCGGCGTGGAAGTGACGCGCGCAAAGGTGCGCCGCGAACGCATGGGCCACATCAAGCTGGCGGCGCCCGTTTCGCACATCTGGTACTTCAAGGGTATTCCGTCCCGCATGGGGCTGATTCTCGACCTGACGCCCCGGCTGCTCGAGAAAGTCCTCTATTTCGCTTCCTACATCGTCATCGATCCGGGCGCCACGCCGCTCGAGAAAAAGCAGCTCCTCACCGAAAAGGAATACCGCGACATGCGGGAAAAGTATGAGGACGACTTCAAGGCCGATATGGGTGCCGAAGCCATCCGCCAGCTGCTCGCCGAGATCGATCTCGAAAAGCTGGCCGCGGAGCTGAAGGACGAGCTCAAGAGCTCCTCCGGGCAGAAAAAGGTGCGCATCCTGAAAAGGCTCGAAGTGGTGGAAGCGTTCCGCCTCTCCCACAACCGCCCCGAATGGATGATCCTCGACGTGGTGCCGGTGATTCCGCCGGATCTGCGCCCCATGGTGCAGCTCGACGGCGGCCGCTTCGCCACTTCGGACCTAAACGACCTCTACCGCCGCGTCATCAACCGCAACAACCGCCTCACCCGCCTTTTGGAGCTGGGCGCGCCGGATATCATCATCCGCAACGAGAAGCGCATGCTCCAGGAAGCCGTGGACGCCCTCATCGACAACGGCCGCCGCGGCCGCCCGGTGACAGGCCCGAACAACCGCCCGCTCAAATCCCTTTCCGATATGCTCAAGGGCAAACAGGGCCGTTTCCGCCAGAACCTCCTGGGCAAGCGCGTGGATTACTCCGGCCGTTCGGTTATCGTCGTCGGCCCGGAGCTCAAGATGTACCAGTGCGGCCTCCCGAAGGAGATGGCGCTGGAGCTGTTCAAGCCGTTCGTGATGAAGCGCCTGGTGGAAACCGGCGCCGCCAACAACATCAAGAGCGCCCGCAAGATGGTGGAGCGCGCCAAAACAGAGGTCTGGGACGCGCTCGAGGAAGTCATCGAAGGGCATCCCGTGCTGCTTAACCGCGCGCCCACGCTGCACCGCCTCGGCATTCAGGCGTTCGAGCCGGTGCTTGTGGAAGGCCGCGCCCTCAAGCTGCATCCTCTGGCCTGCACCGCCTACAACGCCGATTTCGACGGCGACCAGATGGCCGTACACGTTCCGCTTTCCTCCGAGGCGCAGGCGGAAGCCCGCTTCCTCATGCTGGCGGCGAACAACCTCCTCAAGCCCTCCGACGGCCGCCCCGTTACGGTGCCGACGCAGGATATGGTGCTCGGTTCCTATTACCTCACCATGATCAAGCCCGGCGAGACGGGCGAAGGAAAGGTCTTCCGCGACGTGAACGAGGCCCTGCTTGCCTACGACGCGCACGCCGTGGGGCTGCACGCGCCCGTCAAGGTGCGCGTGAGCCGCGAAGTGGGCGGCAAAAAGGTGACGCGCCTCATCGACGCCACCATCGGCCGCATCATCTTCAACATGCCCGTGCCGCAGGACCTCGGCTATGTGGACCGTTCCGACGACGCCCACATCCTCGACCTCGAGGTGAGCTTCCTCGTGGGCAAGAAGGAGCTCGGCAAGATCATCGAGAAGTGCATCCGCGTGCACGGCACCTCCCAGACGGCCGAAGTGCTCGACCGCATCAAGGCGCAGGGGTACAAGTACTCCACCAAGAGCGCCATCACCGTTTCCGTTTCGGACGCCGTGATCCCGCCGCAGAAAAAGGCCATCCTGGCCGACGCGGAAGGGAAGATCGACAACATCAACAAGAAGTTCCGCCGCGGCCTCTTCTCCGAGGACGAGCGGTTCGACCATATCATCAAGGTGTGGGACGAAACCACCAAGCGCGTCACCAACGCCCTCACCGACAACCTCGACCATTTCAACCCGATCTTCATGATGGCCAATTCCGGCGCCCGCGGCTCCATCAACCAGATCCGCCAGCTCGCCGGCATGCGCGGCCTTATCGCCAACACGTCCGGGCGCACCATCGAGGTGCCGATCCGTTCCAACTACCGCGAGGGCTTAAACGTCCTCGAATACTTCGTCTCCTCGCGCGGCGCCCGCAAAGGCCTGGCCGACACCGCCCTGCGCACCGCGGACTCCGGCTACCTCACCCGCCGCCTGGTGGATGTTTCGCAGGAAGTCATCATCCGCGAGGAGGACTGCGGAACCGACCACGGCATCCGCGTGTGCTCCATCAAGGACGGCAACGAGATGATCGAGCCTCTGGCCGACCGCCTCGTGGGCCGCTATCCCACCGAAGACGTGATCGATCCCGATACCGGTGAGGTGATCATCCACAAGAACGTGATGTTCACCGACAAGCTGGCCAGCCGCGTGGTAAAGGCCGGCATCGAAACGGTGAACATCCGCTCGGTGCTCACCTGCGAGGCCAAGCACGGCGTGTGCGCCATGTGCTACGGCGCGAACCTCGCCAACGGCGAACCGGTGAACGTGGGCGAGGCCGTGGGCATCATCGCGGCGCAATCCATCGGCGAGCCGGGCACCCAGCTTACGATGCGCACCTTCCACACCGGCGGCATCGCGAGCGCCGAGGATATCACGCAGGGCCTTCCGCGCGTCGAAGAACTGTTCGAATCGCGCAAGCCCAAGCACCTGGCCATCATCTCCGAGATTTCCGGCACCGTTTCCACAACGGAGGACAAGAAGGGCCGCCAGCTCATCGTTTCCGACGCCGAGCACGGCGATACCCGCACGTACGCCATCCCCTACGGCTCGCGCATCCGCGTGGCCGAGGGCGACCATGTGAATGCGGGCGACCTGCTCACCGAAGGCTCCGTCAACCCGCACGATATTCTCGACATCTCCGGCCCGCAGGCCGTGCAGGATTACCTCATTCAGGAAGTTCAGCGCGTGTACCGCATGCAGGGCGTGGATATCAACGATAAGCACATCGAAGTCATCGTGCGCCAAATGATGCGCAAGTTCAAGGTGGAAAACGAGGGCGACACCACGCTGCTGCCCGGCGAGCTTCTGGAGAAATCCGAGATCGACGCCGTCAACCGCGAGCTGCGCGAGCGCGCCGCACAAACCGGCGAGGAGCTGCGCGAGGCGGAGGCCATTCCCACGCTGCTCGGCATCACCAAGGCTTCCCTCGCCACCGATTCGTGGCTTTCCGCCGCCTCCTTCCAGGAGACGACGCGCGTGCTCACCGAAGCGGCCATCAAGGGCAAGTCCGATCCGCTGCTCGGCCTCAAGGAGAACGTCATCATCGGCAAGCTCGTTCCGGCCGGCACCGGCATGGAATGCTACCGCGACCTCGATATCGAAATGGAAGACCGCGTCGGGGCGCCCGCGTCGCACTGATGCCGGAGGCAAGCCGCCGCGGCTTGACAAATCGGGCGCGGCGGTGTACAATCTTAAAGGTTGACCATAATTACAATCCGCGGGTTTGCCCGTTTCTTCGGCAAAGCGCGGAATAAGGGAATCAATCGGCGGAGCCGCCCGTTTTGCCGGCAGCAGGGTTTGTTGCCGGCAAGGCGGGCGGGCTTCGCCCCGTTTGCTGCGGAGGCGAAAAGCGCATGTCCGGGATGGCTGCGGCGCGGCGGGAGAAATTAGCGGCGCTTTCCTTATCGCCGCATGTGGCGGGCCTCAAACAGACGCTGCGCGCGCTCAAACAGGGCCGGGCCGCGGAGGTGTTCTGCGCGGACGACGCGCAGGAAGAACTGTGCCGGGCCGTGCTCGAAGCGGCGGACGCCGCGGGCCTTTCCGCGGTGCGCTGCACGATGCGTGAGCTCGGGCGCGCCTGCGGGCTGAACGTTCCCACGGCGGCGGCGGCCGTGCTTTGCAAAGGGCAGGGCGAATAGCTGCTTTCAGGGCGTGTAAAGCGGATTTTCAATCCGCTTTCACATAAACGGCCGGCTAACGGCCAATTTTATGGAGGAGGAGGTGCAATATGCCAACCTTTAACCAACTGGTGCGCAAGGGCCGCGAGGTGGCCGAGAAAAAGGCCAAGGCTCCGGCGCTGCTCAAAGGGATGAACACGAAGAAGCACATCGCCATCGACCAGAACTCGCCGCAAAAGCGCGGGGTCTGCACGACGGTGAAGACGATGACCCCGAAGAAGCCGAACTCGGCTCTGCGGAAGATCGCCCGTGTGCGCCTGACAAACGGCGTGGAAGTGACTTCGTATATCCCCGGCATCGGCCATAACCTTCAGGAGCACAGCGTTGTCCTGATCCGCGGCGGCCGTGTCAAGGATCTCCCTGGCGTGCGTTACCACATCATCCGCGGTACGCTGGATGCGCAGGGCGTTGCCAAGCGCATGCAGGCGCGCTCCAAGTACGGCGCGAAGAGGCCGAAGCAGGGTGCTGCAGCCGGCGCCGCCAAGAAGTAATTTTCCACTTGCGGGTCCTTCCGGGACGGCTTGTTCCGGCGAGGGCTTTGCGCATCGGTCTGCGAAGGCCCGAAAGGCCTTGCGGAGATTGATGCCGTGCAGCGGCTTATTGAAATCGAACCGGCCGCCGGCTTTTCGGCGGCTTACAGCAATTCCACGAAAGATGTAATGCTCCGGCATATCGTCTTTTCTGGAAAAGCCGTGGATAGATATGAGATATCGGCGATTTCTCCTGCCTCTGCCCGGCAATTTTACGGCCCGCGCGTTTAAAGCGCAAGGGTCGAGTACCTGTGAATTCATACTGTGAAGGAGGGAAGCAAAGTGCCAAGAAGAGGCTCCGTATCCATGCGCGACGTACTGCCCGATCCGCTGTACAATTCCAAGATGGTCACCCGGCTCATCAACAGCATTATGTACGACGGTAAAAAGGGCGTGGCGCAGAAGATCGTTTACAGCGCTTTCGATATCATCAAGGAGAAGACCGGCAAAGAGCCGCTCGAGGTTTTCGAGCAGGCGATGGATAACATCATGCCGGTGCTGGAGGTCAAGGCCCGCCGCGTAGGCGGCGCAACCTACCAGGTGCCGATCGAGGTTCGCCCCGAAAGGCGGCAGACTTTAGGTCTTCGGTGGCTCTCCGCCTATTCCCGTGCAAGGAGCGAAAAGACCATGCGCGAGAGGCTGGCAGCCGAGATTCTCGATGCTACGAACAACATCGGCGGCTCGGTGAAGAAGAAGGAAGACACGCATAAGATGGCCGAGGCCAATAAGGCGTTCGCCCATTACCGCTGGTAACCGGCGTGCCGTACGCCCCCGCGCGGAAAGCGCGGGGCACGGCGGCGGATTATAGCGATTCCGTTAAAGATTGAAAAAAGCCGTGTTTCATCTATCCGCCAAACCTGGTTTGGCGAAATACCCCGGAACGGTTCAGTCTTTTCTGGAAAAGCTGTAGGTTGAGGTTTTTTTTAAGGAGGACACTATGCCAAGGCAAATCCCACTGGAGTTAACCCGAAATATTGGCATAATGGCCCACATCGACGCCGGCAAGACGACGACCACCGAGCGGATCCAGTTCTACACGGGCAAGACGCATAAGCTCGGCGAGGTTCACGACGGCGAGGCGACGATGGACTGGATGGAGCAGGAGCAGGAGAGGGGCATTACGATCACCTCGGCTGCAACCACTTGTTTCTGGAAGGGCCACAGAATCAACATTATCGATACGCCGGGCCACGTCGACTTTACCGTCGAAGTCCAGCGTTCGCTGCGCGTACTGGACGGTTCCGTAACCGTTCTGGCCGCGAAGGGCGGCGTGGAGCCGCAGTCGGAAACCGTATGGCGCCAGGCGGAGGAATACCACGTTCCCCGCATGGTCTATATCAATAAGATGGACATCATGGGCGCCGATTTCTATCTGGTTATCGACATGATGAAGGAACGGCTCAAGTGCGTTCCCGTGCCCGTGCAGCTCCCCATCGGCGCGGAAGATTCCTTCAAGGGAATCATCGACCTCATGGACATGACCGCCGACATCTATTACGACGACCTCGGCAAAGACATGCGCGTGGAGGAGATTCCGGCCGACATGCTGGAAAAGGCCAAGCAGTACCGGCACGATATGGTGGAAGCCATCGTGGAAACCGACGACGACCTCATGACCAAGTATCTTGAGGGCGAAGAAGTGACGGTTCCCGAGCTGAAGAAGGCGCTGCGCGCCGCCACCATCGCGAACACGCTCGTTCCGGTCACCTGCGGCACCTCATACAAGAACAAGGGCGTGCAGAAGCTGCTCGACGCCATTGTCGACTATATGCCTTCCCCACTGGACATCCCCGCCATCAAGGGCACCATTCCCGGCACGGATGAGGAAACCGACCGCCATCCTTCCGACACCGAGCCGTTCTCGGCTTTGGCGTTCAAGATTGCGACCGACCCGTTCGTCGGCAAGCTCTGCTTCTTCCGCGTCTATTCCGGCACCGTGAACGCGGGCGACACCGTGTACAACTCGGTGAAGGACGACAACGAGCGGCTCGGGCGCATCCTGCAGATGCACGCGAACCACCGCCAGGATATCGAGACCGTGTACGCCGGCGACATCGCCGCCGCCGTGGGCCTTAAAAACACCACCACGGGCGACACCTTCTGCGATGCCAAGGCCCCCATTGTCCTCGAATCCATGAATTTCCCGGATCCGGTTATCCGCGTCGCCATCGAGCCGAAAACCAAGGCCGGGCAGGAGAAGATGGGCATCGCCCTTTCGAAGCTCGCCGAGGAAGACCCGACGTTCAAAACCTATACCGACCAGGAAACGGGCCAGACCATCATCGCCGGCATGGGCGAGCTCCATCTGGAGATCATCGTCGACCGTATGCTGCGCGAGTTCAAGGTGGAGGCCAACGTCGGCAAGCCGCAGGTCGCCTATAAGGAGACCATCCGCAAAAACGCCGACATCGACAACAAGTATGCCCGCCAGTCCGGCGGCCGCGGCCAGTACGGCCACGTCAAGATCCGGATGGAGCCCAACGAATCGGGCAAGGGCTACGAGTTCGTGAACGCCGTCGTGGGCGGCGCCATCCCCAAGGAGTACATCCCTGCGGTAGACGCCGGTATCCAGGGCGCCATGCAGGCGGGCGTGCTCGCCGGTTACCCGGTTGTGGATGTCAAGGTCACGCTGTACGACGGCTCCTACCATGAGGTCGACTCCTCGGAGCTCGCCTTCAAGATCGCCGGTTCCATGGCGTTCAAAGAGGGTATGCGCAAGTCCGACCCGGTGCTCCTCGAGCCCATCATGAAGGTTGTTGTGAACGTGCCGGAAGAGTATATGGGCGACGTCATCGGCGACCTCAACTCCCGCCGCGGGCAGATCCAGGGCATGGAAGCGCGCACCGGCGCCCAGCAGATCACGGCGTTCGTGCCGCTTGCCGAGATGTTCGGCTACGCAACCGACCTGCGCTCCAAAACGCAGGGGCGCGGCCAGTACGTCATGGAGCCGAGCCACTACACCGAAGTGCCGAAGGCCATTCAGGAGAAGATCGTAACCGATCGCTCCAAGAAGGACTGACGCTTTGATTTTTTGCCGCGAAGGCGCGCGGCTACTTGCTTTTTCAGGTTCACCCTGTTAAAATTGTCATTGTATCGCCAATGACATGGATTCGGATTATTGTGTTTATAAAGGAGGACAAACCAATGGCAAAGGCAAAGTTCGAAAGAACCAAACCGCACGTGAATATTGGCACCATCGGACACGTTGACCACGGCAAGACCACCCTTACCGCCGCCATCACCAAGGTGCTCGGCTTCAAGGGCGACGCGAAGTTCATGGCGTACGACCAGATCGACAAGGCCCCTGAAGAGAGGGAGCGCGGCATCACCATCAACACCGCGCACGTGGAATACGAAACCGACAAGCGTCATTACGCGCATGTCGACTGCCCGGGCCACGCCGATTATGTTAAGAACATGATCACCGGCGCAGCTCAGATGGACGGCGCGATCCTGGTCGTATCCGCGGCAGACGGCCCCATGCCCCAGACCCGTGAGCACATCGTGCTTGCCCGCCAGGTGGGCGTGCCCTATATCGTCGTGTATATGAACAAGGTCGACCAGGTTGACGATCCCGAGCTGCTCGATCTCGTCGAGATGGAAATCCGCGAGCTGCTCTCCAAGTATGAGTTCCCGGGCGACAAGGTTCCCATCATCCGCGGCTCCGCCCTGCAGGCTCTGGAGAGCACCTCAACCGATATCAACGCTCCCGAGTACAAGAGCATCCTCGAGCTGATGGACGCTGTCGACGAGTTTATCCCGACGCCGGACCGCAAGGCGGATCAGCCGTTCCTGATGCCTGTTGAGGACGTTATGACCATCACCGGCCGCGGCACCGTGGCCACCGGCCGTGTTGAGCGCGGCCAGGTTAAGATCGGCGAGGAAGTCGAAATCATCGGCCTCACCACCGAGCGCAAGAAGACCGTCATCACCGGCCTTGAGATGTTCCGCAAGACCCTCGATTTCGCGGAAGCCGGCGATAACATCGGCGCCCTGCTGCGCGGCATTCAGCGCACCGACGTGGAGCGCGGCCAGGTTCTTTGCAAGCCCGGCACCATTCACCCGCACACCAAGTTCACGGGCCAGGTGTACATCCTCACCAAGGAAGAGGGCGGCCGCCACACCCCGTTCTTCAAGAACTACCGTCCGCAGTTCTATTTCCGCACCACCGACGTCACCGGCGTCATCGAACTGCCCGAGGGCGTTGAGATGTGCATGCCTGGCGACCATATCGAGATGAACGTCGAACTCATCACCCCCATCGCCATCGAAGTCGGCCTCCGCTTCGCTATCCGCGAAGGCGGCCGTACCGTCGGCTCCGGCATGGTAAGCAAGATCAACGAGTGATGATCTTCTGAACCGAATTGGCGCATGGGTTTTGTCCCATGCCACGAAATCCCCGTTTTGCGTACTTTTGTATGCGAAACGGGGATTTTTGCGCCTTTTTTCAATTTCCCGAAGAGAAAAATTTATTTCCCACGCCGGAACACGGGCGGGAAACGACAGCATACCCCAAGCCGCGGGGCATATAATAATACTGCTTGTTCCGCAGCCAAGCATGGCTTGGCCGCGCCGGCCGCACCGGTCGCACCGGTCGCACCGGTCGTACAGGTCGCACCGGTCGTACAGGCCGCGGGAAAAGCCTTGCCGGCTGCGGCGGGGAGGAGTTATGCCGGTCGTATACATAGACGTGCTCTTTCTGCTCAATCTGGTGGTGGATTATTTCATTCTGCTCGCGGTTTCGGCGCTGTTTCACCGCAGGGACAAACGGTGGCGCCTGCTGCTGGCGGCGGCTCTCGGCGCGCTGTACGCGTCCCTGCTGTTTTTTCCGCAGCTCGGCTTTCTTTATACGGCGGGGCTCAAACTCGTCTTCTCCGCCGCCGTGGTGGCCGCCGCCTTCCGTTTCGGCGGCTGGCGCGGCTTCCTAAAGCTGCTGCTCGTTTTTTACGCCGTAAGCATGCTGTTCGCCGGAGTGCTCTACGCGGTGCAGCTCTTTTTTGCGCCGCCGGGCCTTATGGTGCGCAACGGCGTGGGGTATCTCGCGCTTTCGCCGCTGCTGCTCATCGGTTCGGGCGCGGCCTGCTATATTGCGCTCTCGCTGTTTGCACGGCTGTTCCACCGCCGCGTTCACGGAGAGGACCTTTTCGACGCGCAGATCACGGCGGGAGGCAAAACGGCGCATGTGGCGGCCCTGATGGATACGGGAAACGACCTGCGCGACCCGATCTCGGGCCTGCCGGTGGTGATTGCGGAATACCGCGCGGTGGAGGCGCTGTTTCCAAGGGGCCTGCGCTCCTTTTTCCGGGGCGGGAAAAACGGCGGCGCGCTGCCCGCGGAGGGGTGCACGGAGGGGTGGGAGAAGCGCGTGCGCATGGTGCCATACGCCTCGGTGGGGCGGGGAGGCGTGCTGCCGGCGTTCCGGCCGGACCGGCTCGCGTTCCGCGCGCATCCTGTTTCGGCGCATGCCGCTGCGGCGCACGCCGAAACGGCGGGGGAAGAATACACGGCCGAGGCGCTGGTGGCCGTTACCACGAGGCGTCTTTCGCCGGAGGGGGAATTCGCCGCGCTGCTCGGCCCCGGACTGCGGGGCCAAACGGTGCCGCTGCAGAAAGCGGAGGCCCGGTGACACGCGGCGCCGGAAAGCGGGCCCGCTCCATTGCTGCTGAATAGAACCCGGCGGTGCCTTTGGCGTGTTCGGTGCCTCCGGCATGGGAGATGGTTGCCTTGTTCGGGAAGGTGAAAATCGGGCTGCAGGGCCTGCTCAGGCGAATTGGCGCCCTGTGGGGCAATTTCTGCGCGGGACGCGTATTCTACATCAACGGGCCGGAAACCCTCCCGCCCCCGCGTTACGCCGCCGGCGAG
>JAEWAU010000008.1 GCA_023391535.1 Bacillota bacterium | reverse complement strand
AAACTGATATGCTCCCTTTATGAGAGACAGTGAAAAAGGAAAACACTGTTGACCATGAAGGGAGCATTTGCTATGTCAAGGAAGAGCAAAATAGCGATAGTAGAAAAAGCAAGAATTACGCAAGCATATATTGCAGGAAATATTTCACGGGAAGAAGCGGCGATGCAAGCCGGAGTTGACCATAACGTAATAACGGAGTGGGCACGGATTTATCGCCGAGAGGGAGCACCTGGCCTTGAGCTGTAGGAACAGAACCGCGCCTATAGTCCTGAGCTAAAAAAGCAAGCGGCCTTGGAATACCTCTCTGGCAAATATAGTCAGCACGCTATCTGCGAAAAATACGCGATTCGCTCAAGGACACAACTTCAATCCTGGATAAAGATGTATAATGCTCATGGAGATTTCAACTCCGTTAAGTTTGCAGGAGGCGGAAGATACATGAAGCAGGGACGCGCCACAACACAAGAGGAGCGAATCCAAATCGTCAAGGATTGCATTGCATCGGGTAAGAATTGCGGAGAGATGGCGCTTAAGTATAAAGTAAGTTACCAGCAGATTCGCACTTGGACACTGCGCTTTGAGGAATTGGGCGAGGCCGGCCTTGAAGACCGGCGCGGGCGGCGAAAGAATGACCAGGAGCCGCGTACGGAACTGGAGCAGGCACAAATAGAAATCGAGCAGCTCAAGCACAAGCTGTATCTTTCAGAAATGGAGAATACCCTTTTAAAAAAAATTGGACGAGATAGAGAGGAGAGATGCCTTTCACAAGTGAGGCAAGGCCATATTTACAAAGCCATAAAAGAATGCTATTTGGACGAGAAATATCCCATTGAAGTTTCTTGCAGACTGCTTCATGTGGCTCGTTCCGCCTACAACAAGTGGGTATCCGACAAGCCCAGTCACAGAACCGCCGAAAACAAGCAGCTTGCCGTAGAGATTGAGAAAATCCACACGACAAGCCCGGACAAAGGCTATCGCCGTATCAATGACGATCTGC
Organism: Bacillota bacterium; assembly: GCA_023391535.1. Lineage (GTDB taxonomy): Bacteria > Bacillota > Clostridia > Oscillospirales > Ethanoligenentaceae > JAEWAU01. The sequence goes on along the minus strand of JAEWAU010000008.1, from coordinate 47,169 downwards.
GGCATGACCAAGGAATCCATATCAACGATAAAAGGGTTCTTCGTATCTGTCGGACAGAAGATATAAAACCCACCATCAAGTACAGCAATAAGGGCTGCACGAGGTCGGCGAAGAATCCGCGGTATCTGGCAGAGAATCTGCTTGACCGTCAGTTCCACTCATCAAAACCAAACGAGAAGTGGCTTATCGACGCCACGGAATTCAAGTGGTACGAAGGCCTTACAGTACACAAGGTCTATCTAAGCGCCATTTTAGACCTCTATAACAGGCGCATCGTATCCTTCGTCATAGGTGATCACAACGGCAAGCCTCTGGTATTTAAGACTTTTGATAAGGCTGCTAAGAATAATCCAGACGCACATCCTCTGCTTCACAGTGACAGAGGCTTTCGATATACAAGCCGAACCTTTCACCACAAACTCGAAAAAGCTGGCATGACGCAAAGTATGTCCCGCGTGGCGCAATGTATTGACAAAGATTCTATGGAAGGCTTCTGGGGTAGACTCAAGCGCGAACACTATTATGGTCGGGAATTCACCGGCAAGCAGATACTTATTCAGACGATTGAGAGTTATATCAGTTATTACAACACCCGGCGTGTGCAACGCAATTTGGGCGTTCTGACCCCGTTAGAGAAATTCAATCTCTATCTCGCCGCATAAAAACCGGTCAGTGGCTTTGTATACCACTGGCCGGAACCACTTTATATTTTTTCACTGTCCTCTTGACGGGATGCAGTTCACAAGCGTCCGGAGCCTTTTTTTGCCCGCTCCGCCTCGGAACCGACGAATCGGGAACCGGCGAACCGGAACCTGCGAACCGGAACCGGCGGATACAGGCGGTTTTGCTTACGGGGCAGCCAGCCTTTCGCGGTCGAACCGGAAATAATCCGGCAGATAATCGTTTTCGGGGTACTCCGCGCGGCCCCGGATAAGCGGCAGGATGTAACGGACGCCTTCCTCGCGGATGCCGTTGCCCGCGTCGTTGATCCATTGCGCCGGGAATTTCTTTTCCCGGTTGGCCACAAGGCCGAGGTCGCAGTCCTCCACCTCCACGCCGTAAACCTCGCCCGGCGTTCTGCGAAAGCACATACATCTACCGGTTTTGCCCGCAAACGCCGCTTCCGCCGCCTTCCGGCCGATGAGCCGCGCCTCGTCCACATCCGTTTGGGAGGCGAGATGGAACGCGCAGCGCTGCATGATGTTGAGCTGGATCGCCCTGGTTTTGCAGCCGATCTGCCCGCGCACGAGCTGTTCGAGGCGGCACGCGATGCCCGCGAGCTGCGCGTGGCCGAACGCATCCGTTTCCTCCCGTCCGCCCGCGGAAAGATCCGACGTGCGCACGCCTTCGGATATGGCCGCTACGACGCCCTTGCGTTTGCCCATCTCGCGCCGGATATCCTCCAGAAAGCGGCCCGTTTCGAACGGCGCTTCCGGCAGATAAACGAGCTGCGGCATCGGCTCGCCCAGATAACGCGGCACGGCCGCCGCCGCCGCGAGCCAGCCCGCCCCGCGGCCCATGATCTCCACGATGGTGACGGAAGGGATATCGTAAATGCTGCAGTCGCGCCCGATCTCCAGCATGGTGGCGGCGACATATTTTGCCGCGCTGCCGTACCCCGGCGTATGGTCGGTTACGGGAAGGTCGTTGTCGATGGTTTTGGGCACGCCGATGACGCGGATATCCGACGCCTTCCTCCGGAAATACGCGTCCACTTTTTTTGCGGTATCCATGGAATCGTTGCCGCCGATGTAGAAGAAAAAGCCGATGTGAAATTTCCGGAAAACGGACTCGATTTTTTCGTATACGGCCGGGATGGAATCCCACTCCGCGCCGAGCTCCGGCAGCTTCCTGCGGCAGGACCCCAGCGCCATGGCGGGCGAGGCGGAAAGCCGTTCCAGGTCCGCGCCGCCGCGGGTCTGCGCCCGCAGGTCGATGATGCGCCGGGCCAGGATGCCGTCCATCCCGTTGAGCGCCCCGTAGATTTCCCCCGCTTCGCCGCTTTCCAGGCAGCGCGCGATCACGCCGGCGAGGGACGCGTTGATGGCGGCCGTCGGCCCCCCGGATTGCGCGATGAGTACATTTTTCGCCATTCTTCGCTCCTGAAAAAACCGCTTTGCCCCCTGCGGGAAGCAAACGGCTGAATTTTTTGCCGGATCATTTCCAGGTTTTCCTGTACTTTTTTTAGTTTTTCCCGAAAGCCTGTCCGTTTTTTCCGGGTGGCGCGTGTGCCGCGCGGCGCGGTATTTCCGAAGCGGCTAAAACGCGAAAGGACGCAAACGGGGGGTGCCGCAAAATGCGCAATGCGCCTTTTACAGCACTCCCTGACGGCCGCTCTTCGGTTTCCGGCGCTTTCACGCGCGGCTCCGGCCTTTAGCGCCTATCCGCAAATTATTCAGGGTAGGATTTGCGGCAAATTTGCCGGTACTCTCCTCCCGCCTAATTTATAGATCGGCTCTTATCGTAGCTGCGGGCCGCGGCCTGCGAAAGCCGGACGAATAAAATTATAACATTGCGGAGCCGGTTTCGCAATCTTTTTGCCGCGCGCAGCCCCGGCGATAACCTGCGGCGGGAAAGCGGAGGCTTACAGCAGGATGCAGATCAGCCCGCCGCAGCCCTCGTTGATGATGCGCTCAAGCGTTTCCTGCAGCTTCTCGCGCGCGTCCGTGGGCATCCGGTAGAGCTTGTTGTGCAGTTCTTCGGTAACCAGCTCGTGCAGCGACTTGCCGAAGATGTTCGATTCCCATATCTTTTCGGGGTTTTCCTCGAATTCGTTCATCAGGTAGGTGACCAGTTCTTCCGACTGCTTTTCGTTGCCGACGATAGGGTTGATTTCGGTGACGACGCGGCATTTGAGCATGTGGATGGATTCGCTGCTGGCTTCGAGCCGCACGCCGAACCGCCCGCCCTGCTTCACGATCTCCGGCTCCTCGAGCTTGAGCTCTTCGATGGAGGGCATCACGATGCCGTAGCCGGTGGCATTGACCTCGTCGAGCGCGTTCTTCACCTTGTCGTAGGATTTTTTCATCTGCGAAAGCTGCATCATCAGCTCGATGAGGTCGCCCTCGCCGCTGATCTCAAAGCCCGTGGTTTCCCCGAGCACGCGGTAGAAGAGCCCCGGGGCGACGGCCACCGAAATGGCGGCGGTGCCCTTGCCGAGCTCCACGCCCGTAACGGCCACGTTCGTGACGTTTTCGTTTTGCGCGATGCCGTTCATCACGCCGCGCACCTCGCGGATCTTTCGGATATCCCGCGCCGCCGCCTGGATGCTGGAATAGAGCGACGCGTGCAGCCAGTGGGTCATATCCAGCGCCGCAATCCAATCGGGCAGGTCCACGCCGATCTCCTTAACCGGGAATTCGAACAGCACCGTTTCGATGATGCTGCGGATTTCGTTCTCGCCCAGTTCCAGGCAGTTGACCGGGAGCACCGGGACGTTGTATTTGCGTTCCATCTCGCCGCGCAGCGCGCCCACGCTTTCGGCGTTCGGGGCCGTGCAGTTGAGCAGGATGACAAACGGCTTGTTAAGCTCCTTGAGCTCGCCGATCACGCGCTCCTCGGCCTCGGCGTACTCGGCGCGCGGAATATCGCCGATGCTGCCGTCGGTTGTAACCACAAGCCCGATGGTGGAATGCTCCGTGATGACCTTGCGCGTGCCGATCTCCGCCGCCATGTTGAACGGAATCTCCTTGTCATACCAGGGCGTCATCACCATACGGGGGTTGTCGTTTTCGATATACCCGAGGGCGCTCGGCACAATATAGCCCACGCAGTCGATCATGCGCACGCGGAAGGCGGCGTTATCCGCGAGCTTCACTTCCACCGCCTCGTTCGGGATGAACTTCGGCTCCGTGGTCATGATGGTGCGCCCGGCGGCGCTCTGCGGCAGCTCGTCGGTGGCGCGCTCCCGCTTATAGCTGTTCTCGATGTTGGGAAGCACCAGGGTTTCCATAAAACGCTTGATCAGCGTGGATTTTCCCGTGCGCACGGGGCCCACCACGCCGATATAGATATCCCCGTCGGTGCGCTCCGCAATATCCTGATAAATGGTGCGGCTGTCCATAGACGATCTTCCTTTCGCTGCATGTTTCCAGCCGATGCCCGGTACCCCGCATACTTTTCTCCGATTGAAAAACAGAGAGAAATCCGCGGCAAAAGCTTACCTCTATGAGTTTTGACGCGGATTTTTATCCACATATTATCGGAGAATCGTATCAGCTGCTCTTCGCGCCGCGCTTTTTGGGGATCAGCAGCATCTGCCGCTCCGGGAGCGCGTCGGCCTCCAGGCTGTTCTCGCGCCGGATGGCGTCCATGGACGTATCGTAGCGTTTGGCGATCTCCCAGAGGCGTTCGCCCTGGTCGGCAAAGTACAGCGTAAGCGCATGCCGGTTGCCGGCTTTGGGGCTGTTCTCGTCCAGGGCCATGCCCGAAACGACGTTTTCGCTGGAGCTGCCGAACACCATGCCCGAAACCAGGCAGTCCACGCGCAGCTCCACGCGCCCGCCCGCAAGGGATGCCGAAACTGCCAGCACCGTCACATCCGGGTCGAACCGCAGGTTGGGCGCATCGGCGTGCAGTTCTTCGGAAACGGAAAACGGCAGGGTCTTTTCCAGGCACAGCGGCCCGCCCTGCTCATCCGCAGCCATCAGGGAAACGGACATCTCGCCGCTTACGGCCGCGCTGCGGTTGGCGATGCGCGTGCCCGTAATCTCCGCGCGGGCCGTGCAGTCGCTGATGGATACGGCGTTTTCGGGCGCGTCCATGGTCATCCGCACCGATTCGCTCGAGCGGACGTTATCGGCCACGAATTCCACCGGCAGGGGCTTGCGGTCCAGCTCCATCTGGAACAGGGGACTGTAGGCGTCGGCGATCACGGTAAAATCCTTCACACGGCGCGCGCTCACCTGCGCGTTAACGTTAGCCGAAAGCAGCAGCCGGCGGTTCTCGCCCTCGTTGTCCTGCGCCGGTTCCACCTTGATATCCGGAGCCGAGAAGCGCACCTGGCAAATGCAGTTCTCGTCCACACCCTGCAGGTCCACGATCTGGCTTAAGGGGATGGTGTGGTCCATCGTTTCCAGCTTGCTGTCGCTTAAATCCGGTGAATAGAGCGTGTGCAGCAAAAGCTCGCCCTTGGCGATCACCTTGTTCGCAATCACCTTGTAATCCTGCACCACGGCGGTGGCGTTGCAGCGGATGACGGCGGCGATGGCGGGCTTTCCGTACCCCAGTTCCAGTTCCTCCTCCACCCGGAAGGGCTTTTCCGCCGCGCCCACCAGATTCGCCGCGCGCACCTGCCGGCGCAGCACCTCCACGCGCTCGTCGTCGCAGTCCGAAATGAACTCCTCGTCGCGCTCGCACCAGAGCTTGGCGGAAACGGATACCGACGCGCGGATCTGCAGCCTGCGCGGCCCCACGGAGCGGCAACTCAGGTACCCTACCTTCGCACCGGTCTGAATCAGGGGCTTTTCGCAGGCGTCTCCGGTATCGAACTCGTGGCTGAACGGCGTTTCATAAGTAAAGCTGCGGATAGAGCTGGAATTGTCGGCGATGTAGATGATTTTGACGGTGAAGACGCCCTCCACCGTCAGGCGCTTGTTCTCGAAGGTCTTTTTGTCCACCGAAGCGGACGCCTCCGTTTTGAGCACACGGGCGATATCCGGGCAGTAATCGGGCAGAACCACGTCGTTTTCCACCGGATGCTCCGCGGCCGTGTCAAAAACCGGCTCGCTGATGCGCATGTTGTCTTTGCTCAAGGCTATCTCCATGGGGACGACCATCCTTTCACGGGCCTGGACCCGTTCCCACACTCCGGCGCGGAACGTTTTGCGCCGGTATCCGGTTCGGGAAGGGCAACGCACCCGGTTTGAAATACGGTTGATTCCGGTTTTCGCATCCCTGTTTCGCCCGGCCCGGGCGGGTGGCGCCGTGGGGCGCGGCCGTGGGGCGCGCGGAAAAGCGCCCGGCATCTCTGATTTTCCGCACCGATTTGGCGTTTCCTTGCGGAGGCTTTTCCACGGCGGGCAGTTTCGCAGTATCAATATATGAGGACGCGTACAATCATATGCCTGCGTGCCGCGCACACGGCCGCGCCGCAAAAAGAAAAGCGCGGCGCGCCCCCAAAAGCGGCTGCTGCAAAACAGCCTTGCCGAAAAATAGAGCACAAAAAATGCGCTTTGAATGGACTTTTCAGCCCATTCAAAGCGCATTTTTTTGTTTCTAATACGGTTTCTTTGTACAATTGCTATTGCGTATTCACTTTGCAACAGCCGCTTCTACTCAAGGCGCAGCCTTTGCTGAAATTTCGTATTGTTTCGATTCTGCCGTATGTATCCGCGCGGCCCGCCCCGTCTCGCCTATTCTCCGGCTTTTATCCCGAACAGAAAGCGGAAAAAGCCCCGCAGGAAACGCGGGCTTTTCCAGATGACCACTTTCATGGCAACCCCCAATCTGCCGCCGGAGCGGGTCGTGGCGGCAGGGCTCCCCTGGCGGCGCTGCGGGGCCCTGCGCGTTACCGGCGCGGGCTTAGCACCTCAGGCAGACGCAGCCCACGGCGATGATGGCAATTGAAATCAGGACAACGAGCGCAGTGGCTGGAAGAAAGCACGCGATCAGGATACCGATGCCGAGAAAGATTGCCGCAAGGGCGAATCCCCGCGTTCGCGGACCCATAGACGCACCCCCCATCCTGCGCGGCGGCAAGGCGCCTGCCGTGAGCGGGCGCGGCCTGCGCGTCTCCCACCGAAACCTATGCGCAGAAAATCGTCTTTTACAGTATATGGGATTCCCCATCGAAATGTGCCCGCAAAACGCGGGAAATCATACTATTTTCCGTCTGCGGCTTTTGTTCCGGCTCAAAAGCGGTGAAAGCCGCGCCGTTCCATGCGGTTTTACACGTATTTTTTCGCGTTGGCCAAAAAGCAGGGTAAAAGCGCTTTCGCACAAAAAGGCTCCGCAAAACGAACCGGATTCGTTTTGCGGAGCCTTTTTCTGTTTCAATTTGACTGCTCAGCCGGCGAGCGGTCCGGTTTCCTTGCGTGAAAGAACGATCAGCAGCGCTCCGCGCTCCACGCGGATGATCGCGTCGCCCCCGAGAAATTCGTTGCTCACGCCGTTCGGAAACTCTGCGCGCAGCGTGGCTTCGTCGAGGCTGTATTTCATGCCGCGTTCGGTGACGCCGTGCGCGTCGCCGCCGATGGGGAACGCCGAGATGTACCACCCTTTGCGCGCAGGTACGCGCAGCTCGCCGTTTTCCACGCAGAGCGCTTCGTTGTCCGCATCCGCCATGCGGACCCGCGCCCCGTGCCGCGTGAGGTAGAGCAGCACGCCCAGGTTTGCGAGCGTGTGGTCGAGCCTGCCCCGCAGCCCGCCCAGGAGCAGAAACTCCCGAAACCCGCGCGAAAGGCCCTCCATCGCGGCCAGCATGGTATCCGTTTCATCTTTTTCACTTGGAAAGCGCAGTGTCTCCACGCCCTGCGGCAATTCGTGTGCCGAATCGAAATCCCCGATCAGAAGCGAAGGTTCCGCGCCCAATCCCCGCAGGTGGCGCACGCCGCCGTCGGCGCAATAAAAGGAATCGCCCGGGCGCAGCAAGCCGCGCAGCGGGCCGTATTCGCCCATCGGCCCCGCCGTTACGATCACGCAGCGGCCCGGCCGTGTCAATCCTTGATCTCCCATTCCTTAACCGATTTTGCCTCCTCGTACATCTGGCAATAGCTCCTGTGGCGCGATGCCGGAATCTCCCCGCGCTCCACCGCCTCCAGCACCGCGCAGCCCTGTTCGCAGGTGTGGGAGCAGCCGGTGAAGCGGCACCGCCCGATATACGGCCCGAACTCGCGGAACAAATCCTGAAGCCGGGCGCAGGGCACGGGCCGGTCCTTTTCCATTTCCAGCGCCGAAAAGCCCGGCGTATCCGCCACAAGGCCCCCGCACGTTTCGAACAGCTCCACCAGCCGCGTGGTGTGCCGCCCGCGCCCGAGCTTGCGGCTGATACTCCCTGTGGCGAGGTGCAGGGATGGGTCCAGAGCGTTGAGCAGCGTGGACTTTCCCGCGCCCGAATTGCCCGTGAATGCGCACACGCGCCCGCGCAAAAGGCCGCGCAACTGTTCCATGTTTTCGCCCGTAACGCCCGAAGCCGGAAAGGATGCAAAACCCGCCTTCCGGTAGACCGCGCAGATCTCCTCCCCGGGCCGCAAGTCGCTTTTGGTCACAACCACGGCCGGCTCGATATTCTCGCGCAGAGCCGCCGCCGTCATTGTATCGATCACGTAAAAATTCGGCTCCGGTTCGGCGGTGGAAACCACCAGCACCAGCAGGTCGATGTTGGCCACAGGCGGACGCACCAGCCGGTTTCTGCGCGGCAGAATCTCATCCACCACGCCTTCCCCGCCGCGCACGAGGATGCGCACACGGTCGCCTACCAGTGGGGAAAGATGCTCGCGCCGGAAAATGCCGCGCGCCCGGCAATCGAACTGCTCCACGCCGCACCGCACCGTATAAAACCCGCTGTTGGAGCGCACGATGACGCCCTCGCGCCGGGGGTCGTCCTGCCGCTCCGGACGCGGCGTACTCATGGCTTGCCCGGTTTGTTGGACTTGGAATTGGCCGTCGAAGTCTGGGAAGAACTGCTCTGGCTGGGCTCGGAGGAAGATGCGGCGCTTTCCGGCCCCTGGCTGAGAATCAGGGTCAGCTTCGTGCCCGTAGGCACCTGCGATCCGTCCTGCACCGTTACGGTCGAGCCGTTCTTGGCCGTGTATTCCGCCGCGAGCACATCGCCGGCCGCCACCGTGCCGCTGTAGCCGTATTCGAAATTATCGCCCACCGAGAAGCCCACGGCCGTGAGCAGCGCTTTGGCCGAACCCACCGATTTGCCCGCGATGGGCGGCAGGCTGGTATTGGCGGACGCGGAGGAGGGCTGCGGGCCCTTGCTGATCCAGAAATTCACCGCCTCGCCGGAGGCTATCTGCGCCGTGGAGGAAGGATCCTGCCGGCAGACTTTCCCGGCCGCCACGGTTGCGCTGTACTCCTGATCCACGGTTCCCACCTTCAGGCCGTTATCGAGGAGCAGGCGCGTGGCCTCGTCCTGCGTCTTGCCCGTCAGGTCGGGCACCTGCTTGAGCTGGCCGGGCTGCTGCCCTTCGCTCACCAGAATGGTGACCGTGCTGCCGTAATTGGCCATCTGGCCGCCCGAAGGCTCGGTGCTGATGACACTGCCGCTGGCCACACTGTCGTCGTACTGGTCCGTTTCCTTCACGACAAAGCCGGCGTTTTGCAGAATCGCCACCGCCTGCGCCTTCTGGTAGGTGCGCACGTCGGGGATCTCCACCTGCTGCGGGCCGCTGCTCACCGTAACCCCGACGGTGGCGTTCTTGGCCACCTTTGTGCCCGCGTCCACATTTTGCTTGAGGATAACGCCGGCCGGCTGGGTACTGCTGAACTCCGTGTTGATCCTGTTGATGGTGAGCGTGCCCGTGTATTTGGCCTGTGCGGCGGAATACTGCTGGCCCACGAGGTTCGGCACCGTCACCTTACCGCCGCCGGCACCGAGGAAGCCCTTGACGTAGAGCATTCCGAACACCATCGCCACCACCACCACGAGCAGGGCGGCCGTAAGGCCCGCCAGAACGGGCAGGGCGCTGGATTTTCTCTCTTTGGTTTTCACGCCGCGCGCCTTTCCGGCTTTGGCATCCTCGCCGGGGCGCACGCCCTTCACCTCATGGATGGCGTCCACATACTTGGTGGGGCTTTCATCCACGAAATAGTGGTACTGGAAGTGGATGCTGGGGTTGCGCTTGAAGCGCTCGATATCCTCGAGCATGGCGGCGGCGGAGGCGTAGCGCAGCTCCGGGTCCTTCTGCATGGCGTGAAGCGTAATCTCCTCCAGCCCTTCGGGAACCTGGGGGTTGAGCTCGTGCAGCAGCTTCGGCTCCTCCTGCATCTGCATAATGGCCACGGAAACGGCGTTTTCCGCCTCGAAGGGCAGCTGGCCCGTGAGCATCTCGTAGAGCATCACGCCCACGGAGTAGATGTCGGATTTTTCGTCCGTAGGGCCGCCGCGCGCCTGCTCGGGGCTGATGTAATGCACCGAGCCGATGGCCTTATCCGTCATGGTGCGCGTCTCGGAGTGGGCAAAGCGCGCGATGCCGAAATCCGTCACCTTAATGGTGCCGTCCTCGAGCATCATGATATTCTGGGGCTTGATATCGCGGTGCACGATGCCGCGCTCGTGCGCGTGCTGGAGCGCCCGAAGGATCTGGACGGTGAAATGCACCGCCTCTTTCCAGGTGAGCACCTTCTGCTGGTCGATATATTCCTTGAGCGTAATGCCGTCGATATACTCCATCACGATATACTGGATGCGTTCCCCGAAGCTCACGTCGTAAACCTTGACGATGTTGGGATGGGAAAGCACCGCGACGGCCTTGGATTCGTTCTTGAACCTGCGGCGGAAATCGTCGTTCTTCAGGTACTCCTCTTTGAGCACCTTGACGGCCACCTCGCGGTCGTCGATGCTGTCGTACGCCTTGTATACGACCGCCATCCCGCCGATGCCGATAATTTCCTGGATTTCGTAGCGCCCGTCGAGCTTTCTGCCGATGATGTTATCCATTCAACCCACCCCCGGTATTGGCGTTGCAAAGGACCACGACGGTGATGTTGTCGCTGCCCCCGTTCTCGTTTGCCGCGTCCACCAGCCTTTCGACGCACTCGGCGGGCGAAGAATCCGCGGCGGTTTGCGAAATCGCCTCCTCGGGCACATGGTTTGTCAGCCCGTCGCTGCACAGGAGGACGGCCGCGCCCGGTTCGAAATCGGCCGCGGCAAAATCGAGCTCCAGCGTTTCCTCCACGCCGAGAGCCCGCGTGATGATATTTTTCTGCGGATGGCTGTTCGCCTCCGCTTCGGTAATCTTTCCGTTTTCGATCATGGCCTGCACCACGGAATGATCGCGCGTCAGGCGCCGGAGCGTGCCGTCCTTTGTGAGAAGATAGGCGCGGCTGTCCCCGGCGTGCGCCACCACAAGGCCGTTTTCCGACGCAAGGCAGGCCACCACCGTGGTGCCCATGCCGGAAAGGGCGGCGTCCTTGCGCGAGAGGCCGTAAACCGCCGAATTCGCCCGCCCTATGACGTCCTCCAGCAGCTTTTCCCTGCCTTTTACGTCCAGAGCAGGCGAATATCCTTCCCGTATGCCCTTTGAGATGGTTTCCGCGGCGACGGAGCTGGCCACGTTGCCGCCGTTCGCGCCGCCCATGCCGTCGCAAACGAGGGCGAAAGCCGCGCCGGACGGCAGCTCCCCTGTGGCGAACTCGTCCTGATTGGTTTTTCGGACCCTTCCGGTATCCGTCTTTCCCGCGATGATCATCTCAGATTCCTCCCTGTGCCGCGGCGTTCCGGAGCCGAAGCTGCCCGCACGACGCATTGATATCCGCCCCCAGCGTCCTCCGCACGGTGGCGGTGATTCCGCAGCCGGAAAGGATGTTCTGGAAGCGCCGGATCTGGGGCTCCCCGCTTTTTTTGACTCCCCGCTCCTTAACCTCGTTCGCCGGAATAAGATTGACGTGGCAGAGCATCCCGCGCAGCCGCGAGCCGAGTTCCCTGGCGCAGGCTTCGGTGTCGTTCACCCCGTCGATCATGGCGTATTCAAAGGAAATGCGGCGCTTCGTGGCCGCGGTGTAATCCCTGCAGGCGTGCAGCAGCTCCTCGATGGGGTATTTGCGGTTGACGGGCATCAGACGCGAGCGGATCTCGTTGTTCGGGGCGTGGAGCGAAACGGAAAGGGTGATCTGGAACCGCTCCGCCATCAGGTCGTAGATGCGGTCCACCAGCCCGCAGGTGGAAAGCGAGATGTGCCGCTGCCCGATGTTGACGCCGCCCGGCGCCGAAAGGATGCGCAGGAACGTGACGACGTTTTCGTAATTGTCGAGCGGCTCGCCGATGCCCATAAGCACGACGTTCGAAATTTTCCGCCCCGAATCCGCCTGCGTTTTCAGCACCTGCCCGAGCATCTCCGAAGGGGCGAGGCTGCGCGCGAGGCCGCGCAGCGAGGAGGCGCAGAACGCGCAGTTCATGCGGCAGCCGGCCTGCGTGGAAATGCAGACCGAGTTGCCGTGACGGTAGTCCATCAGGACCGTTTCCACCATTTCCCCATCCGGCAAAGCATATAAGTATTTTAACGTATTATCCCTGTCGGATACAAGCTTTTTTTTCACGCGGGGAAGAATTATTTCCGCCTTTTCCGACAATTTTACGCGGAGAGGCTTTGCCAAATCCGTCATTTCCTCAAACGAGGCCGCTCCCCGGTGAATCCACGCGAAAATCTGCGCCGCGCGGTAGCGCGGCTCGCCGATGCCCTCGAGAAAAGCGGCGAGCGCCGGCTGTTCCAGCGACGCGATATCCACTTTGCCGTTCGCCATGCGTTGCCGTCCTTTCGTTTCCACCCCGGCGCGGCTTTTCGCGCCGCCTCGGGGCTGTGTCTGCGTTGTTACGCGTCCGCGCGCCGCATCGCGCAAACATAAAATCCGTCGCCCCGCGCCGCTTCGGGAAACAGCGTGACGCCCGCCGCGCCCAAGGCGCCCGCTTCGTCTTCCTGCGCGAAAGGCCGCAGCGCCGCGGGAAGCTCGGGGGAAAACTGCGGATGCTCCGTTAAAAAGCGCCGCGCCACCGCCTCGTTTTCGGCCTGCGCGAGCGTGCAGGTGGAGTACACAAGCCGCCCGCCGGGCCGGACGTGCAAAGCGCCCTCGCACAAAATAGCCATCTGCGTTTCCGGCAGCGCCGCAAAATCTTCGGGCTGCTTTAAGCGGATTTCGGGCTTGCGCCCGATGACGCCGAGCCCCGAGCACGGCACGTCGCACAGCACGGTGCCGAATTCGCCCAGTTCGCCGTTATGCCGCGCGGCGTCGCCCTGCGCCGCCTCCACGATGCTCAGCCCCAGCCGTTTCGCGCCCGCGCGGATGAGGCCCGCGCGGCTTTCGTAAAGGTCGAACGCCGCGATGCGCCCGCGGTTTTGCATCTCCATGGCGAGCGTAAAGCTCTTGCCGCCCGGCGCGGCGCAGAGGTCGAGCACCGTGCCGCCGGGCTGCGCCTGCGCCGCCGCGCAGCAAAGCTGCGAGCCGGTGCCCTGCACGGAAAACAGCCCCTCCCGGAAGGAGGGAAGCGCCCGCAGCCCCGGCAGGCGCGGCGCCTCCAGCGCGTTTGGCAAAAGCCCGGGCCGCACCGTTACGCCTTCCCGTTCCAGACGGAGCGCAAGCTCCTGCGCCGTGGTTTTGAGCGTGTTGACGCGCAGGGTCGTTCCGGGCCGCCGCTCAAAGCCCTCCAGAATCCGCTGCGTCTGCGCAAGGCCGTAATCGGCCTCCCAGCGCGCCAGCAGCCACGCGGGGCAGGAATACCGCACGCGCAGAAAGCGCCGCCGGTCGCGCTCCCGGTCCGGATAAGGCGGGTTTTCGCGGTTTTCGGCAATGCGCCGCAGCACGGCGTTCACAAACCCCGCGGCATACGGCGCCCCGCAGGCGCGCGCAAGGCGCACCGATTCGTCCACCGCCGCGGGCGCGGGCACACGGTCCATAAAAAGCAGTTGGTACGCCCCCAGCCGCAGCGCCGCGCGCACCTTCGGCTCCAGCCCGGCCGCGCTGCACCGCCCGAACTGCGAAATGAAGTAATCGAGGCACAGCCCGCGTTCCAGCACGCCGTAGAACAGGGCGGTGAGGAACGCCGCGTCCTGCCCCGAAAAGCCCGCGTCCGCCAAAAACGCGTCGAGCAGCAGGTTCGAATATCCGCCGCCCTCCACGCGCAGCAGCAGCTCCAGCGCGGCGCGCCGCACGGGGTCCACGCCGCGCGTTCTGCCCACGCCGCGCGTTCTGCCCACGCCGCGCGTTCCGTTCACGCCGCGCGTTCCGTTCACGCCGCGTGTTCCGTTCACGCCGCGCGCTTTATCAGCTCCGCGCGCGGGGCCCGCGTTTTTCCGCATCAGCGCCACCGGTCGTCCCTGCGGCCGCCGTAAAGGGCCAGCAGGCGCACGAGCTGCATGAACGCCACCACGGTGGCGGCCACATAGGTCATGGCCGCTGCGCGCAGCACCTTCCGCGCCCCCGCAAGCTCGTTTTGGCGGAGGATGCCGTCCTCGTCGAGGATATGCAGTGCGCGGGAGCTGGCGTTGAACTCCACCGGCAGCGTCACCAGCTCGAACAGCACCGCGAACGAAAACAGGATGATGCCGGCCAGCGCCAGCGGCGCCCAACTGAAGAAGAAGCCGATTAAAATAAGCCACACGGAAATGGAGGAGGAAAACTGCGTGACGGGAATGATGGCATTCCGCAGGCGCAGCGGGCCATACCCCATGCTGTGCTGGATGGCGTGCCCCGTTTCGTGCGCCGCAACGCCGACGGCCGCCACGGAGCGCCCGTCGTACACGCCCTGCGAGAGGCGCACCACCCGGGTGCGCGGGTCGTAATGGTCGCTGAGGTTCCCCGCCACGCGCTCCACGGCCACATCCGAAAGGCCGTTGCGGTCGAGGATGCGGCGCGCCACGTCGGCGCCCGAATAGCCGCGGGAATTCTGCACCGAGCTGTAGCGGCCAAACGTGCTTTTTACGTTCCACTGCGCCAGCAGCGCAAGCAGCAGCGCGGGAACCACATAGATCAAATAGGAAGAATCCATCAGAAAATACGGGTAAGTCATTCCAGTAAACAGCAGGGGATGCATAGCCTGCCTCCTCGTAAAACTCTATCGTGTAAAATACGGCGGCGAAAATTCGGCGCTATTTCCCCAAAACGGTTCCGGCGCCGAGCCTGTGGCCGCGGGCAAAGTCCGCGGCCGGCATCTGCCGGCCCCCCTGCCCCTGCACCTGCGTCAGCAGCAGGGTTCCCTCTCCGCACTGCACCAACACGCCGCCGTCCTCGCTTTCCAGCACAAGCCCCGGCTCGCCGTGCGGCTCAAAGCCGCCGGCTTCCTGCGCCACGCGCGTGCCGAGCAGCTTGAGCGGCGCGCCGGCAAACAGCGTGAACGCGCCCGGTTCCGGGTTCATGCCGCGCGCGAGATTGTGCACGGCGCGGGCGGATTTTGCGAAGTTTACCCGCGCGTCCTCGCGCGCGATCATGGGGGCGTAGGTGGAAAGCGCGTCGTCCTGCGGGGTGCGCGGCGCCTTGCCTTCGGCCAGCAGCGCGAGCGTTTCGGAGAGCACGCGCGCGCCGAGCTTCCCCAGCCGCGCGTAGAGCGCGCCCGCCGTTTCGTCCTCGCCCACGGCCGTTTGCTCTTTTATTATTATATCACCCGTATCAATGCCCCTGGCCATATACATGGTGGTGACGCCCGTAACGGCCTCGCCGTTCACCACGGCCCACTGGATGGGCGCGGCGCCGCGGTAGCGCGGCAGCAGCGAGGCGTGCACGTTCACGCACCCGAGCGGCGGAATGTTCAGCACCGCGTCGGGCAATATGCGCCCGTAGGCCGCCACGACGATGCAGTCCGGCGCAAGCGTTTTCAGCATCTTTTGCACTTCCGGGTCTTTCAGCGTCTTGGGCTGAAACACCGGCGTGCCGTGCGCCTGCGCGCACACCTTCACGGGCGGCGGCGTGAGCCGGAATTTCCGGCCGGCGGGGCGGTCGGGCTGCGTGAACACGGCGGCGACGTCCGCGCCGTCCCGGTAAAGCTGTTCGAGCGAATCCACCGCGAACTCCGGGGTTCCCATAAATACAACGCGCATAGCGGCAATCTCCCTCCCGCGCTCCGGCGGTCTTTATTTTGTCCGCAGTTTTCTGAGTTCTTCCGCGCTGAGCATCCGCTCCACGTTGTCGATGAACAGGATGCCGTTGAGATGGTCGATCTCGTGGCACAGGCAGCGCGCCAGCAGATTTTCGCCCGTGATCTTGAACGCCTTGCCCCGCCGGTCGAGCGCCTTCACGGTGACTTTGCGCGGGCGTTTGGTGATGCCGTATTTGCCGGGGATGGAAAGGCATCCCTCCACGTTCTCCTGGATGCCGCTTTCGCGCTGCACAACAGGGTTGACCAGCTCGATGTAATTGCCCTCGTCGCACACGACGATGACGCGCTTGAGCACGCCCACCTGCGGCGCGGCAAGCCCCGCGCCCGCGGCCTGGCGGAGCGTTTCGGTCATGTCGTCGAGCAGCACGCCAAGCTTCGCATCGAATTCGGTAACAGGGCGGCTCTGTTTGCGCAGAGTCGCATCCCCGAGCTGTAAAATATTGCGGGTGGCCATAGGTTCCTCCTTCTGTCAGAAAAAAGCCGAAACGAAAACGGGGATCGCTCCCCTTTTAAAACGGAATGTGTGAAAAGCGGGGCCTCACAGCAGGTCGAGCGGATTCATATCCGCAAACAGGCTCACCTTGCGGTAAAGCGGCTGCTCGCCGCTTTGCGCGAGCAGCGTGGAAAGCAGCGCGCGGAAGCGCTTATCCGCCCGGCACTTGACGAGGATGCGGTACCGGTAGCGCCCGGCCACGCGCAGCACGCCCGCCGGGGAAGGACCCATCACGCGCACCGGAATACCGCTCTGCGTCAGCACCGCCGCGCGCAGCCGCGTGAAAAAATCCGCCGCCGCGGCCTGCACCGCGCGCTCCTCGGTGCCGGTGAAGCCGATCTCGCAGATGTCGCAGAAGGGCGGGTACAGCAGCTCCCGGCGCAGGGCGATCTCCTTCTCGTAGAACGCGTCGTAATCCTGCGCGGCGGCAAGCCGCAGCACCTCGTTTTCGGGCGTCTGCGTCTGGATGACGGCACGCCCGGGCCGCTCTCCCCGCCCGGCGCGCCCCACCACCTGGGTGAGCAGCGAGAACGTGCGCTCCGGCGCGCGGAAATCGTCCATATAAAGCGCATTGTCCGCCGAAAGCACGCCCACCAGCGTCACGTTGGGGAAATCCAGCCCTTTGGCCACCATCTGGGTCCCGATTAGTATATCATACCGCCCGCTGCCGAATTCTTCAAGAATTTTTTCGTGGGAATAGCGGCCGAAGGTGGTGTCCGTATCCATGCGCAGGATGCGCGCCCGCGGGAACAGCTCCGCCACGGCCTCCTCGGCCTTCTGCGTGCCGGTGCCCGCGTAATGCAGGAAAGCGCCGCCGCAAGCGGGGCACTGGCGCAGCAAAGGGCTGCTGTACCCGCAGTAATGGCACATGAGCCGCCCGTTGGCCGCGTGGTAGGTGAGCGCGATGCTGCAGTTGGGGCAGGTGAGCACATGCCCGCACTGCGCGCAGCCCACGAAGGTGTTGTAGCCCCGGCGGTTGAGCAGCAGGATCGACTGCGCGCCGTCCTTGAGGTTTTTCGCAAGCTCCTGCGCCAGCGGCTCGCTGATCGGGCCCTCGTTGCCGCGCAGCAGCTCCTGTTTCATATCCACGAGCAGCACGCGCGGCAGCACGGCCTCGCCGTAGCGCTCGGAAAGGCGCACCAGGCGGTAGCGGCCCTTCGCGGCGGCGTAAAAGCTTTCGAGCGAGGGCGTGGCGGAGGCGAGCAGCAAAAGCGCCCCCTCGTCCGCGCAGCGGAAGCGCGCCACGTCGCGCGCGTGGTAGCGCGGGGAGGATTCGGATTTGTAGGTGTATTCCTGCTCCTCGTCGACGATGATCAGCCCGAGGTTCGAAAGCGGCGCGAACACCGCCGACCGCGTGCCCACGGCGATGCCCGCCCGGCCGTCCTTGAGGCGCTGCCATTCGTCGAGCCGCTCGCCCAGCGAAAGCCCGCTGTGAAGCACGGCCACGTCGCGCCCGAAGCGCGCGTAAAACCGCGCCACCGCCTGCGGGGTGAGCGAGATTTCGGGCACAAGCACGATGGCGGTGCGGCCCCGGGCGCGCATCTGCTCGATGAGCTTCATATAGATGAGGGTTTTGCCGCTGCCCGTGACGCCGTGGAGCAAGGCGGCGCGCGCCTGCGGCTGCGCCGCCAATTCCGCGAGCGGGCGAAACGCCCGCTCCTGCGCGGGGGAAAGCGTTTCGGGTTCCCCGGAGCGCGCGGCGGCGCGGTACGGCTCGCGGAACACGCGCTTTTCGTATTGCTCCAGCACGCCTTTTTTTACCAGCGCCGTCACCACGGCGGCCGAGGCGCCGGAAAAATACGCGATCTCGCGCACCGTGGCGGTGCCCGCGTCCATCACGGTTTTGAGCACGCTTTTCTGCTTTTTCGTAAGGCCGTGCGGGTCGGCGAGCAGGGCGGCGGCCTCGTCCTCGGGCAGCGCCGGGCGCACCATGCGCTCGGTGGCTTCCGGCGAGTGGTCGAGCACGCCGTCCTCGCACGAAAGCAGGCCCTGCGCTTCGAGCTGCTCCGGCAGCTGGGATTTGGGCGGAAGCCCTGCCTTGCGCAGCAGCGCCTCGCGCGGCATGGGCGCGCGCGCCGAGGCGAGGCAAACCGCCACGCGGCGGGATTCCTCCGGCAGCAGGGCCAGCGTTTCGGGCGGCAGCGGCGCGCTCAGCCGGTAGAGCTTTGTCACCTGCAAATGAAGGCCCGCAGGCAGCATGAGCCTGAGAGCCTCGTACAGCGTGCAGTATGTGCGCTCCTTGAGCCAGAACCCGAGGCGCAGCAGCGCGGGGGAAATAAGCGGGATTTTATCCGCCACCTCAAGCAGGGGCTTGCAGTGCCCCGCTTCCCCGCCGGCATCGTCTTCCAGCGCGAGCAGGATGCCCTGCCGGCGCCCGTTCCCCATGCCGAACGGCACCACCACGCGCGCGCCCGGCTGCGCGGCGCCCCGAAGCTCCGGCGGCACGCGGTAGCTGTAGGGGCGGTCGTAGCTGTAGGCCGCGCCCTCCACCGCCACGCGCGCTATTTTATCCGCGGCCATGGCAGCGCCTCCCGTGCCGGCGTTTCGCGCGGCGCGTCAATCCGCGGAGCCGTCCGTTTCCTGCGCCGGTTTTTCCTCCGGCTGCGCCTCGTTTTGCTCCGGCTGCTCCGGCGGCTCCACGATGCGGAATTTTCCCTCCACGAATTCCCTTACCGCGATCTGCACGGGCTTTTCGTCGAGAATCTCCTCTTCGTCGTTGGCCTTTTCCGAAATCTGCCGCGCCCGTTTGGCGATGGCGATAACGAACGAATAGCAGTTCTCGTTGTTTTTGACGATGTCTTCCACCGAAAGCTTCTGCATAAAATCTCCTCCTTGCCCGATGGGCAACGTAATTTCCCGCCGCGCGGATTCCCCCGCCGCAGGTAAGCAGTGCGAATCTCCGATAAAACATTGGATAAAAATTCGCATCAAAGCCCATTGCGAAAAGCCTTTGACGCGGATTTCAGGACTTTCGAACCGGATATTTGGTTTAAGCCCGGCCCCTTTTCCGCCGCCGCGCTCAGACCTTGTCGCAGCCGCGCGGATACCATTCGCCGCGCGTCAGGCGCGCGGCGCGGCATTTTTCGGCCGTCAGGATGGCGTCGAGCCGCGCGGCCGCGGCCTCCACCGTGTCGTTCACCACGATGTAATCGTAATCGCCCGCAAGCTCCAGCTCCCGGATGGAAGCCTTCAGCCTCTTGCGGATGACGTCCTCGCTTTCGGTGCCGCGCCCGCGCAGGCGGCGTTCCAGCTCCTCCGCGCAGGGAGGCACGATGAACACCGAAACGCAGCCGGGGCTCGCCTTCTGCACCTGCTTCGCCCCCTGCACCTCGATCTCCAGAATCGTATCGAGCCCTTTGCGGGAGTTTTCCTCCACCGCGTCGCGCGGGGTACCGTAAAAATTGCCGCAGTATTCGGCGTGCTCGAGCATCCGTCCGCCCTCCACGCGCCGCAGAAATTCCTCGCGCGAAAGAAAGTAATAATCCTTGCCGTCCCGCTCGCCCGGGCGCGGCGCGCGTGTGGTGGCGGAAACGGAATAGTAAAGCCCTTCGCGCTGCGAAAGCAGCCGCGCGAGCACCGTCCCCTTCCCGGACCCCGACGGGCCGGATACGACGATCAAAAGGCCTTCCCCCGCCGCGTGCGGGGCCGGCCGCCCATTCTCCGCTTTTTTCATTCTCTCAGGCCACCCTGTATCAAAATCCTTTTGCGAAGCGTCCCCGCCGGGCAGTTCCGCTCCCTTGTCGGAGCGGCGGGCGGTTATTCCTCCTCGTCGAGCTCTTCCTCGTCGTCGCCGCCTTCGTCGCGGTCGGCCAAGCGGTTGGCCACCGTTTCCGGCTGCACCGCCGAGAGGATGACATGGTCGCTGTCGGTGATGATCACCGCGCGCGTGCGCCTGCCGTAGGTGGCGTCGATGAGTGTGGCGCGGTCCCGGGCGTTCTGGATGATGCGCTTGATCGGGGCTGATTCCGGGCTGACGATTGCCACGAGCCGGTTCGCCGAAACCATGTTGCCAAACCCGATATTGATGAGTTTCATAGGTCGCTTTCCATTCCTTTCCGCCGCCGGCTTTGCGTCGGCCGCCCCAAAAGGGCCGCCGCCCGCCGCCTTGCCTGTTCCGCTTTGCATCGGATTGCCCGTTTATTCGATATTCTGAAGCTGCTCGCGGATATTTTCAAGCTCCGATTTGATTTCCACCACCACGCCCGCGATGGCGAGATCCGACGCCTTGGAGCCGATGGTGTTGGCCTCGCGGTTCATCTCCTGCATCAGGAAATCCATCCGGCGCCCCGCCGGTTCTTCGGACGAGAGCATCTGCTCAAACTGCGCGATATGGCTGCGAAGGCGCACGGTTTCCTCCGTTACCGAAACTTTATCGGCGTAAACCGCGGCCTCCTGCAAAATGCGGGCTTCGTCCACGCCCGCGTCGCAGAGCACTTCCTTCATGTGCGCAAGCAACCGCTGCCGGTATTCCTCCACCGTCTGCGGAGAGCGTTCCTCCACGCGGCCCACGAGCTTCGCAATCCGCCGCAGGCGCGCGCCTAAGTCCTCCGCCAGGCGGCGCCCTTCCGCTTCGCGCATCGCCAAAAACTGCCGCAAAGCCTCCTGCGCCACGGCGCGCACCGCAGCCCACACGCGCTCCTCGTCTTCCGGCGGCTTCACCACCGAAAAGATTTCCGGAAGGCGCGCCGCATCGGAAACCGAAACGTCGCCCGCAAGGCCGTATTCCTCTTTGAGCGCGCGCAGGGCAACGATGTAGCTTCCCGCAAGCGGGGCGTTGAGACGCGCCTGCGTCTGTTCCTCCGCCGCGTCGATGGTTGCGAAAACCTCCACCTTGCCGCGCGCCACCGCATTCTGCAGATATTTTTTGAGCCTGTCTTCCAAATAACCGTATATCCTCGGCAGGCGCGCCGAAAAATCAAAAAAGCGGTGGTTGACCGATTTGATCTCGAAAAGAATGTCGTACCCGTCGACGGTCTGCTGGGCACGCCCATATCCCGTCATGCTGCGAACCATAGCCGCCCCCGTCCTGCGGGGCCCGGCGCGTAAAGCCGCCGAAGCCCGCATCACCATATTTTAATATTATATCAGTTTTCATCGGGAGCTGTCAACTGTTCCGCCGGAGCCGGCCCGTTCCCTCCGCGCGGCCGGCGCAAAGGCAGGGCCGCGCGCCCCACGCTCAGCAAAAAGGCCGAAAAGGCAGCCGCCGCCGAAAAGAGCATCACGGCCGTAAAGCCGTGCAGGAAAACGCCCTTTTCCGCACCGCCGTTCGAGGCCGCGTCGATGCTCACACGCGTAACAAGCGAGAAGATCAGCACCGAAAACGTGGTTCCGGAAACCATGCCGAGATTGCGGGCCAGCGCGTTGACGCCGCCGGCGATGCCGAGATCCCTGCGTGAAACCGAGCCCATGACGCTGCTGTTGTTGGGCGATTGGAACGTGGCCACGCCCAGGCTCATGAGCATCAGCAGGGCCACCACCTCCCACACGGGCGTGCGGGCGCCGAGCGTGGAAAGCAGCAGCAGCGCCGTGGTGGAAACGGCCATGCCCGCCACCGTGAGCGGCCGGTAGCCGATGCGGTCCGAAAGCCAGCCGCTCAGCGGCGAGCAAAGGCCCGTCATGAGCGGGTAAGCCATGATGATGAGCCCCGCGGTGAGCGCGCTGAAGCCGCGGTAGGTTTGCAGGTAGAACGGCATGAACAGCAGCACCGCGTTGATTGTGATAAACGAGAGATAAGCCGTGGCGAGGCCGCCCGAGAATTCATGCACGCGGAAAAGCCTCAGGTTGATGAGCGGGACGGCGCAGCGCTTCTCCAGCAGCAGAAATGCCGCGAACGAGGCCGCGAACAGCGCCACGGAAGGCGCCAGCGCCCACAGCGGCAGCGCGCCTTCCTGCACGAACAAAAGCCCCAGGAACAAAAACAGCAGCGAAAGGCTGAACAGAGCAAAACCTTTGAGGTCGAACCGTTTGTCCTCCTGCGTTTCGAAAATTTCTGGGATGAACAAAAACGACAGCAGCCCGCCCACGACGCCGATGGGAATGTTGATGATGAAAATAGACTGCCAGCGGAACAGTTGTACCAGCACCCCGCCGAGGCTCGGGCCCGTAAGGCTCCCGAGCGCCACCATCATGCCGATCAGCCCCAGCGAACGGCCGCGCTCCTGCGGAGGGAACACGGCGGTGACGATGCCCTGGCTCAGCGACATCATGGCGGAAGCGCCCACGGCCTGCACCACACGCGCCAGCACAAGGAACGGCAGCGCGTGCGAAAGCGCGCACATCAGCGAGCCGAACGCGAATACCAGAAAGCCCGAGGAAAAAATGAGCTTTTTGCCGTATAGATCCGAAAGCTTGCCCCAGAACAGCAGCAGCAGCGAGATGGCCAGCAGATAAGATGTGACCACCCACTGCACCGAGCTGATGGAAACGTGCATTTCCTTGGAAATATCGGGGAGCGCGATGTTGACTATGCTGGAATCGAGGGTGGCCATGAATACGGAAAGCGCCGCGATGGCGAGAACGGTCCATTTTTTGGGGTGCCCGCCGGGTTGGGAAACGGATTGCATAAATACCTCCAGATGAAACAGATGAAAAATAACGCCGCAGTTTCTGCGGAAACTTCAAATTTAAACGCCCGTGGCGCGCGCCTTGAGCACCGCCAGAAACTCCCTTGCCCAGGAATCCGGGATGTGCCGCGCCGGCGTTTTGGATGTAAGTGCGTAAGGGAGCAGCGAAAGCTCCCGCGCGTAGAACTGCGAACGGTACTGATGATAGCCGTCGGTGGCGATGGCAATGGCCTTCGCGCTTCCGAGCAGCTTCTTCGCGTTTTGCAGGTTCTGATAGGTGGTGGCGGAACGGTCGTCCACCAGAATCCGGGAGGGCTCGACGCCCTTGCTCACCAGATAGGCTTTCTCCACCGCGGCCTGCGTATACGCCCCGAAGTACCCGCCGGTGACGACGCAGCGCGCCGTCCGGTCCGCCCGAAGGTAAGCGAGCGCGGCGTCGAGCCGGTCGCGCAGCATATCCCCCGGCTCGTCGCCGCGAAGCAGGCAGCCGGGCACCACCACGGCGGTGCCGGCGGGAATGTGCCTTACGTCCGAACGCGCGGCAGGCAGCATTACCGCCAGCAGCGTACCCATCCCCACGGCGCAGGCCGCAAAAACGGAAAGCGCCAGCGCCCGCAGAATCCGGTAGAGCTTTTGCGAAACCAGCCGCACCACCCACAGCACCGCGGGGAGCAGGCAGATGCCGAAGCCCAGCATCATCAGGCAGGCTCCCGTGGGCGAAAGCTCGCCCGCCCGCATATTGGGCACCATGGAGGCGGCCAGCGCCGCGCCCAGCGCCACGACCGCCGCGTTTTTTAGCCAACCCATCCGCCCCGCCCTTTCGTATCCGCCGCATTGCACACCGATACCTGTTATTATAGCGGAAAACAGGGGGTGTGTAAACGAGCGGGGATGCAAACGGAGCGGCGCTTCCGGTAAATTTCACGTTTCTGGAAATTCGAAGGGGCAAAAAAAGTCGCTTTCCCGGCGGAAACCGGAAAAGCGAAAAACAAAAATGCAAAACGCAAAAGGATGGGAAATCTGTATCGCATTTCCGGCCTCTCGCGGGGCGCGCTCCGCCCTGCCGTCTGCACGGAAGGGCGAAACGCACCCCGCGGAGAAAAACCGAAACTGCAATCAAATAGAATCGCCCTGCGGCAAAACTCAGTTCTTCCCGGCATCCGCCACAGCGTAGCGTTCGCGCGCCACGTAATGCGTGTGCAGCACGTGGTGGGCTTCCTCGCTGCCCGGATGGCCGAGGTACTCTTCATAGAGCGCCTTGACCGACGGGTTTTCGTGCGATTTGCGCAGCGGAAGGTTTTCGTCCTCCGCGTAAAGGGCCGCGCCGCGGATGGCTTTGAGATCCACGGTGTTGCGCACGCTGGCGGGCTGGGTGGGCTGGCCGCCGCCGTTGACGCAGCCGCCCGGGCAGGCCATCACTTCGATGAACTGGTAATCGGCTTTGCCCGCGCGCACGCGGTCGAGCAGCTTTTTGGCGTTGGAAAGTCCGCTCGTGACGGCGACTTTCAGCGTGAGGTCGCCGATCTTGTAAGCGGCTTCCTTGATGCCGCTGGTGCCGCGCACCTCGCCGAACTCGATCTTCTCGAGCGGCTTGCCGGTGAGCGTTTCGGCCGCCGTGCGAAGCGCGGCTTCCATCACGCCGCCGGTGGCGCCGAAGATGGCGCCCGCGCCTGTGGAGGCGCCCAGGGGCATGTCGAATTCCTCGTCGGGCAGCTGCGTGAACTGGATGCCCGCGCGGTCGATCATGCGCGCCAGCTCGCGCGTGGTGAGCGCCACGTCGATATCCGGATAACCGGAGGCGGACTGCCCTTCGCGCCCCGATTCAAACTTTTTGGCCGTGCAGGGCATGATGGATACGACGACGATGTCCTTCGGGTCGATCCCCATCTTTTTCGCATACCAGGTCTTTGCTACCGCACCGAACATCTGCTGGGGCGATTTGCACGAAGAGAGGTTCCCGATGAAATCGGGATAGTAATATTCGCAGAACTTGATCCAGCCGGGCGAGCAGGAGGTGATCAGCGGCAGCTTGCCGCCGCTCTGGATGCGCTCCACCAGCTCGTTCGCTTCCTCCACAATGGTGAGGTCGGCCGAAAAATCGGTGTCGAACACCTTTTCGAAGCCGAGCCGGCGCAGGGCCGCGACCATCTTGCCCTTGACGTTGGTGCCCACGGGAAGGCCGAAGGCTTCGCCCAGGGTGACGCGCACGGAGGGCGCGGCGTTCACGAGCACATGCTTTGTGGGGTCGGCCAGCGCCGCCCACACCTTTTCGGTTTCGTCCTTTTCATGCAGCGCGCCCGTGGGGCAAGCCACAATGCACTGCCCGCAGGAGACGCAGGGCACTTCGGCAAGCGGGCGCTCGAACGCACAGCCGATGTGCGTATCGAACCCGCGGTCGTTGGCGCCGATAACGCCCACGGCCTGCTGGCGCGCGCACGCCGCCGAGCAGCGGCGGCACAGCACGCACTTGCTGTTGTCGCGCACAATAACGCCCGTCGAATCGTCGTAAAGCGGTTCGGGCATCGCGCCCTTGAAATATTCCTCGTCGCAGCCGTAGTCGTGGCTCAGCTTCTGCAGCTCGCAGTTGCCGCTGCGCACGCACGAAAGGCAGTTGCGCTTGTGCGTGGAGAGGATGAGTTCGAGCGACATTTTGCGGGATTTGCGCACCTTTTCGGTGTTTGTGAAGACTTCCATGCCCTCGTTTACGGGGTACACGCACGAAGCCACCAGCGAACGCGCGCCCTTGACCTCCACCACGCAGATGCGGCATGCACCGATGGCGTTGAGATCTTTGAGATAACAAAGGGTGGGGATATTGACACCCGCCAGCCGCGCCGCCTCGAGAATGGTCGAGCCCTTCGGCACGGAAAGCGGAAATCCGTTGATTTTGATGCTGACCGTATCGCTTACCATGAATGTTCGTTCCTTTCCTGCCCTGAAAGGGGCCGTTGCAAAAGGGATGAATTCGTACTGCGCGCGGCGCGGAGCCGACACGCAGCCGGCCCTCGGCGCCGCAAATTCGTTCCGTTTTGCTTTGCGGCGCCTTTACTCCGCCAAATGCGAATATCCGATTCAAAAGAGGGTAAAATCCGCAGCAAAAGCTTTCTTTTACGGGATTTGATGCGGGTTTTCCTCCATAATTTGATCGGAGATTCGTATCACCGTTTGAGGACGGCGCCGAACTTGCAGTTTTGCTGGCACACGCCGCACTTGATGCACTTGGTTTTATCGATGACGTGCGGTTTCTTCACTGTGCCGGTGATCGCCTTGGTGGGGCAGTTGCGCGCGCAGAGCGTGCAGCCCACGCATTTTTCGGGGTCGATCTCATACGAAAGGAGCTTCTTGCACACGCCCGCAGGGCAGCGCTTGTTCGTCACGTGCTCCATGTATTCGTCGCGGAAATAGCGCATCGTGGAAAGGACGGGGTTCGGGGCCGTCTGCCCGAGGCCGCAGAGGGCGTTGTCCTTGATGTAATGGCACAGCTCCTCGATCTTGTCGAGGTCTTCCGGCTCGCCGTTGCCGTCGGTGATCTTGGTGAGCATTTCGAGCAGGCGGCGCGTGCCGATGCGGCAGGGCGTGCACTTACCACACGATTCGTCCACCGTGAACTCAAGGAAGAACTTTGCCATATCCACCATGCAGGTGTCCTCGTCCATGACGATGAGGCCGCCGGAGCCCATCATTGAGCCGATGGAGATGAGCTTGTCGTAATCGATGGGAATATCGATGAGCGATTCGGGGATGCATCCGCCGGAGGGGCCTCCCGTCTGAGCCGCCTTGAACTTTTTGCCGTTCGGCACGCCGCCGCCGATCTCGTCGACGATCTCGCGTAGCGTGGTGCCCATGGGAACCTCCACGAGGCCGGTGTGCTGGATCTTGCCGCCCAGCGCGAACACCTTGGTGCCCTTGGATTTCTCGGTGCCCACCGAAGAGAACCAATCGGCGCCCCGGAGAATGATCTGCGGGATGTTCGCATAGGTTTCCACGTTGTTGAGGATGGTGGGCTTGCCGAACAGGCCCTTGACGGCCGGGAACGGCGGGCGCGGATGAGGCTCGCCGCGCTTGCCCTCGATAGAGGTCATCAGCGCGGTTTCTTCGCCGCACACAAACGCCCCCGCGCCGAGGCGCAGGCCGATATCGAAATCAAAACCGGTGTTGAAGATATTTTTACCCAAAAGGCCGTTCTGATGCGCCTGATCGATGGCGATACCCAGGCGCTTCACGGCGATGGGGTACTCGGCACGAACATAGATATAGCCCTGGCTTGCGCCGATGGCGTAGCCCGCGATGGCCATGGCCTCCAGCACCACGTGCGGATCGCCTTCCAGAACGGAACGGTCCATAAACGCGCCGGGGTCGCCCTCGTCGGCGTTGCAGCACACGTATTTCTGGTCGGCGTCGTTTTGGCGGGCAAGCTGCCATTTGCGCCCGGTGGGGAAGCCGGCGCCGCCGCGCCCGCGCAGCCCGGAGCGAAGCACCTCGTCGATAACCTGTTCGGGCGTCATCTCGGTAAGCACCTTGCCGAGCGCCTGGTAGCCGTCCATGGCGATGTATTCCTCGATGTTCTCGGGGTTGATCACGCCGCAGTTGCGCAGCGCGCGGCGCATCTGCTTCTTATAAAACGGCGTTTCGTTAAGGGATTTGATCGTGTTGTCTTCCGCAACGCTCTCTTTATACAGCAGCCGCTTGACGATGCGGCCCTTGAGCAGATGCTCCGACACGATCTCCGGCACGTCGCCGGGTGTCACACGGCTGTAAAACGCGCCTTCGGGATAGACGATCACCACGGGGCCGAGGGCGCAGAGTCCGAAGCAGCCCGTGCGGACGACCTTGACCTCGTCCGAAAGGCCCGCCTTGCCGATCTCTGTTTCAAACGCGCCGATAATCTGCTCGCTGCCCGACGATGTGCACCCGGTGCCGCCGCAGACAAGAACATGTGAGCGAACCATGCTGTAAACCATTCCTTTCTAGTACCGGCCCCGCCGGGCCGTCCTTCGGATACCGCCGGCTGCCGCGCGCGTAGCCCCACACAGCGTGGCGATCACGCCGCGTGGCGCCCACGCCGCGTGGCGCCCACGCCGCGCGCGGAAAACCGTCAGACGGTCGCGGCCCCGATGGTGTATTCCGTTACCACGTTGCCGTTGACCAGATGGTCGTTTACGACGCGCAGGGCCTTTTCAGCCGTCATCTTCACATAGGTCACCTTTTCCTTGCCCGGCTGGTAAACCTCTACGACCGGCTCGTACTGGCAGATGCCGATGCAGCCTGTCTGCGTCACCATGACGTCCTTGAGCTGGCGCTTGGCAACCTCTTCCACCAACTTGTTGAGCACCGGGCGCGCGCCCGCCGCAATTCCGCAGGTGGCCATGCCTACCACCACGCGGGTGGCCTGGCTGTCGTTTTCCCGCAGACTCATCTTTTCCTGCATCTTGTCGCGGATGGCGGCAAGCTCCGCAAGAGTCTTCATACGTAAGCATCCCTTTCCCGCCCGGGCGCCCGTCCTCGCGGCCGCGTGCCGGACCTGTTTGTGAATAAATGAACAATATGGATCGCGGCACATCCCGCTGCGGGGCCTATTCCCCGCCGGCAGACCGCAGCGCTTTTTCGTTTTCCTCAAGATATTCCCGAATCCAAACGGCCACCTCGCCGTTTGAAAGCGGCACGTCCCCCAGCGTTTTGCGCAGCTCGCGGGTATCCAGCGCAAAGCCTTCGCCGTCGCGCGTTCTGCGGTAGAGAAAATCGCGGTCTGGGCTGCCGGCGATGAGCGCCGACACCGTGCCCGCCATGTCCCCGAGCGGCATCCGGTCGATATTCGAAAGGCCGAACACCCCTTCCACACGCGTGCCCTTTCCCGCTTGCGAGCGGATGGAAAAGCGCCCGCCGGCCTGCTCCGCAGCCATTTTGAACAGCGGAACGCCAAGCCCCACCTTGCGGGTTGTGCGGGTGGTGTAGAACGGGTCGGATACTTCCCTCAGCTGCTCGGACGTCATGCCGCGCCCGTTATCGCCGATGGCGATGGTGAGGGTATCGGCCGCGGTGTCCTCCGCAACGGTCAGCTCCACAAGCGCTGCTCCCGCCGCGATGGAGTTCTGAGCCAGATCCAGGATGTGCAGCGAAAGCTCCTGCATGGCGTTACTTGTACTTCGCCAGGATCTTGTCCACATCATCCGGCACAAGGCGGCCGTATACGTCGTCGTTCACGATCATGACGGGAGCGAGCCCGCAGGCGCCCACGCAGCGCGTCGCATCCAGCGAGAATTTGCCGTCCGCCGTAATCCCCCCGGGTTCGACACCGAGTTTTTCCGCGACGCGTTCGATAATCTTCTGCGAACCCTTCACATAGCAGGCCGTACCGAGGCAGACCGAAACTTTGTAGGTTCCCTTGGGGTTCAGGGTGAACTGCGCGTAAAAACTCGCGGTTCCGTAAACTTCTTCCAGCGGAATATCCATCTCATCGGCGATGATTTTCTGCACCTGGATGGGGAGATACCCGTAAATCTCCTGCGCCGCCTGTAAAATCGGCATCAACGCGCCCTGCTGCCCGCGGTGCTGCCCGATGGCGTCCATAAGGAGCTTTTCCTGGTCTTTTGTCCCCTGGAACGGCACGCTGGTTTGGTGTTTCTGCATTCTCTGTTCCTCCCTTTCGGAATACAAGGTCCTTTGCATGGTGAGGTTTGCGCGCTGCGGCATAAAGGTGCGGCCTTGCGGAAACGGAAATGGAAAACCCAGCGCAGGGCAGGTAAAAACCTGCGCAAGGCACCGTTTCGGCCGCGCGGCCGTACGCATCCGCAGCACGACAAAGTCGAGAGCATCGGAATACCGTACACTGTGGCCATTATACCATACGGCAACCGATAAAACCATATGATTTGGTTGTATAATTGTTAAAAAATTAATTAAATGTTTGGATAAACTACTTTTGATCGGTTTTTTCGCCGCAGAAACGCGTTTCGGCGTGCAATTCCACACTTTTTTTACCAGCATTGCTTTAATATTCTAATTTGTAAATCGATGTTTTTTTCGTATTGTTTACCATTTTAAATATGGGTTTTTTGCGTGTTTGCGAAACCGAATTTTGTTCCCATACGGTCAATATCCGCCCAGCAGCGCCACCAGCTCTTCCCGGCCGGGACGTTCGAGCTCCAGAAAATGTTCACGCTCGGCAATCGTTCCCAGCATGTGGGCGTCGCTGTCGCGCAACACGCGCAGGCCGCGCAGCGAAGGGTTTTCGCGCACAAACGCCGCCGCGTCCGCGCAGTTTGCGGAAAGCTCCACGGCACGAAACCCCGCCTCCGCGGGCAGCACGCCCAGCACGGCGAGAACGCCATTGGCCGTTTTATCCGCGTGGGCCGGAAAAGCCGCGCCGCCGTGCGCGCGGCAGAGTGCCGGCACCTGCTCCACCGGGATGCCCGAAGCTGCCAGCAGATAGCGTTCCTCCGACCCCGTAGGCTCGTCGTTTTCATCCAGAAAAAGCTGTTCGCCGAAAATATCGGGCCGGTTCGGGATGGGCGGCAGCGTTTTTTGCACCTCCCGCTCGAAGGCAAGCGCTCCCTCGAGCGTGCAAAACAGACACACCACATGGATATCCTCCGCCGTGCACAGCTCCATGCCGGGCAGCACCAGAAGCCCCGCACGCCCGCCCACGCGCATCGCGGCGGCGCAGTTGCCGCAGGCGTTGTGGTCGGTTACGGCAATCATATCCAGCCCCTTGAGCTTTGCCATATTCACAATGTTGTTGGGCGTCATGTCGTTGTCGGCGCAGGGCGAGAGGCAGGTGTGGATGTGCAGATCGTACGCCGCGTTCATTCGGAAAGCGCCCGTGCAATGGACGCCGCGTTCTCGAAGCTGCCCGCGCCGGATTTCAGCACCGCCAGATCGTTTTCCTCCGCGCGCTCTGCGGCTTCTGGCATCAATTCCGCCCCCTGGGAGAGCACGATGCACGAAACGCCTGCCAGAAGAGCCACCGCCACCGTGTTGGCGTTGCCGATCACCGTCACCCACGCGTCGCCCGTTTTGGCGCGGCCGATCGCCCAGCTCAGCAGGTCGCCGCAAAAGCCGCCCGTCACCTCTTTGCGCTCCCCGGAGCGCACGGCAAAGGCAAAGCCGCAGCGCTGCGCAAGCTCCGAAACCGTCATTCCCGTTTCCGCCTTTCTTCTTCCGTTTTTTCCTTAAGCGCCCCTTCGGCCGGGTTCGATCCGGGCGTACCCGTTCCGGATGCGTCCGTTTCGGATGCAGCCGTTTCGGATGTTTCTTCCTCCGGCTTGCGGAACGGCGGGGGAAGATACCCTTCCAGCGTGGAAAGCTCGTCCACGAGCTTGTTGATGCGCTCGCGCAGCTTGAAGATGCAGTCTCCGCTGTCCGCCATGCCGCGCACCACATCCTCGCACAGGGCGCGGCAGGAGGGCGCGCCGCAGGAGCCGCAGTCCAGCCCCGGCATCTCCTCAAGCAGCGCGTCGATGCGCATCATCTTTTTCATCGCGGCGGAAACGTCGTCGTCCAGCTTGAGCACCGGCAAGTATTCGAGCGGCACCGTCCACATCACGGAAGCGGGCACCTCGCCCTTCACATGGTTGAGCGAAACGGGCAGGTATTTTCGCAGCTGCTGGATGCGCGCCTTTGCCACATAGGGGTTTTCCACCGTAAGCGCGCCGCCCACGCAGCCGCCGCTGCAGGCGTTCAGCTCGATAAAATCCACTTCGCCGAGCTTTTCGTCCTCCACTTCCTCGAGCACCTGGATGACGTTTTCGATGCCGTCGGCCGCCAGATATTTGCCGTCCAGCAGAGCGGACGCCTCGCCGCCCGAGCCGGCCCAGCCCACGCCGATGACGCCGGACTGGCACAGCTGCTCCGGGTCGGTCATGTGCTTGACGAGCCCCGCGATTTTGGGATAGATCTCGCCGATGGAGAGCACGCCGCTGATGGCGGAGGTTTCGGTGCCGATGGGCGTGCGCGCGTACGTCACCTTGGCGGGGCAGGGCGAAAGGAAGAATACGCCGACCTGCTCCGCCGGCAGCCCCGTCTTTTTGTGCGCGGCCTCCCGCGCCATCTGTGCCGCCACCTCCACGGGCGCCAGCACCGGCAGCACGTTGCGGCACAGGTTCGGGAAACGCACGCGGATGAGGCGCGTCACGGCGGGGCAGGCCGAGCTGATAACCGGGTGCGGCAGCCGCCCGGTAGCCATGAGCCGCCGCGTGCATTCCGAAACGAACTCGGCCGCGGCGCTCACCTCGAAAACATCGTCGAAGCCGATGCGTTTGAGCGCCGTAAGAACCTTGTCGATCGCGGCGTCCCCGCCGAACTGGCCGTAAAGAGCCGGCGCCGGGAGGGCGACCTTCCACGAAAAACGCCCGATCGACTCAAGCGGGTCGTACACCGCGCGCTTGGCGTGGTGCGGGCAGACGCGGATGCACTCGCCGCAGTCGATGCACCGTTCCGAAATAATGTGCGCTTTTCCGTTGCGCACGCGGATAGCCTCGGTGGGGCAGCGCTTGATGCAGTTGATGCAGCCTTTGCAGCGGGAACTATCGAGAGTGACCGAATGATAGAAATCCGCCATAAATTTCTCCTCATACTTTTCTCCGATTAAAGATTCGTGCGAGCGCGCACGGATAAAAATCCGCGGCGAAAGCTTTCCGTATGGATTTTGACGCGGATTTTATCCGCATATTTAATCGGGGAATCGTATTAAACCCGTTTGGGCTCCAGCACCCAAGTTCGAATAAAAGCGAAAGGGCGGCGCGTGCGGGCGCCTTCCGGCTCCGCGGAAAAGGCCGCGTTTCCGGCACAGTGTTTTTACGCCGCGGAAGGCTTTCCTCAGGCGCTTGGGCCCACGTCGACAGCCATATGTACCGTCGTCCCTTTTCCGGCCTGCGTTTTAATCTCCAGCAAATCCGTGTATTTTTTCATATTCGGCAGCCCCATGCCCGCTCCGAAACCCAGAGCGCGCACCGTATCCGGCGCCGTCGTATAGCCTTCCTGCATGGCGAGCTCCACATCCTCAATGCCGGGGCCGTGATCGCGCATCGTGATATCGATCTTTTCGGGCGTGATATCCACATCCGCTTCGCCGCCGCCCGCGTGGATCACCATGTTGATCTCACCCTCATACATGGCGATGGTGGTGCGCCGCACGATATCGGGAGCAAACCCGAGCTGCTTGAGAATTTTTTTAACTGTGCCTGAAGCCTCCCCGGCGTGCGTAAAATCGTCGCCGGGAATTACGTAATGAAATCGCATCGCCGTACCTTTCCGTCCTTCCCTGTGTTACTTCCCGCTCTTCCCGTGCAGGCCGCCCGCGTATAAAAGCCCGCAGGCGTTGAACATGCGGTGTTTCGTACTCAGCAGGGCGATGCCCTTTTCCCGCGCAAGGCGGAGCACCTCCGCGTCCGGATGCTTGCCGCGTACGAACACGATGCAGGCCATATCCATCATTTCTGCCGTGCGCACCACCTGCGGGTTCACAAGGCCGGTGAGCAGGGCAGACTGGTCCTTCACATAAGCGAGCACGTCGCTCATCATGTCGCTTCCGCAAGCCGAGCGGACTTCCACATCCAGCCCCCTGCCGGGCTCCAGAATTTCGGCGTCCAGAATATCACGAATTTCCCGCACCAGCATACGAAATCCCCCACATCATTGCAGTTTCTCCGGACTCAAACCGGAGCTGCCTGTGTGCCTTTTCTCAATAAATATCACAAAAAAAGCCGAACGGAGGCCGTGTCTTTCGTCGCTCCGGCTCTTGTCTTGTATTATAGCATCGAATATCCCTTCTGACAATACGCGCCGCTCCGGCATACCTGCGCGCGGCGCGCGCATGCTATCAGCAGCGGTTTCCGCCGGGCAGCGGCCGCGAAACGCTGCCTTTTTCCCTTGCCCGGCGAAACCGCGCACGCAAAAAAAGAAGCCAATATGGAAAGGAGAACCACTATGTCCAAAAAGAAGCCGTCCCCCAAAACCCAGCACATCAAGGATACCGACCGCCGCCCGAAGGGCAGCTACCAGAAAGCGCCTCAGGGCCCGAAAACGCGCGTCTGAGCCGCCGCGCCCCTTGCCGGATTCTTTCGGACGGCGTATACTGAACCTGCACAGTTTCTTGCGCGCCCGTTTGGGCATGTTGCCGTCCGCGTCTCTCCGCTCCGGCGGGCGGGCGCCCGGGGCGCGAGTCCGCCCGGCCGCAAAACGGAACACCATTTGAAACCGAAGCAGGGGCCGCTGCCGGCGGCCCCTGCCGAAAAGGGCTGGAATGCAGGAAATGGAATCGGTTTGGCTGACGATTGTCCGGGATTTTACCGCCGTGCGTTCGGGCGGTTTCGCGGCCGCTTGGAATCTGCTCGGCGCGCTCTGCACGCTGGGCGCGCGCTGGATTCTGCCGCCGCTCGCCGCGCTGATTCTGCTGCGCTGTGCGCTGCCGCTTTGGGCGGGGCGGAAAAAGGCCGAACCCTGCGGCTGCCTGCTTCTGCCGAACGGCGAACGCCTTCCGCTGCTCCGGTGGGAAAATTCCATCGGCCGCAGCAGGCTCTGCGACGTGGTCATCGGTTTCCCGTTCATCTCGCGCACCCACGCCGTGCTCGCTTTTTCCCGCGGCGGCTGGAGGGTTTCGGATATCCAGTCCCGCGGCGGAGTTGCGGTAAACGGAGAGAAAGTGGAAGGCTCCGCGCCCATAGAGCCGGGGGACGAGCTCTCGCTGGCGGGGCTCAAAATGACCCTGCGCGGCCCGGAAAGCGCGGCCTTTTCCGGGCGGGACGCGCCGCCCGCGCGCGTGATACGCCCGGAAACGACGCTGCTGCTGATCTTGCTGTTCCAGGCGCTCTGTGGACTGGAGCTTTGCTTTTCGCTGCCAAACGGTTTTGCCTCTGCGGTGCCGCCCGTCTGGGGGCTGTTCCTCACTCTGGAAATCCTGCACGGCCTGCTGCTGCGCCGCAGCGGCCGCCTCTATTTCGAGCTCGAGATGCTCGCCTACTTCCTCTGCGGCCTCGGGCTGTGCGTGGGGGCTTCGGCAAAGCCCTCGGCGCTGCCACGGCAGCTGGCAGCCATCGCGCTGGGCGTGCTCGCCTTCACGGCGCTTTCGCTGCTCATCGGGAACCCCGGCCGCGCGCGTCAGCTGCGCTACATTTTTGCCGGAGCGGCGCTCGTGCTTATGGCGCTCAACCTCATTTTCGGGCAGATGCGAAACGGCGCGCGCAACTGGATCGATCTCGGCGGCGTCACGGTGCAGCCGATGGAATTTGTAAAGGTGGCGTTCGTGCTGGCCGGCGCCGCCACGCTGGACCGCCTGCTCACGGCGCGCAACCTCACCGCTTTTCTGCTGTTTTCGGGCGCCTGCATCGGCACGTTGGCCGTGACGCGCGATTTCGGCACCGCGCTGGTGTTTTTCTGCGCGTATCTCGTCATCGCCTTCCTGCGTTCGGGCGACGTGCGCACCCTCGCGCTCATCGCGGGCGGCGCGGTGCTGGGCGGCGGCGCGGTGATCTCGTTCATCCCCTACGTGCACGCGCGCTTCGCGGCGTGGGGGCACGTGTGGCAGTATGCGGACAGCTCCGGCTACCAGCAGACGCGCACGATGATCGCCATCGCGAGCGGCGGGCTGCTGGGGCTGGGGGGCGGAAACGGGTATCTGGCAAAGATCGGCGCCGCGAGCACGGACCTTGTGTTCGGCGTGGTATGCGAGGAATGGGGGCTGCTGATCGGCCTGCTGGCGGTGCTCGTCCTCGTGCTGTTCGCCGCGTTCGCGCTTTCCTCTGTGGGAAGCTGCCGGTCGTCGCTGTATTCCATCGCCGCCTGCGGCGCCTGCGCCATTTTCCTGACGCAGACGGCTCTCAACGTGTTCGGCTCGGTGGATATTCTGCCCCTTACGGGCGTGACGTTCCCGTTCGTTTCGTGCGGAGGCTCCTCCATCGTCACCTGCTGGTGCCTGCTGGCCTTCGTCAAATCCACGGACGCGCGTTTCCGCCCGGCCCAGGCGGCCTGGCGGCGCACCTGGCGCCGCCGCGCGGAGGAGCCGGAAATCCGCGGCTCCGGGGAGGAAACCTTATGAAGCTGCTTTCGCGCCGCGCCGTGGTGCTGCTCATCCTGCTGGCGGCATTCCTGGGCGGCATGGTCTTTTTTGCCGGCTCGTTTCTGAAAAACGCCTCCGCCTGGGCGCTCGCGCCAGAAAACCGGCATCTTTACACAAACGGCCAGCCCAACGCGGGCACGATCTCCGACCGCAACGGCCTTGTGCTGGCGAAAACGTCGGGCGGCAGGCGGACGTACAGCGCAAACGCCGCCATCCGCACCGCGCTGATGCCCACGCTGGGCGATTCGGGCGGCAACGTCTCCACCGGCGTGCAGCTCGTAATCGGCAAAAAGCTGCTGGGATGGAATCTGCTGAACGGCACCTACCGGTTCGGCGGCGGCGCGGGTAATATCCGCCTGACGCTGGACGCGAACCTCTGCGCCGCGGCTTACCAGGCGCTGGCGGGCCGCAGCGGCGCGGTGGCCGTATACAACTACAAAACGGGCGAACTGCTCTGCATGGCAAGCTCGCCTTCGTTCGACCCGGAAAATCCGCCGGATGTGAAAGCCGACCCCGCAAAATACAAGGGCGTGTACCTCAACCGCGCGCTTTCGGCGGCCTATACGCCCGGCTCGGTCTTTAAGCTCGTCACGCTCGCCGCCGCGCTGGATACGATCCCCGGCGTGGCAAACCGCACCTATACTTGCCCCGGCGTGCTTTACACCGGCGGCGGCAAACTGGTTTGCGAGGAGGCTCACGGGCATATCACGCTGCCGCAGGCGCTTTCGGATTCCTGCAACATCACCTTCGGCACCCTCGCCATGGAGATGGGCGCTCCCACGCTGGCACGCTACGCGCAGAAGGCGGGGTTCGGCTCCTCGCTCGAAATCGACGGCATCCGCACGGCTCCGGGGCATGTGGACCTTTCGCAGGCTAAAGGCGTCAATCTCGGCTGGGCCGGCGTGGGGCAGTATACCGACACGGCAAACCCGGTTTCGTATATGGCCTACGTCGGCGCCATCGCAAACGGCGGCGTGCGCGTCACGCCGCACCTGCTTGCGGGTGAAACGGGCGCGCGTTCGCGCGTGCTTTCGGCTTCCACCGCCGCTGCCGTAGCTTCCATGATGCGAAACGACACGCTTGTCAATTACGGCGACGGGCGCTACCCGGGCTTGCAGCTCTGCGCCAAATCCGGCACCGCGCAGCTTTCCGCCGGGCAGGCGCCCAACGCGTGGTTCGTGGGCTTTTTGAACCGCAGCGATTGCCCGCTTGCCTTCGCCGTCGTCATCGAAAACGGCGGTTCGGGCAGCCAAGCGGCGGGGCCGGTGGCGAACACGGTGCTGCAGGCGGCTGTAAAAGCGCTTACGGCAAAGAAGTGAAGAGGAAAAACGGGAATCGGACCGAAAAAGAGCGCACGCCGAACGAACCATTTCGTCAGCGCGCGCTCTTCTGCGGAATTGCAGCTCTGCTTATTTCGCCTTGCCCTGGTTTGCTACGCTCTCCATCTTCGCCTGGATGGCGGCGGCGTCGCCCAGATAGTGCTTGCTCAGCACGTGGAAATCCTTGTCGAACTCATACACCAGCGGTACGCCGGTGGGAATGTTCACGTCGGTGATCTCCTTGTCGGAAAGCCCGTCGAAGTATTTCACCAGTGCGCGCAGGGAGTTGCCGTGCGCCGCGATGAGTACGCGCTTGCCCGCCAGCATATCGGGCTTGATGGTGGATTCAAAATAGGGCACCGCGCGGGCGATGGTGTCCTTCAGGCTCTCGGTCAGCGGGAGCTGGGATTTATCTTCGTTGCGGTAAACATCCTGCAATGCCGGGTTGCGCTTGTCGTCCTGCTCCAGCGCGGGGGGCTGCACGTCGAACGAACGGCGCCAGATTTTCACCTGCGCCTCGCCGTATTTCTCGGCCGTTTCGGATTTGTTCAGGCCCTGCAGAGCGCCGTAATGCCGCTCGTTGAGCTTCCAGGTTTTTACTACGGGCAGCCACTCGCGGTCGAGCTCCGCCAGCGCGTAATTCAGGGTATGAATCGCCCGCTTGAGGTAAGAGGTGTAGCAGATGTCGAAATCGTAGCCGCCTTCGCGCAGCAGCACGCCGGCGTTCTTTGCTTCCGCCACGCCGGTCTCGCTCAGGTCCACATCCGTCCACCCGGTGAACAGGTTCTTGAGGTTCCATTCGCTTTGTCCGTGACGAATCAGTACGAGCTTCATTTGAATCATCCTTTGCTTTGAATTGTGGCAGCTTTTCCTGCGGAAACGGGCATCGCGGGATGCCGTTCCCGGCGGGCTGCTATGGGAAAACCGCTCTGGGCGGCCTTCTTCCGGCGGTTCACAGCACGAAGCACTGCGGGCGCCCCGGCGCGCTTGTGAAAAAGCTGACGGGCCGGGCTGCCTCTCCTATTATACCGCGTAGCGCGGCGTTTAGGAAGAGACTGCCGCAAAAAACCGGGTGGGGGCTTTTGCGCATACCGCACCGGAGTTTTTCATAGGATGGAAAAGCACGCGGGGCGGCGATTTTCCGCCCCGGAAACGGAGGCCTCATCATGCTGACGGGTAT
Organism: Bacillota bacterium; assembly: GCA_023391535.1. GTDB lineage: Bacteria > Bacillota > Clostridia > Oscillospirales > Ethanoligenentaceae > JAEWAU01. Next base: position 8,812 of record JAEWAU010000008.1, on the reverse strand, counting down.
CTACGATCTGACGCTGGAGCTGCCTTCCGGGCCGATGAACGGAACGCTTACGCTTAGCGAACAAAACGGCTCCCTCACCGGCTTTTTGCAGACGTCCTCCGGGCGTTTTCCCGTTCGCGGCGCCGCCGTGCAGGGCGGCTTTTTCCGCCTGGAGGGCACGGTTCCCACGCCGCTGGGCCCTGTTCGCTACTCGGCGCAGGGCGAAGCCGGCTCCTCCGGCCTGCGGGGCCGCGCGCACACTCTTTTCGGCACGTTTCCTTTCTCCGGCGTTCCCCGGTGAAACGCTCCGCGCCGCACGCAATGCCGCATACAGGCAAGGGTCCGTTCCGGGCGCCGCAAGAGGGATGTTTCCCTCCGCGGCGCCCGCTTTTTTTCGGAAAATCTGCAAAAGCTCTTGACAGCGCGGAAAAACCGTACTACACTAAGTATAGTAAACATATTAATTCAATATTATTTAAGATTTGGAGAGGATCAATATGGCGAAGATCGCAAAAAGCCTCACCGAACTCATCGGTAACACGCCCCTTCTGGAGCTCAGCAATTACGAAAAAGCGCACCACCTCGAAGCCACCGTGGCGGGCAAGCTGGAATATTTCAATCCCGGCGGAAGCGTGAAGGATCGCATCGGCTATGCCATGATCAAGGACGCGGAGGACCGCGGCGTTCTGCACGCGGACAGCGTGCTCATCGAGCCCACCAGCGGCAACACGGGCATCGGCCTCGCGTTCGTGGCGGCGGCCAGAGGGTACCGGCTCATTCTGACCATGCCCGAAACGATGAGCCTTGAGCGCCGCAACCTTCTCGCCGCGCTGGGCGCGGAACTGGTGCTCACCCCCGGCCCGGCCGGCATGAAGGGCGCCGTGGAAAAAGCCGAGGAGCTGGCGAAAACCATCCCCAACGCGCTGGTGCCCCAGCAGTTCAATAACCCCGCAAACCCCGCCATCCATAAAAAAACCACCGCCGAGGAGATCTGGCGCGATACCGACGGCAAGGTGGATATCTTCGTGGCCGGCGTAGGCACCGGCGGCACGGTTTCCGGCGTGGGCGAAGGGCTCAAGGCGAAGAACCCGGATGTAAAAATCGTGGCCGTGGAGCCCTTCAGCTCGCCGGTGCTCTCCGGCGGCAAGCCCGGCCCGCACAAAATTCAGGGGATCGGTGCCGGGTTCGTGCCCAAGGTGTTCAACCGTTCCGTCGTCGATGAGATCATCACCGTGAAAAACGAGGATGCCTTCACCGCGTCCCGCGCGCTGGCCAAGCACGAAGGGCTTCTGGTCGGAATCTCCTCCGGCGCGGCTGTGCATGCGGCCACGGAGCTGGCGAATCGCCCGGAGAACAAAGGCAAGCTCATTGTTGCGCTTTTGCCGGATACCGGCGAGCGCTACCTTTCCACCGCTCTGTATCAGCAGGACTGACGCGCGAAAGCGCCGGGCGGCGGCTGGAACACGCTGTCTTCCCCGAATTCTTCTTATAAAACGTTTTGCACCGGCAGAAAAGGACGGAGAGCTATGGAACGCAAAAGCAGAATGATGATTGCCATGATGTGCTCTGCATCGATGTGCGGCAGGATGTGCGGCCGCGCGCACGGTGTTCCGGCTTTCTGTCCGTAAGCGTCCGCAGCTGCGGCGTTATGCGCATCCGGGAAGCCGTCGTTTTCAAAAAACGCGGCTTCCCTTTTTTATTCGGCGTTTTACCCATATGTCCGTCAATGTCAATATAGAAAAGAAAGGCCGATTACAATGAGCAACAGAAAATGGGCGTTCGATACCCTCGCCGTGCGCGCGGGTCAGGAAAATCCGGATTCCGCCACGGGGGCGCGCGCGGTGCCGATCTACCAGACCACCTCCTACGTGTTCAAGGATACGGACGAGGCGGAGGGGCGCTTCGGGCTGAAAGTCCCCGGCTACATCTATTCCCGCCTCACAAACCCCACGCTGGATGTGCTGGAACAGCGCATCGCGGCGCTGGAGGGCGGCTCCGCGGCGCTGGCGGTAGCCTCGGGCGCGGCCTCCATCACCTATGCCATTCTCAACATTGCGGGCGCGGGCGACGAGATCGTTTCAGCCAGCACGCTTTACGGCGGCACCTATAACCTCTTTGCCGCCACGCTGCCGCATTACGGCATCCACACCAAATTCGTCGATCCGGAAGACCCGGAGAACTTCCGCAAAGCCATCACCGAAAAAACCAAGGCCATCTATTATGAAACGCTGGGCAACCCCGGCATCAACATCATCGATTTCGACGCGGTGGGCGCCATCGCCCGCGAGTACGGCATTCCGGTGATCGTGGATAACACCTTCGCCACACCGTACCTGTTCCGCCCGTTCGAGCACGGCGCCAACGTCGTGGTGCACTCCGCCACCAAGTTCATCGGCGGCCACGGCTCCTCCATCGGCGGCCTCATCGTGGACGGCGGCAATTTCGACTGGGGCAACGGCAAATTCCCCGGCTTCACCACGCCGGATTCCAGCTACCACGGCATCAAATTCATCGATCTCGGGCCGGTGGCCTTCGTCACGAAGATCCGCGCGGGCCTGCTGCGCGATACCGGCGCCACCCTTTCGCCGTTCAACGCGTTTTTGTTCATTCAGGGGCTGGAATCGCTGCCCGTCCGCGTGGCGCGGCACGTTTCCAACGCCGAAAAAGTGGCGGATTTTCTCGCGCACAACCCCAAGGTCAAGGAAGTGGATTACCCCGGCCTGCCCGCGAGCAAGTACCATGCGCTCGCGGAAAAGTACTTTCCGAAGGGCTCCGGCTCCATCTTCACCTTCTCCGTGAAAGGCGACGTAAAGGCCGCCCGCAAGCTCATCGACAGCCTCGAGCTGTTTTCCGACCTTGCCAACGTCGCCGACGCAAAATCCCTGATCATTCATCCGTCTACCACCACCCACCAGCAGCTCAACGAGGAGGAACAGCGCGCCGCGGGCTTCGGCCCCGACACCATCCGCCTCTCCATCGGCCTGGAGGACCCGGACGACCTGATTTTCGACTTGAACCGCGCGCTCGATATCGCCATTCCCGATTGATTGTTCCGTTTTTTTTGCGATTTTTTCCATACACGCCTCTTTTTTCTTTTGGCAGGCGCTTCCCGCATCCGCGGGAAAGCCTGCCGCCTTTTTTTGCCCAAACCCGTGCAAGAAAAGAAGCTTGTGGAGAAAAAGTCTTTTGCTTCCCGGGCTTGCCAACCGGGCGTCTGTCGCGTATACTGATAGCGGAACATATTTATAGTTGTTCATATGTAAATGTGTTATGTGTATATGCGTTATGCACGCGATAAGGAGGGCTCGGCATGGCGTGGGAAGAAGGCGAGCCGCGGTGCGGCGCGCAGGGCATCCACCCGGAGGCGGTGGAAAAGGCGCTGCGCGAACTGCCCGGCGAGGAAAATCTGTTCTATATGTCGGAATTCTTCCGGATGTTCGGCGACCCGACACGGCTTAAAATCATCGGCGCGCTGCTCTGTACGGAGCTTTGCGTCTGCGATCTCTCCACCATCGTCGGAATGAATCAGTCGGTGGTATCGCACCACCTCAAGATTCTGCGCGCCGCACGGGTCATCACCTTCCGCCGCGCGGGCAAGGTGGTGTATTATTCGCTCTGCGACGCGCACATCCGCTCCATTTTCAGCACGGGGCTGCGGCACACCGAGGAAAAACTCGGGGAGAAAAAAGCCGGAGTGGAAAAGACCGAACCGGAAAAAAGCTGAGCACAGCGGATGCTCAGGCCGGCGCGGGCGCGGAACGAGCAGCGCCCGCCCGGCCGGAAAGGGACTTGCTTTATGGAAAAAGTTTATCGGCTCGAGCATCTTTCCTGCCCGCACTGCGCCGCCGCCATTGAAAAAAAACTCGGCGGCGTGGGAGGCGTCACCTCCGCGCGCGTGGACCTCATCACGCAGCGGCTCACGGTGGAGCACGAAGAAAGCGTTGCGCCCGAGCTACTTGAGCAAACCGTCCGGGAACTGGTGGCCGGCGTCGAGCCGGGCGTGACGGTGCGCTCCGCCGAGCCGGAAAAAGCCTCCGGCGCGGAGGATGATTCGGACGCGAATCCGGAACGCGCTGTTTCTTCCGAGCTGTTCCGGATGCTCGGGAGCGCGGCGATCTTCGGGCTCGCGTTTCTCGCCGGCGCGCTCGGGGCGCGTGTGGCGGCGGATATCCTGTTCGGCGCGAGCCTGCTGCTTTCGGGCGGCGAGGTGTTCTGGCGCGCGGTGCGCAACATCGGCAGAGGGGAGCTTTTCGATGAAAACCTGCTCATGAGCATCGCCTGCATCGCCGCCTTCGCCATCGGGCAATACCCCGAAGGCGCCGCCGTGATGCTGTTTAACCAGGCGGGCGAATACGCCCAGAATCTCGCCACACGGCGCTCCAGGCGCTCCATTGCGGATCTGATGGGCCTGCGGCCCGATGCGGCCAACCTGAAAACGGCGCAGGGCGTGCGGCACGTAAAGCCGCAGGAGATCGCGCCGGGCGATCTCATCGAGATCCGCCCCGGCGAGCGCGTGCCGCTCGACGGCACCGTAACGGAGGGCTCCACGCTGCTGGATACCTCGGCTCTGACGGGCGAGCCTGTGCCGCGGCAGGCCGGGCCCGGAAGCGAGATTCTGAGCGGATATGTAAACGGCGGCGGGCTGCTGACGGTGCGCGTGGAAAAAGCCTACGGCGATTCCGCCGTGTCGCGCATCATCCGCCTGGTGGAAGAATCGGGCAGCAAAAAAGCCAAGGCCGAGGCATTCATCACGCGGTTCGCGCGTGTCTATACGCCCGCCGTGTGCGCCGGCGCCCTGCTGCTGGCTTTGCTGCCGCCGCTTTTGTTTGCGCAGCCGTTTTCGCCGTGGGTGTACCGCGCGGTGGTGTTCCTCGTCGTCTCCTGCCCGTGCGCGCTGGTGGTTTCGGTGCCGCTCGGGTTTTTCGCGGGCATCGGCGCCGCGTCGCGGCACGGCGTTCTGGTGAAAGGCGGCAACTATCTGGAGTTGCTGGCAGAGCTCGACACCGTGGTGTTCGATAAAACCGGCACGCTTACGCAGGGCGTGTTCGAGGTTGCGGCGCTGGCGCCCGCGCCGGGCGTTTCGGAAAAAGAGCTTTTGCGCACGGCCGCCGAAGCGGAGGCCGCCGCCGTCCATCCGGCCGCGCTGGCCATCCGAAGGGCGTGGGGCCTGCCGTCCGGGTACGAGCCGGAAGCCTACGAGGAAACGGCGGGCATGGGCGCAGCGGCGCAGGTAAACGGCGAGCGCCTGCTGGCGGGCAACGAACGGCTCCTCGCGCGCGAAGGCGTCGTCTGCCCGCCGTGCGAACTTTCCGGAACGCTTGTGTTTGTGGCGCGGGGCGGGAAGTACCTCGGCTGCATCTCCATTGCGGACCGCCTGCGCACCGACGCCGCCTCCACGGTGCAGGGCCTGCGCCGTTTGGGAGTGCGCCGCGTCGCAATGCTCACGGGCGACAACGAGCGCGCGGCCCGCGACACGGCGAAGGCCGTGGACCTCGATGAGTTTTCCGCCGGGCTGCTGCCGGACGGCAAGGTGGAAGCTTACGAGAAGCTCGCCGCAGACGCGCGCGGCGCGGGCGCACGGAACGCGGGCGCACGATGCGCCTGCGCGTTTGTGGGCGACGGCATCAACGACGCCCCGGTTCTGGCCCGCGCCGACGTGGGCATCGCCATGGGCGGCATGGGCAGCGACGCCGCCGTGGAGGCCGCCGACGTGGTGCTCATGGACGACAAGCCTTCCCGCCTTCTGGAGGCGGTGCGCGTCGCGCGGCAGGTGCGCCTGCTGGTGCGGGAAAACATCGTGTTCGCCCTCACGGTAAAATTCGCGGTGCTCGCGCTCGGCGCGCTGGGCTGGGCGAACATCTGGGCCGCCGTGTTCGCGGATACGGGCGTGACGCTGCTGGCGGTGCTCAACTCCACGCGTGCCCTGCTGCCGCGCCGCGCGAAGGCGGAGCGCGTCTGAAAAACGCCGCGCCTTGTTTGAAAAAACCGCGTTTTCTCCCGATTTGTAAAAAATCTCTTGCTTTTATGGCCGGATTCTGATAAAATAATTTTGTTATGCTGTTGCATGGTATGAACATGAGGAGGTGCAGATAGATGGCAAAATGTGAACTTTGTGGCAAGGGCGTGACCTTTGGAATCCGCGTGTCCCACTCGCACCGGCGTTCCAACCGGACCTGGAAGCCGAACGTAAAGCGTGTGAAGGCGATTGTGGATGGGTCCCCGCGCCATATTTACGTGTGCACGCGCTGCCTTCGTTCCAACAAGGTCCAGCGCGCCGTCTGATTCCGGCAATCGAAAAAACGCCGTCTGCACGCGTGTGCGGGCGGCGTTTTTTTCGCGTTTCCGCCCGTGCGGCGGCGCAAAGAAGGGCGGATTTCCGATAAAACTGCGGATCAGAAGCCGCATTAAACGCATATCAAACTTTTCGCCGCGGATTTTATATTCTTACAGCATTTCCACTTTAAATTGATAGGTTTTAAAGTGTTTCGCCTTTCCGCCGGAGACAGGCAGACGAAACACAACATCTCGCAATTTTAAGTGGAATTGCTATAAATCGGCTATCGTATCAAAGCAGGAAGAAGGTTTCTCATGGAGATCGTTTCGGCTCTGGCGGAGGAATTCAGGCTTCGCCGCACGCAGGTGGAGAACGTGATCGGCCTCATCGACGAGGGGTGCACCATCCCGTTCATCGCGCGCTACCGCAAGGAGCGCACCGGCTCGCTGGACGACCAGGTGCTGCGCGAGCTGGGCGAACGCCTGGCGGCGCTGCGCGGGCTGGAAAAGCGGCGAGGCGAGGTGCGCAAAACCATCGAGGAGCAGGGAAAATGGAGCGACGCCCTCGCCCGCGCGCTGGAAGCGGCCTCCACCCTCGCCGAAATCGAGGATATCTATCTCCCCTACCGCCCCAAGCGGCGCACGCGCGCGTCCATTGCGCGCGAAAAGGGTCTGGAGCCGCTGGCGGCGTTTCTGGCGAAGCAGGAAGCCGGAAGGGCGGCGGCGGAGCGCGAGGCGGAACGGTTTGTGAATCGTGAAAAAGGCGTGGAAACGGCCGGGGACGCCCTTTCGGGCGCGATGGATATTCTGGCCGAGCAGATCGCCGACGACGCGGCCCTGCGCCGCGAGTTGCGCGCGCTTGTGGAGCGCGGGGGCGTGCTGCACACGAAAGCCGCCAAAAAAGAGGATTCCGTCTACCGCGGCTACTACGACTACGCCGAGGCCGCGGCGAAAATGCCGGGCCACCGCGTGCTCGCCATAGACCGCGGCGAGCGCGAAGGGTTCCTTTCGGTATCGCTGGAGCTTGAGGAGCAGGGCCCGCTCGCGGCGGTGGCGCGGCGCACGGTGAAATCCGGCGCCTACGCGGCGCAGCTTGTGCGCCGCGCCGGGGAGGACGCCTGGCGCCGCCTGCTCTTCCCCGCCCTGGAACGCGAGCTGCGCTCCGCTCTCACCGAACGCGCGCAGGAACAGGCGATTCATGTATTCGCGCAGAATTTAAGGCCCCTGCTGCTCCAGCCGCCCGTGAAGGGTAAAACCGTGCTGGGGCTGGACCCCGCCTACCGCACGGGCTGCAAGGTCGCCGTGGTGGACCCCACCGGCAAGGTGCTCGATACCGCCGTGGTCTACCCCACGCCGCCGCAGAGCAAAACCGCCGAGGCCAAGGCCGTTTTGAAAACGCTCATCGCGCGGCACGGCGTGGAAGTGATCTCCATCGGCAACGGCACAGCCTCGCGCGAAACAGAGCTGTTCGCCGCCGAACTGATCCGGGAGCTTCCGCGCCCGGTTTCCTATATGGTGGTGAGCGAAGCGGGCGCTTCGGTGTATTCCGCCTCCAAACTCGGCGCGGAGGAATTTCCGCAGTACGACGTATCGCTGCGCAGCGCCGTATCGATTGCGCGGCGTTTGCAGGACCCTCTTGCGGAACTCATTAAGATCGACCCCAAGGCCATCGGCGTGGGGCAGTACCAGCACGATCTCAAGCCCGCGCGGCTCGACGAAGCGCTCGGAGGCGTGGTGGAGGACTGCGTCAATACCGTGGGGGCCGATCTCAACACCGCCTCGGCCCCGCTGCTTTCGCACATCTCCGGCATCGGCCCCGCCGTGGCGCGGAATATCGTGAGTTACCGCGAGGAAAACGGCGCGTTCGCCTCCCGGCGCGAGCTGCTGCACGTACCGAAGCTCGGGCCGAAGGCCTACGAGCAGTGCGCGGGCTTTCTGCGCATCCTGGGCGGCGCTTCGGTGCTCGACAACACCTCCGTCCACCCCGAATCCTACGGCGCGGCGGGGGAACTGCTCACGCAGTGCGGCTTTTCGCTTACGGACGTGGCCTCCGGCCGGCTGGCCTCGCTGCCGCAAAAGCTCGCGGATATGGGCGAGCAGGAGGCGGCGCGGCGCGCGGGCGTGGGGCTGCCCACTTTGCGGGACATCGTTTCCGAATTGATGCGGCCGGGGCGCGACCCGCGCGACGAGCTGCCGAGGCCCCTGCTGCGCACCGATGTTCTGAGCCTGAGCGACCTGAAACCCGGCATGGAGCTGACGGGCACCGTGCGCAACGTGGTGGATTTCGGCGCGTTCATCGATATCGGCGTGCATCAGGACGGCCTGCTGCACATCTCGCAGATCGGCGGCCGCTTCCTGCGCCACCCCTCCGAAGCGCTCACGGTGGGCGATATCGTCAAGGTCCGCGTCCTTTCGGTGGACGCCGCGCAAAAGCGCATCTCGCTCACGATGCGCACGGACGCTGCCCCCACGCTCAAATCCTGATTGCAGCACTCCGGCCTCAAAACGGGCGGGGGGGGGGGGGGCGGCCGGGGGGGGGGGGGGGGGGGGGGGGGGGGGT
>JAEWAU010000102.1 GCA_023391535.1 Bacillota bacterium | reverse complement strand
CTCCCCACAACACCTCCCCCCCCCCCCCCCCCCCGCCCCGTTTTCTATTTCCCGGCCTTGTACGAATCCGGATAATTTGCCATGGTTTTGGCGTAGAGCGCGGAAAAGGCGCTCTGCGTGGACGCGGCGTTCCACACGTCCTCCCCCATGGCGGTGTTCGCCCATTCCCGGGTTCTTCGCACGGTGAGGGGAGAAGAGCCGTCGCTCACCACAAAATCCACGTACGAGGCATTTTGCACGAGCGCGAACAGCATCACGGCACTGCGGTTGAATACAGCCTGATTACCCGGAATGGAAAACGCCTGCTTTTCCGCCGCGGCCGCTTTAAAATTCACCTCCACACCGTAAGGCTGCGCTTTCGTGAACAGCCGGATGCCGTCGTGCTGCAGCGTTTCCGGCACGGGCAGGCGGCTGAAAATGCCCCCCACCCGGCTCGCGTCGCCCACATAGGGCGTGCGGAGCCGGTAAAGCTCCTGCGCCGGGAGCCCCTGGCCGGATGCGGCTCCCGGGTTTGCCAGAAGCCCGAAGCCGACGCCCCCCGCCGCCAGCACGGCGGCGAAGATCACCCAAAAAGCCGGCCTGCGATACCGCAGGATGTTTTGGATGCGGCTTTTGATATTGCCCTCGCCGAACGCCAGCGGGCCCGCAAGCGGAACGCTGCGCCCCGCGGCCATGGCGAGCAGCGAGGACGAATAGGCTTTTTTCACGCCGCCGCCCAGCTCCCGGAGCACGCGCTCGTCGCACGAAAGTTCCATATCCGCGCTCATGCGCGAAAAGGCGACCCACGCAAGCGGATTAAACCAGTGGATACTTAAAACGACAAACGCCAGCGGCTTGACGAGATGGTCGAGCCTGCGGATGTGCGCGCGCTCGTGCCGCACGACGATCTCGCGTTCCACTGCCGGAAGCGCGGCGGGAAGATAGATTGCCGGACGGAACACGCCGAGCACAAAGGGCGTGCGCAGCCCTTCCGCTTCGCGGATGCCCCGGCCCGTATGCCGCGCCCCTTTCAGGCGCCCGCGCAGAAGCAGGAGCGAAACGACCTGATAGGCAAGCATTGCGGCGATGCCCGCAAGCCAGAGCGCCGTGCCGATTTCGGTCAGAAACGGGACAATGCCCGCGCCGACCGATACGGGGGAAGCGGCGGACGCCGCGCCGCTGCCGGAACCCTGCGCGGGCAAAACCGCGGCCGCCGCCTGCGCGGCCCGGCGCACCACGATATTCGCGCTTTGCCGCCCCGCGTCCGAAGGCAGCAGGCTGAACGCGCTGCGGAAGGAAACCGGGCAGACGAGCCGGAAAGCAGCGACGCTCCAAAGCGCGTAGGAAACGGAGCGGGGCGCCTTTTTCAGCGGCAGCCGCAAAAGCAGGATCACCAGAATCGCGTAGCTCGCGGTAAGGCTCATGCGCAGCACGCAGAGGAACAACCCTTCCATGCTTATTCCTCCCTGTGCGCGTCGATCAGGCGCTTGAGTTCCTCCGCCTGGCGGGGGCTGAGCTTTTCGCCGCCCATAAACGCAGCCAGAAACTTCGGCAGCGAGCCGCCGAACGTATCCTCCACGAACCGTCTGCTGCGTCCCGCTTCAAATGCGTCCCGTTTCAGCAGGGACGAAACCACTGCCTGCTCGTCGCGGAACACGCCCTTTTCACACAGTTTTTTCAGAATCGTATACGTGGTGGATTTTTTCCAGTTCAGTTCCCGCTCGCAGGTTTTCACCAGTTCGCCGGAACCCACCGGTTCGTCGCGCCAGATCAGTTCCGCGAGCTTCGCTTCGCTCGAGGAAAGCCGGTATTCGGCCATACGCGTCCTCCTTTTGGTCTATTCCTTATAGACTTCATATTGAGTCTATAAGAAATAGACCATTTTGTCAAGAGGGATTTCCCCTTTTCCGCCCGGTATGCGCCGAAAGCGGAAAACCGGGCGCCGCAAACGGACAAATCCGATTGCGGGCGCCCGGCAGGATGCGTCTATTCTTGTTTTGCCGCGCGGAAAGCGGCCTTTTTTATCCGCATCTTCCATAGAGAGCGTCAAAAAAATCTTCACAAAACCCCGCAATACGGTTTTGTGAAGATTTTTTATCCACTGTTTCAGAAGAAGATTTGTATTACCGCCGGCGCGCAAGGAAGCGGTGCAGGCGGAGCCGGTACTGCTCCGCCAGGCGGAGCACGGCGATATCGTACACCGCGAACGCCAGATTGAAGCAGAGCACGGTGAGGGCGATTCCGCCCGCCAGCGGCAGCCGCCTGAACAGCTGAACGGGCGCCTGGAACAGGTACACCGCAAGCAGCAGCGCCGCGCCCGCGCAGAGGTTGAACAGCAAAAACTTCGCCGTCCAACGCAGTACGCGGTTCGGAATCCGTTCCAAATACGTTTTGACGATGGGGTAATGCCCGAAAAAGAGGATATAGTAGAGCGCCGCGGTCTTATCCACGGGAAGGAGCAGAGACAAAACCGAAACCGCCGCGAAAATCAGCAGCGCTCCGCTCTGCCCCAGCTCGAACACGGCCGCGATCAGCAAAACGCCGGCGGCGGCGGGAAAGACCATATCCGCCACCGGCAGCAGCGTGGCCAGCACGAGCAACACCACCGAAAGCGCCGCTATAACGCCTCCCAGCGCGATTTCATAGCTTTTTTTCATCCAAACCTCCCCGGCCCGAAAGCCGAAGCCCCCAAAGCGGGCGCCTCAACCGATTCTCCGATCAGCCTGCGGATAAAATCCGCGCCAAACCCAAAGAGCAACGCTTTTGCCGCGGATTTTTCTCTTTTTTGAATCGGAGAAAGGGTTTAGCAGCCGAGCCCGCCGTTGCACAGACAATTCGCGCACGCAAGGCCCGCGCACAGGTCGCACCCGTTGCATCCGTCCGCGGCCGGCGAGCCGTAGCCGCCGCCGAACGGGCTTCCGCCGAATCCCCCGGCATACGGGTTGTTCATGCGGCTGCGCAGCTGTTCGAGCGCGCGGCGGTATTCGCCGTTGTTTGAATCCATCTGCACGGCGTTTTGCACTTCCATGTACGCTTCGTTGACCCAGCCCATGCGGTAAAGCGTCATGCCCTTGAGGAAATGCCATTCCGCGTCGCGCTCGCTTTCGGGAACCGCGTCGAGCGACCCCTGCGCTTCCGCTGCGCGCCCGGCGTTGAGCATATCGCGGATATTCGCGAAACGGCCGGAAGAATAACCGCCGCCCGAATAGTTTGCGGAGGAGGAACCGGAATAACCGCTCGAATAACCGCCGCGCCGCTGCTTCTGAACCTCCTCGTACGCCGCGTTGATGTCTTTCATCTTCTCGGCCGCGAGATCCGCCAGCGGATTGTTCGCATATGCATCGGGGTGATATTTTTTAGCCAGGGTGCGGTACGCCGCCTTGACCTCGTCGTCGCTCGCATTCGGCGATACGCCTAAAACCTTGTACGGGTCGTCCATCTTGATCTCCTTAGGGCTTGTTGGATAAAGCCGGAGTGTTTTTTGATGAGAATGCCTCTTTTATTATCCGCCTGCCGCGGGCGCTTGTCAACTCCAATCGGCACGGCTAGAGGCGATAGACGTCGGCAAACGCCAGCAGGCGGCGCTTTTTGTCAAGCCCCGAAAGCACGGCCTGCTCCACGCGCGGCAGCCCCAGCTCCAGCACGTTCGCGGGGATGGCCGCGAAGCGCTTGCAGGTAAGCAGAGCGAACGCGGCGGCGGCCTCGCGGATGCAGACGTTCAAAACAGGACGCATGGCCTCGCCGCGCGCTTTTCGATCCGATGCGGCCGAAAGCCCCAAAGCCGCCGCGAAGGGGTTGTAATCGCCGCGGCGCAGATCGCCGGCAAAATCATCGGCCGCGTCGGCCAAATAGATGAAGCGCCCCAGAAAATAGCCGAGGCGTTCGAGCACGCGCGCCGTCTCCCCCTGCGCGCGGCCGTCCAGAAGCCGCGCCATCAGATCCGCCGTGGGGTGCGCGGCCGCGTCGAGCGAACCGCCCCGCTCGCGCTCCGCCTGCGCCTGCCTGCTAGAAAAGCCTGTGACGAGCTTCGCGGCCTCCGGGTTCCGGCGCGCCGCCTTCCGGCGCAGCCACGCCGCGTACGGGCGCAGGAGCGCGGCGGCGAAGCGGTGCGAAATTTCGGCGTCGCGCCGGTCGTCCTCCAGCTTTTCGGCGAAGAGCAGCGCGCTCACGTCCGCCCAGAAATCCATCGCCGGGGATTCCGACGCCGCGTCGCAGCGCCGCAGCGGGTTCGCCGGGCAGCGCGTTTTGCCGAAGCCCGGGCAGGCATCTTGGCCCGAAAGCTCCAGCAGGCAGAAAAACGTGGCGTCGTAGCTGAGAAGGAAGCGCGCGAACAGCCCGTAGCGCCGGCCGAGCGTCCGGCACAGGCCGCAGTACACCGCCTTATAGACGGAAAACTCCTTCATTTTCAGCTCCGGCTTACACGGCCGGATATAGCCGTACATCCAAACCTCCCTCTCCCCTCCCGCCGGTTTGCGGCGGCAGTGGGGTAAAACCGGAAAAGAGCGCTGCGAAATGAACGGGAATTCATCCGCAACGCCCTTTTCAAAATCCGTATGCGGGCCGGCCTTACAGCAATTTTCAGAACAGGCCCGTGATGCGGCCGCTGTCGTCCACGTCGATCTTCTCGGCGGCCGGTACGCGCGGCAGGCCGGGCATGGTGAGGATATCGCCCGTCATCACCACAAGGAAGCCCGCGCCCGCGCTGACGCGCACGCTGCGCACCGTGATGCGGAAATTCTTCGGCCGCCCCAGCTTTTTGGGGTCATCCGAAAGCGAGTACTGCGTTTTCGCCATGCAGACGGGCAGCTTGTCGAAGCCGAGCTCCGTAAGCTCCCCGATCTCACGCTCGGCAGCGCTTGTGTATTCCGCGCCGTCGCCGCCGTAGATCTCGCGCACCACGGCGTCCACCTTTTCCTTGATGGGCTGTTCCGCGTCGTAAATAAACCGCAGCTGGGCCGGCTCGCCCTCCGTAAGGCGCAGCACTTCGCGCGCAAGGGCTTCGCCGCCCTCGCCGCCGTGCTCCCATACCTCCGAAAGAGCCACGTTCACGTTAAGTTCCCGGCATTTGCTCTCCACCAGGCGCAGCTCGTCCTCCGTATCCGTGGGGAAACGGTTGAGGGCGACCACCGCAGGCAGCCCGAACTTGACCGTGATATTTTCGATGTGCTTGAGCAGGTTGGGAAGCCCGCGTTCCAGCGCCCCGAGGTTCTCGGTGCCCAGCTCGCCGCGCGGCACGCCGCCGTGAAGCTTGAGCGCCCGTACGGTGGCTACGATCACTACGGCGCTGGGCGAAAGTCCGGCGAAGCGGCACTTGATATCCAGGAATTTTTCCGCGCCGAGATCCGCGCCGAAGCCTGCCTCCGTTACAACATAATCGGCGAGCTTCAGTGCCGTGGTGGTGGCGGCGACGCTGTTGCAGCCGTGCGCGATGTTGGCGAACGGCCCGCCGTGCACGAACGCGGGCGTGTGTTCGAGCGTCTGCACCAGATTGGGCTTGAGGGCGTCGCGCAGAAGCGCCGCCATGGCCCCCTGCGCGCGGAGCTGGCGCGCGGTGACGGGCTGGCCGGAGCGCGTGTAGCCCACGATGATGCGCGCAAGGCGCTCCTTGAGATCCGGAAGGTCACGCGCGAGGCAGAGGACGGCCATCACCTCGGAGGCCACCGTGATGTCGAAGCCGTCCTCGCGCGGCTGGCCGTTGGCCTTGCCGCCCAAACCGTCCACGATATGGCGGAGCTGCCGGTCGTTCATATCCACGCAGCGCTTCCAGGTGATTCGCCTCGGGTCGATGCCCAGGGCGTTGCCCTGGGCGATATGGTTATCCAGCATGGCGGCGAGCAGGTTGTTCGCCGCGCCGATGGCGTGAAAATCGCCCGTGAAATGAAGGTTGATGTCCTCCATCGGCACCACCTGCGCGTACCCGCCGCCTGCGGCGCCGCCCTTGATGCCGAACACCGGCCCGAGCGACGGCTCGCGCAGCGCGATCATGGTCTTTTTCCCGAGCCGGCGCAGCGCGTCGCCCAAGCCCACCGTCGTGGTGGTTTTGCCCTCGCCCGCCGGCGTGGGCGTGATGGCGGTGACGAGAATGAGCTTGCCGTCGGGTTTATCCTGCAGGCCCAGTTCGTTCACATTGACCTTGGCTTTATAGCGCCCGTACAGCTCTAGGGCATCCGGCCCGATGCCGATTTCCTCCGCGACTTTTTCGATCGGCTTCATTTCGGAAGCCTGCGCAATTTCGATATCGCTTTTGATGTTCATCCAAACACTCCTTTACAGCGTTTCCGGAAAAGATCGGCCCGTTCCGAAGCGTTTCGCCGAATAAAGAGCCTGCCCGCAAATCAGACGGGAGGAGAGCGGACGAAGCGCAGCTCCTCCCCAGCTTTTACAAAACTGCCATAGCGATTGACCCTGCAGCGAACGTCTTAACGCGAAACGGTTTTTCCGCGGCCCGCGGCTTCGGCGCGGCGCCTATTTGGCCCCCGCTCCGCCCAGGCCGAGCACATGGATGCGGCAGGATTCCCGCCATGCGAAATAGATCAGCGCCGCCTGCAGCGGGACGAGAACCAGCTGCACGGCGACGCGCGGCCCGAAGATGGCCCACGCCGTATACCCGGGGATGGCCAGATAGAGCCAGAGGGAGTTGAGGCCGCCCTCCACCGCGAAGCCCGTAATTGCGCAGGCGAAAAGCGTGCGCGCAAACGAGGGCTTTTTTCCGTGCAGCAGAAGGCCGAGCAGCAGCCCGGAAAGGAAAGCGCTTACGGTAATGCCGGGGATATAAGCGCCGTTTGGGAACAGCGCATACCCCAGCACGTCCCCCGCAGCGGCGGCAAACCCGCCAACCACGGGGCCGCAGATGATGGAACCGAGCGCCACGGCCAGGAATGACAGGCCGATGCGCACAAAAGGCGCCGGGTCGAACGCCAGAAAACGCGACAGCACGATGTTCAGGGCAATGCAAAGCCCCGCTGTCGCAATCAGCAGCGATTTTTTCATAAAAAAGCTCCTCTCTTTCGGTTGACGAACACAATACGAATCTTCTTCTGAGATCGTGAACAAAAAAATCTCTAGCGAAAATACGTATTCAGACAATGCCACGGAAAGAGAAGATTCTCTTTGGTGGCAACGGAATGCGAAATAAGCACCGCACCGTGCAAACGCTCCTCCCGAAGGGGGCGCGCGCTCCGGTTTTCGTCCAGCGGCAACTTCCCGTCCGACTGGCACTGGTCGCAGGCCCGTTTAAGCCCGCGGTACGCGCTTATTCCTACTTTGCCTTTCTGCTGAAACGATCGGCTGCTTTCGACCCCTCCTTTTTTTCATACGAATCACTTGCAGATCCGTACTCTGTTTCCGCGGCTTTCCGCGCCGCGGCCGGCGGACCGATTCTTCCGGCGCGCGCCCCGCGGCACCCCGGAAAAGCTTCAAAAACCGCTGCACTTCTCCTCCCGCTTTAACCCGGCAGGAGGTTCAGAGAGCAAGTTCATTTTTCGCGCTTTTCCGGCAGCGCCGCTGCGCGCCTTCATTCGGCTATGCATATAGAATAGCACATTTCGCGTCCTCCGTCACCTGCCGGCGGCAATTTTTGCGAGCCGAACAGGGAAAATACGCATTTTCCGCGCGCAAAGCCAGGGAAGGCCGCATTTCCTCGCACGGGAGCACATGCGGGGGATGCCCGCGCCGAAATTGACTCCGCGGTACAGGGACAGATTACTTCTTATCGGAACGTTCGCGCGCAAACCGGCGGCATGAAAAAAACGGGCGCCGCGAAAGCGGAAATCCACGTTCGAAGCGCCCTGCCCATCTCGTTTTCGTTTTTTCAGCGCAAAATACGCAAGGTTTCCTCGGGCTGCTCCGCGGCCGTGAACCGGGCGATCTGCGCATCGATCTCCTCGAGCTCATAAAGCAAAGGGCGTTTGTCGAACCCCACGTTGCGCAGCTCCAGCGCATCGAGCAGCACCTTGCGCCGGTGCGCCAGCTCCTGAATTTTGAGCGAGGCGCGCTCCGTCAGGCTCCGTTCGCCGCCTTCGCCGCTCTCAAAGCCGGGCTGCCCGCCCTGCCGCCCGCCGCCGTGCTCCCCGCCGCCGTCCGGTTCGCGGCGCTGCCGCCCGCGGCGCCGCTGCTGTGCGCCGTATTTTTCCTTTTCCGAAACAAAATCGGGCAGAAAACGGCGTGCGAGCGAGGTGTAGCGCCGGAAAAAAGCGCGCGCGTTATCCACATACCCGAAGCTGAGCAGCAGATCCGCATAGGCGTAACAAAAAAACGGCGAAAGGAGCGCGTCCTCTCCCATGGCTTTGGCCGCCTGAAACGCGTTTTCCGGCCTCCCGCCCAGGTAGGCCGCCAAAAAAAGGAACTCCGCCTGCTTTTGGGCATCGCCCCCCGAAAGCTGCGCGATCTTCTGCTCGGCCTGCCGGAAATATCCGGCGAGGTAGTTGACGAGGATGGAAACGGCCGCGCGGTCGCCCATTTCGGCGCGGCGGGCCAGCTCCGCGCGCAGGTAGTCCGGCTCGATACCCGAGGCGACGATTTCCGCCGCGTGGTCCTCGGCGCCGCCGGCATCCACCAGCGCGCGCAGGTTGTGCCGCACGCCGTTCGCTTCGAAGGTGTCCCCGTCCTGCTGCGCAGGGCCGCCTCCCGCGCCGCCCGCCGCCTGCGAAACCGGGTTTTTGGATTCCTCGACCCGCGTCTGCGGGGACTGCGGGCTGACGCCGTTTAAGCGTTCCATCTCCACCGGCTTGATATCCATCGCTGCGCCTCCTTCCCGCGTTCCGTTTTGCTTATTCTATGCTGCTTTTCATTATACCATATCGGCCGCGCGGCGGAAAACTTGAAAACAAAGCGCCGCGAAATGCGTTTTGCGCATTTTACGGCGCCTTTTGCAGGACGCCTGCGGACCTTCGGGAGAGCGGCTGCATTACGCGCAGGGGAATTTTACCGTGATGGCCGTCCCTTTGCCCTCCCCGCTTTTGAGCGAGACGGTTCCGTGGTAGAGCTCCACGATATGTTTGACGATGGAAAGCCCCAGCCCCGTGCCGCCGAGCTTGCGGCTGCGGCTTTTATCCACGCGGTAGAAGCGTTCGAACACGCGCCCCTGCGCCTCGGCCGGGATGCCCATGCCCGTGTCGCTCACCGTGACGCTCACGGAATCCGGGGCCTGTTCCACGCGGATATCCACGCGCCCGCACTCGCGGTTGTACTTCACGGCGTTGTCCACCAGGTTGAGCAGCATCTGCTCCATGTGCTCGGAACTCGCCTCCATGCTCCCGATATCGCCTTCCACGCTCACCGTAACGCCGCGGCGCGTAATCTGGTTCACGAGCGAACCGCACACCTTCTGCGCAATGAGCTTGAGGCTCACCTGCGCCTTGCCGCGCTCGGCATAGCTCGATTCCAGCTCCGAAAGCTTGAGAATATCGTTGATGAGCATGATCATGCGCTCGGTTTCCTGCCGGATGTGCTCCAGATATCCGCGGGATTTGCCGGGGTCCGAAATGATCCCGCTGTCGAGCAGCTCCGAAAAGCCCTTGATGGACGTGAGCGGCGTTTTCAGCTCGTGCGAGGCGTTCGCCACGAAATCGGAGCGGATTTGCTCGGTGAGCCGCAGGCTCGTCACGTCCGATATGATGAGGATGGCGCCGTCCGACCGGCGCGGCTGGCCGTCCGCCGTTTCCTTTCCCTCGTTCTCGTCGTACACGGCGCTCATGGAAAGCTGGAGCGTTTTGGTGCCGCCGGGGCTTTTGATATCCATGGCGGCGGGCGCGCCGCTCTCCGTTACGCGGCGGAGCGTTTCCTCCACGGCGGGCTGATGCGTCAGGCGCAGGATATTCTGCCCCTTCATGTCGCCGTCCGTCTCAAAAAACGCCAGTGCGCCGCGGTTGATGGTGAGGATGCGCAGGTCGCGGTCAAAAACGGCAAGCCCCTCGTTCATGTTGTTGAGCAGGTAATCCACGCGTTTGTTTTCCACGAACAAAGATTGGACGCGCTGGGACACCTGCGTGCTCAGCTCCGCCAGTTCGCGCGCTTCCAGGGCGAATTCCCGGTATTCCAGCAGCTCCGGCGCGGGCCGCACCGTGACGCCGCCCTCGTTGACGGCGCGCTCCAGCGTAAGGCTCACGCCCTTGAACACGAACCGGACGTTTTGCACGAGCTGCGCCGCCGCGCGCCAGGCCAGCACAAACGCGAGCAGGAGAGCCGGCAGGATGCACCACAGCGTGGTAAACGTGCCGTTCACGGGTGCGGAAAGCCGTAACACCGTTCCGTCCGAGAGCCGCACCGCCTCCGAAACGGAGCTTCCGCCGAGGATTCCGTGGTTCACAAGCGTTTCTCCGGCGCCCAAAGTGAACGCCTGCTCCACATCGGAAGGCTCCTGCTGCAGCTGTTTTCCGTAATAGACCGCCGCAACGCCCTGCGGGAGCCGAAGCTCCCGCTTCGCGCCGCCCTCCGCGGCCGAAAACTGAGCGGAGAGGGAGGTAAGGCTGCGGAGATTCTGCCTTTGCGCATCGAACAGAATATTCTGATATACAAACCCCGTGATCACCCAGGTGACGACCAGCGCCGTAAACACGAGCATCAGGCTGCCCAGCAGCACCATGCGCTTCATCCAATAGCCTCCATCAACTTCCGCCCCGAAAACATCCGCCTGCCGGAGCCGTCAGGCGCTGAATTTATACCCGATGCCGCGCACCGTGGAGATCGCCGCCCCGTTTTCCCCCAGTTTCTGGCGCAGCGAGCGGATGTGCATATCCAGTGTGCGCGTCTCCCCAATGTAGCCGTAGCCCCACACCTTATCGAGCAGAACGTTGCGCGCCATGGCCTTGCCGGTGTTTTCCATCAACAGGCGCAGCAGATCGAATTCCTTGAGGGTGAGCTCCACGTTTTTGCCGTTCACCGCAACCTCGCGGGATTCGGCGTCGAGCCGGATGCCGCCCCGCTCGAACACGGTCTGGTTCGCGGAAAACGAGCCGTTGCGGCGCAGAGCCGCGCGCACGCGCGCCATCAGCTCCAGCACGCCGAACGGCTTTACGATGTAATCGTCGGCGCCGTAATCCAGGCCCGTAACGCGGTCGATCTCGCTGCCCTTGGCCGTAAGCATCAGCACCGGCACGGGCGCGGTCTGCGGGTCCGCCTTGAGGCGGCGCAGAGCCTCCAGCCCGTCGATGCCCGGCAGCATGATATCGAGCAGGATAACGTCCGGCGTCTCCTCCCGCACGCGCGCGAGCATGTCGCCCGCGTTCTCGAAGCCGCGCACGCGGATCGCGCAGGATTCGAGCGCGCACTTGATGATTTCCCGGATATCCTCTTCATCGTCCACAACAAATGCGGTATGTTCCATTCTCCTCCGTCCATCCTATCCAAAAAGCGCCGGCACGGGCGGCATCACAGGATCTTCGCGTTCTTGTGCTCCCCGGTAACCGAAAAGATCACCCAGCCGCAGATGTTCACCGCGTGGTCGCCGATGCGCTCCAGGTATTTGGCGATCTGCAGAAAATCGATGGCCTGGTCGGCCTCGTCGGCCGAGGTGATCATCACCGATATGATATCCTGCTTCACGGTTTCAAACAGGTTGTCGACCTCGTCGTCGCGCTTGATGATCTCGTGCGCCGCCTGTATGTCGCCCTTTACGAACGCGCTGATACTGTCTTTTACCATCGAGGACGCAATATGCGCCATCAGCGGAATATGCTCCATGGTTTTGATAAACGGGCTTTCGTCGAAGCGCAGGCTCACGTCGGCGATATCCGCCGCCTGGTCGCCGATGCGCTCCATATCCGTAATCATCTTGAGAGCGGTGGAGATATCGCGCAGGTCCTTGGCCACCGGCTGCTGGCGAAGCAGCAGGCGAAGGCACATTGTTTCGATGCTGCGCTCCAGGTCGTCGATCTCCTTGTCGCTCTGAATGATCTGACGCGCCAGATCGCGGTCGCGCTTCTCCAGAGCCTCGATGGAACGGTCGATGGCTTCCTCCACCAGGCCGCCCATACGGATCATGCTCAGATGAAGGTTCTCCAGTTCCTGGTCGAATGTGTTTCTCGCGCTCATTCTTTCCTCCCGCCGCCTCAAGCGGCGCTGTTCACAAACGGAGGCCTCTTTTCAAGCTTCCAAATCCTATATACACCAAACGGCGCCCCGTTGTCAATGACGACTTATCTTACAGCGATTCAAAAAACGCTGCGGACGATTCGGGCTGAATAGCCCGCTCGAAGATACGTGTTATCCGAACCGGCCCGTAATGTAATCCTCGGTGCGCTTATCCTTGGGCATCGAGAAGATGCCCTCGGTATCGCGGTATTCCACCACCTCGCCGTGGAGGAAAAACGCGGTATAATCCGAAATACGGGCCGCCTGCTGCATATTGTGCGTCACGATGATGATCGTGTAGTTTTCCTTGAGGTTTGAAATCAGGTCCTCGATCTTCATGGTGGAGATCGGGTCGAGCGCGCTCGTGGGTTCGTCCATCAGCAGCACCTCCGGCTCCACGGCCAGCGCGCGCGCGATGCACAGGCGCTGCTGCTGCCCGCCCGAAAGGCCCAGCGCGCTTTTTTTAAGCCGGTCCTTCACTTCGTCCCACAGCGCCGCTCCCACAAGGCTTCTTTCCACGATTTCGTCGAGCACGCGGCGGTTCTTTGTACCGTGGATACGCGGCCCGTAGGCGACGTTGTCGTAAATCGACATGGGAAACGGGTTCGGGCTTTGGAACACCATTCCCACGCGCTTGCGCAGCAGCGTGACATCCATTTCGCGCGCGTAGATGTTCTCGCCGTCCAGCTCCACCGTACCCGTGATCTTCACGCCGGGGATGAGATCGTTCATGCGGTTGAGCGTTTTGAGATAGGTTGATTTTCCGCAGCCCGAAGGCCCGATGAGCGCCGTTACGCGGTTGGTATAGGCGGGAAAACCGACGCTTTTGAGGGCGTGTACGTCGCCGTAAAACAGGTCGAGGCTTTCGGAAAGCACCTTGGTTTCCAGGTTTTCAACGTTTTCCATCCGTTATTTTCCTCCGTTTTTGCCGGTTCCGGACATTTTTCTGTCCAGCGCCCGGCCCAGCGCGCGGGCGCCCAGGCTGAACGCGAACACCATTACGATGAGCACGGCGGCCGAAAAATCGGCGATCTGCCCGGCGTTTTGCTGCAGGCCTTCGGTTTTCATGGACCAGATATGCACGGCCAGCGTATCCGCCGGGCGCAGCGGGTTGAGCAGGCAGCTTTTGCTCGTGATATTCCAGTTGTGAATGCTCACGTCCGAACTCATGCCGGCGGTGTAGAGCAGCGCCGCCGCCTCGCCGAAACTGCGCCCCGCGGCGAGGATGATGCCCGTGATGATGCGCGGAACCGCCGCGGGCAGCAGGATGGTGACGATGGTCTGCCAATGGGTGGCGCCGATGCCGAGGCCGCCCTCGCGGTAGCTGTCCGGCACCGCGCGCACGGCGTCCTCCGTGGTGGTGGTGACGAGCGGCAGATTGAGGATGGAAACCGCCAGCGCGCCCGCGAGCAGGTTCCAATGGGAGCCGGTCATCACGACGAACACGAGGTAGCCGAACAGGCCCACCACGATGGACGGCAGCGAGGAAAGCGTTTCGATGCTGGTGCGCAGAAAGCGCGTGAGCCTGCCCGGCCTTGCGTATTCGGCCATATAAATGCCGGCGGCGATGCCGATGGGCACGCAGACGACGAGCGAAAGGAACACCAGATATACGGTGTTGAAAAATTCGACGGCGATGCCGTCGCGCCCGAAGCCGAGCATCGTGGGTGAAAAGGCGATAACGCCCTTGTATAGGATGTAGAGCGTGAGCGCCGCGAGCAAAAGCAGGAAGAACACGGCCGTGGCGTAAAGCACCGCGGTGGCGGTTTTATCCGCCGCGCGGGCCTTTTTCTGCGCGGCCCGAAGCTTATCGGCTTTCTCCTCCGCCGTGCTCATCCGCAGCCCGGAAACCGCGCCGGCGGCCAAGCCGCCGGAAACGAGATCATCCTTCATTCTTTTTGCCTCCGTTCCCGCCGATCACGCGGATCAGCACGATAAAGCCGAACGAGATGAGCAGGAGCAGCAGCGCCATGGTCCACAGCGCGTTATAAAATTCGCTCCCGGGCGCCGCATTGCCCATATCCGACGCGATCTCGGCCGTGAGGTTCGAGGTGGGCGAGAAAATGGAAGAGGGGAACACCGGCATTTTGCCGATGACCATTGCCACCGCCAGCGCTTCGCCGAACGCGCGCGCAAGGCCCAGCACCACGCCGGTGAGAACGCCCGGCACGGCCGACGGCAGCACCACATGGCGAATGGACTGCCAGCGCGTGGAACCCAGCCCGTAGGATGCCTCTTTATATTTCTGCGGCACGCTGCGGATGGAATCGCTCGCCACGCTCGTGATGGTGGGGAAGATCATCACAGCCAGCACGACGGCGCCCGAGAGCACGCCGAAGCCGTAGAGCAGGTGGAACACGCGCGCGATGAACGGCACCAGCACGGTGAGGCCCACCCAGCCGTAAACCACCGAGGGAATGCCGATGAACAGCTCGATGGCGGGCTGCAGCAGCCGTTCCCCCAGCCTGCTCGAAATCTCCGTCATGAAAATTGCCGCCGCAATGGAAAACGGCGTGGCGATGAGCAGCGCCATCAGGCTGATGACGATGGAACCCACGATGAACACGGCCGCGCCCACGGTGCCGCCTTTTTTCATATCGTCCGGGTTCCAGTTGGAGGAAAACAAAAATTCCCACGGGGTGTGCTTATCGACGGTAAAGGTGCCGATGCCTTTCACGAACAGGAAAGCGGCGATGGCGAGCGTCAGCGCTATAATAAACAATCCGAAGACGGTGACGACCGTTCGGCCGAGATATTCCCGCGCGAACATGCTTTTCGTTTTCACGGTTTTCCTTCTCTCTCCGATTTTCCGCTTTTGTTACGACAGCAGGCCGGGCAGCTTTGCCCGCCGCCCGGCCTTGTCGTATTCGGTTTTCTGTAGAGGTACTCAGTGGTTCGCCGGCGCCTTGGAGGAATCGCCGTAACCCTTGGCCGCGATGTTGGCGGCGAAATCGCTGCTCTTGATATAATCGATGAAGGTTTTGGCAAGGCCCGTGGCTTCGCCGTTTGTGTACATGTGCTCGTAGCCCCAGACGTTGTACTTGCCGGCGTAGATATTATCGTAGGTAGGCGCGTTGCCGTCGATGCTCAGGAGGTTCAGGTCCGATTTGCCCGTGGTGTAGGAAAGCGCGAGATAGCCGATGGCGCCCGGAGTCTGCGCGACCATCTGCGCGAGGATGCCGGAATCGTCCTGGGAAAGCGCCTTGCCGCTTGCTTCAGTCTGGCCCTTCAGCGCGTATTTCTTGAACAGGGCGCGCGTGCCGGAGCTGGTGGGGCGGTTGATGAGCACGATCTTCTGGTCCTTGCCGCCCACCTGATTCCAGTTGGTAACCTTCCCGGTGAAGATCTGGACAAGCTGGTCGGTGGTGACGTTCTTTACCGTCACGCTCTGGTTGACGACGGCGGCCACGCCGATGATGCAAACCTGATGGTCCACGAGCTTGTCGGCGCCCGACGTGAGCTTCTCAGCCGCGAACACATCCGAGTTGCCGATATCCACCGTTTTGGCGAGAACGTCCTTCAGGCCCTGGCCGGAACCGCCGGCGCTCACCGTGATGCTGATTTTCGGGTTGGTCTTTTTCAGATCGTCGGCCGCGAGCTGTGCAAGGGGCGCCAGCGCGGAGGAGCCGTCCACCGTGATGCTGCCGGAAAGATTCGTGAACTCCGACGCGGCGGTAGACGAGGACGAAGACGACGGCGTGGAAGAGGACTCCGACGAGGAAGAGCTCGAAGATCCGCCGCTGCTGCACGCGGTCAGCGAAAAGCCTACCATGGCAACAGCCGCAATCGCTGCCAAAACTTTTTTCATGCTTCCAACATCCCTTTCTTGCAGAAAACAGGAGCGGCGCGGCCCCGGCTTCTCGGCCCGGGCGCCGCAGGTTCCCTCCGGCAAGCCGGAAGCAATACATGAACCCGCTCATTTTTCCCTTCGCATTTAGAATACCTGTTTTGAAATCCTTCCAAAAGCAGCGGCACGTATACGAAATGTAAAGTCTGTGTAAACCGTGTAAAGCGCGCCCGCGCCGCGCGTCACATCCGCGCGGCCGAAACGCCGCGGTTTGCACGAAAAAAGCGCCCTTTCCGCAGGCCGCAGGAGCCTTGGAAAAGGCGCTTTGTAAAGCGCGCGTAAAAGCATGTCGTTTTGTTTGAAAGCCGATTCCGCCGAAAGACGTTCGCGCCGGCCGGGTCAGGCCGGGCCGTTTCTCAGCCGCTCGGCCAGGGCGAGGTCCGGCGTGACGAACGCCGTTTTGAAGTTGTCGTAGATCACCTTGCCGGGCTTCGCGCCCGCGGGCTTTTTCACATAGCGCACCAGCGTGTAATCCACCGGGACCTGTGCGGAATCCCGCGCGCGGCTGTAAAGCGCCGCGAGGCAGGCCGCCTGCGTGAGCGTCGCATCCGGCACCGCGGGGGCGCCGCCCGCTTCAATAATGACGTGCGCGCCCGGAATGTTGCGTGTGTGCAGCCAGATGTCGTTTTTATCCGCCGTTTTTAAGGTGAGCCGGTCGTTCTGCCGGTTGTTGCGGCCCACGAGGATTTTGAACCCGTCGCCGGAGGTAAAACTCATCGGCGCGCTCCCGCGCCCCTTCGGCGCGCCCTGTCGCTTTTTGATGTAGCCTTCGCCGCACAGCTCCTCGCGGATTTCCTCCAAGCCGCTCTCGTTTTGCGCGCGCGAAAGCTCCTCGCGCACCGTATCGAGATAGGCCAGCTCCTCCTCACCCTGCCGGAGCTGCTCGTGCAGAACCGATTCGGCCGCAGAAAGCTTACGGTACTCCCGGTAATACTTCTGCGCGTTCTGCGCCGGGGAAAGCGCGGGGTCGAGCTTTACGGTGACCTCCGGCTCCCCTTCCCGGTAGAAATCCGCCACGCGGCAGGCATCCATGCCCTTGTGCAGCCGGTAAAGGTTCGCGGAAACAAGATCCCCGCACACGCGCATCTGCTCGCGCCCGCGGCTCTGGGCAAGCTCGCCGCGCTGCGCCTCCAGGCGGCGGGACACGCGTGCGATCTGCGCGCCGAGCAGGGCCTGGATGTCGTGTGAGCGCTGGTTCATGCGGTCGATGCGGTCGCGCTCGGTGTAGAAGGCGTCGAGCAGCGACGAAAAGCCCGGATACGGCCGGATCACCGCACCGTCGCCGTACTGCCGCACGGGATAAAACGAAAAATCCAGCGGTTTGCCCGTGGCCGCGTCGCAGACAAGCGTCGGCGTTCCGCGGTGCGCGGCGACATCCGCGCGCAGCTCCTCGAGCGCCCGCGAAAGCCGCGCCCAGTTCTCCCGCCCCAGCGCGGAGGCGCGGGCCGTGGCGTCGCCGCAGGCGGCAAAGGCCAGTTCGCGGCAGACGAGGGGCGAAACGCCCTGCACGGTGTCCATCAGAGCGCGGGCAAGCTCCGCGTCGCGCTTTTGGTGCACCGCCGCCGCCACCGCGTCGGCCGGCGTGGCGGCAAGATCGAGTTTTTCCTGTGCGGGCGGCCGCTCGTAGGAAAGCCCCGGCAGAATCTGCCGTTCGCGCGACATTGTCTCGTCCACATGCTTCACCGCGTCCAGAATACGGCCCTTTTCGTCAAGCAGCACGATATTGCTGCGCCGGCCCATGATCTCGGCCGCCAGCGTCAGAATTACGTCGTCGCCCAGTTCGTTGTGCGTGGCAAAATCGAAAAAGACGATGCGCTCGAACCCCGGCTGGCGCGCGCCTAAAAAGCGCGCTCCGGAAAGATGCTTGCGCAGCAGCATGCAGAACAGCGGCGCCGAAAGCGGGTTTTCCTTTGAAATTTCCGTGAGCTGCACGCGGGGCGAGTTGGCGTTTGCCGAAAGCAGCAGCTTGCGCGCGCCCGCGCGCGAGCGGAACGTGATATCCACTTCGTCCTTTTCGGGCTGGTGGATTTTGTCCACGCGCGTCCCCTCAAGCTCCGCGCCGATCTCCGCGGTTAAAAACGATAAGAAGGCTCCGTCCAGCCCCATGAACCCCATTCCTTTCCGCCGGCCGCGCCCTGCAAAGGCGCCGCCGGCCGCCGCGCCGCCGTCACACCGTGAAATACGGCTCCCGGTTACACGCCGCCACGCCGAATTCCACGCCCGGAAATTTTGCCGCGAGCTTTTCGCGCAGCACGGGCAGCACCACCGTTTCGGTGGCGAAATGCCCGGCCTCCACCACGTTCAGGTTCTGCGCCCGCGCCTCGTAATACAGCGAATGCTTGCATTCGCCCGTTACGAGGGTATCGGCCCCCGCCGCCGCGGCCGCCGACACGATGGCGGAATCCACCGCGCCGCCGCACACCGCCGCGCGCCGCACGGGGCGGCCGGAATCCACCGCGCGCACGCACGAAGCGCGAAGCGCCCGTTTCACGCCCGCCGCAAATTCTGCGAGCGGCAGCTCCCGGCCCAGGTCGGCCACGCGCCCCATGCCGTAGACTTTTTGCACGGCGGCGTCGTCGAACACATCGTAGGCCGGCATTTCGTAAGGGTGCGCGGCGAGCATGGCCGCCACCGTGCGCGGGAGCAGCTCCGGCGCGCAGAGCGCTTCCACGCGCACCTCGTCCGCCTCCTCCGGCTCGCCCGGCCGCCCCAAAAACGGCTTTGCGCCCGGAAGCGGGCGGAAATACCCCGTGCCGGAGGATGCGAACGCGCAGCCGTCGTAAGCACCCAAATGCCCCGCCCCCGCCGCGGCGAGGGCTTCGCGCACGGCCCGCGCGTGCGTTTTGGGCACGAACACCACGATCTTCTTGTAAGGCTCGCTCAAAGCGCTGCCGAACGGCTCCGCGTTCTGCAAACCGAGGGCGGCGGCGAGCGCGTCGTTTACGCCGCCGGGCGCCGCGTCGAGGTTCGTGTGCATGCACACCGCCGCCACGTTCCGGCGCGCGAGCTCCCACAGCGCCGCCGTTTTTCCGCGCGCCAGCACGGCGCGCACGGGCTTAAAGATCACCGGGTGGTGGCTGATGAGCAGCTGCGCGCCCGTTTTCTCCGCCTCCCGCACCGCTTCGGGCGTGATGTCGAGAACGAGCAGCGCGCGGGACACGGGCGCAGCGGCGTCCCCCGCGAGAAAGCCCGGATTGTCATAATCCTCGGCCAGGCGCAAAGGCGCAAGCTCCTCGAGAAACCCGAAAATCGTTTTTACATCCACCGTTTTTTTTAAATCCACGGGCGTATCCATGCTCACAGTCCTTCCTGCTTCGGGGCGGCGATCCCCTCTTTGTTCGGGCGAAGGGCGCGTTCCGCCACCAGCCCCGCAATCTCCTCGAGCCGCCCGGCCTGCGCTTCGTCGGGCTCGCGGGAGGCGCGCAAGCCGCGGGCGCGCTTGCACAGCGCTTCCGCCTGGCGCAGCAGATAGGCGCGGGCGTTTTCCGCGCCGGCATCCTGCCCGCCGGCCTCCAGCTCGCCGCAGTAAAGATACGCGGGCGTGGGAATGCGGGAACCGCCGCCGTAAACGGCGGCTATGACCAGATAGAGCTTGCGGCCGCCCTTTTCGGAGGCCACCTCCTCACGTTCGATGGAAAACCCATTCTCGCACAGAAACGCGTGCAGCTCGGGCTGCGCCGTCATGGGCTGGAGAATCAGACGGTACGCCGGGTTCCGCAGCCAGGCGCAGCGCGCGATGAGCTCGGCGATGAGCTCGCCCCCCATCCCGGCGAGCACGATATCCTCCGCCTGCCCGGGAGCAAGACCCGCAAGGCCGTCGGCAAGCGTGAAATCGACGCGGTCCTGCGCGCCGAAGCGGAGGGCGGTGCGCCTTGCCGCCGCGAGCGGGCCTTCGCGCACGTCGCTTGCAAACGCGCGCGGGCACACGCCCGTTCGTACAAGCCACACCGGCAGATAGGCGTGGTCGGTGCCGATATCCGCCACACGCGAGCCGGGGCGCACAAAAGAAGCCGCCAGCGCGAGCCGGGGCGAGAGATGCGGCAGCGATTGTTCCATGTTTGAAGGTCTCCTTTCGCGCCGGCCGCGCCGGGAATGAGCCGCATCAGGCGGATTCCGCCTCCGGCGGCAGGCGCAGCGCGAAACCGTACAGCGCCCAGGTCAGAAGCGGCGTCAGGTTCAAAAGCAGCACGGCCAGCGCCAGCATCTTGAAGCTGCCCGAAAGCGCGACGAGCACGGAGAGCCCCGCCACACGGCCGACTGCGTAGAACACCTCGTGGGAGGCCATGATCTGGGCAAAATTCACCCGGCCCGACGTTTCGCCGAACGCGCTGTAAAACAGGGCGATACCGGGGTTATCGATATACGTTGTGAGAAACGCATTGACCATGGAGAGCGCGAAGAGCGAAACCGGATTCATCGAAAAGAAAAACGGAACGGAGAACAGCGCGGAAAGCACCGTCGCCAGCAGGATGAACCGCATGCGGTTCGAGCCGCGCACCACTTTTCCCGCGATCACGAACGAAGCGACGGCAAGCAGCCCGCAGGCCATGTTGTTGACGCCGAGCACGGCCTCGTTCGTAACCAGCTTGAAAAAGACGATGGAATAGAGAACGGGCAGCGCGGTGTTGCGCACGCCCCGGAACAGTTCGGCCAGATAGCACAGGAACATGCGCCGGTTCGAAAAGATGCGGCGGTATACGGCGCCCAGGTCCGATTCGGCCAGAAATTTCACCCTATCGATGCGCGTGGAGAGAAAAGCGGTGTACAGCGAAAAGCCGAACGAAAGGCAGAAGATGATGAAATAGCCCCAGCGCGCTCCGGCGCCCGTGATGAGCAGCCCGGAGAGCACCGGCACGATGAGCGTGATCACCGCGCCCGCAAGCCCCATGAGCGAAACGGTGCGGTCCAGAATCTCCTCGGTGGTGCACAGCTTCATCAGCTCGTTATAGCCCTGCCAGTAAAAGCCGTTCGCGAGCGCGTTGAAAGCCGCGAGCAGCGGCATATACCGCACCGCCTGATTTTGCAGAAGCAGCAGAAGGATATAGAACAGGTTGAAAAAGACGATGCCGATGCGCAGGACGAATACCGGGGATCTTTTCAGCGAGATATGCGACGAAAGCTGCATAACCAGCGCCATACCGAACACGGTAACGGCGTTGAACAGGGCGATGGTGAGCATCTTCCCATCCTGCCTGAAAAAAAAGGTATTGATGAACACGCCGGGGATGGTAGTGGAAAGCAGGCACATGAAATGAGTGAGGATAAAGCGCCGGGTGTTTAGCGGAATCTGCCGCAGCCCCAGTTGGCTGCCGAGACTGGCCGCCCACCTGCGCATCAGTTTTATGTTCGTCATGGTAACCGTTCTCCCCGGATTCGGTTCGTTTTCCTGTTCGGAGGCGTGCCCGCCGCGGCGCCACAAATAAATTGTGCCATCCGAAAAAGCGGATGGCACAATTTCATGCGTATGCCGGCTGCGGCAATCCTCACTGATTGGCCTTGAAGTATTCGTTGAGGCGCGAAACCATATCGTCGCTGTCCACTCCGTGTACGCTGCAGGCATCCTCGAGGCTTTCGCCGCGGGAAGCGGGGCAGCCGAGGCAGTGCATCCCCATTTCGAAGAAAAACGGCGCGGTGCCCTCGTCCAGATCCAGAATATCTCCGATAAGCATATCTTTGGTAATCGTCATTTCAGCCATACCAATCAACCTCCGTTGCAGGCGTTTCCGAAAAACGTTTTTCTCCGGCCGTGAGCAGCCGCGGGAAAAGCGCCCGGATGTTTTCTTCCATTTCGGGCCGCTTCGAACCGGAAACACCTCCAGGCTTTCGCGCGCCAAAGGCGGGGCCGCGTAGCACGGTGTTTTTCCGAAACGGAAGCGCCGGAAAATTCCGTAAAGGCAAGCTGCGGCACTTTGCCGCATTGCTCTTACGAAATTATTATACCGGCAACGCGCCGTAAATGCAATACCCATGCGCGCGGCGCGCGGCATTTTGAACGCGGCAGAAAAAAAGAAAGCCCCGGGGTATTGCCCCGGGGTAAATCTGTCGTGCCAAAATGTCAGGTGCCGGTTAAGCCTGCTCCTTGATTTTGGCGAAGCACTCACTGCAGTATACGGGACGATCCTCGCGCGGCTGGAAAGGAACCTTGCAGGGTTTCCCGCACGAAGCGCATACCGCATCAAACATCTCGCGCTGCGGCTTGCCGGCGTTCTTACGGGCGTCGCGGCAGTGTTTGCACCGCTGGGGTTCGTTGACGAAGCCCTTCTGTGCATAAAACTCCTGCTCGCCTGCCGTAAAGATGAACTCCTCGCCACATTCTTTGCAGATAAGCTTCTTGTCCTGGTACATGCTTTTTACCTCGCTTTGAGAAATTGATTTGCCCAAGGACGGAATTGAACCGACACCTTTGAAGACCAACGCTCTCCCGTTGAGCTACAGGGGCATATCACAAACGGAAACGTCAACCGGCAAGCATGCCGAGCTTCCGCTTGATGCGCTGAAGGGAATTGTCCACCTGCTTTTTCGGCATGTGCAGGCGGGCGGCCATATTTTCGTAGGAAAGGCCGGAAAGATACAGCGAGAACAGCCTGCGTTCCTCCGGCGTAAGCCGCTTTTCCACGGCGCTGCGTAAATCGGAGGCATATTCCATGGAAATGACGATTTCCTCCGGTGTCGGCCCCTCCGCGCCGAGCTGCGGTTCGTTCACCCCGTCGAGCGGGATGTAATCGTGAAGCGGTGTGTTTTTTCCGCTCCCCGCACGCCGCACGGCCGAAACCATCTGCCGTTTGATGCAAAGCCCCGCAAATGTGCGGAATGACGCGCCACGCCCTTCCTGGTACTTCTGCACCGCGGCGACAAGTCCCAGCCGGCCCTCCTGCCGGAGGTCGTCGGCATCCAGGCCTGCGGCCTCGTATTGCCGGGCGCTTTCGGCGATCAACGGTTCGAAGCGGCGGATCAGCTCGCCCAACGCTTCGTCGTCTCCGCCGCTTGCAAGCGGCAAAAGCTGCAGTTCTTCCGCTTTGGCGGAATTGGAAGCTGCGTTTTGCGGCACAGGCCTCACCTACTTTGCACGGATGAAACTGCGGCATCTCCGATGCGGGAAAAGCTCGGCATCGCCGTTCGTTATTCTTCCCGGAAACCGCCGTAAAAAACAGGCGTTTGCAACAGCCCGTCCACCGCAAAAGCCGAACGCACAGCCGAAAGAGCTGTAAGTTCTCTGGCAACAGCACTTATTTTATCCTTATTCTGCAATATTGTCAAGTATTCTTTCGCTTTCAGCCGATTTTTTTGCGCATATTTTATATTGATTTTTCTCCGTGTCTACTCCTTACGAAATTAATTTTTAAATTCTCGTCGAAATAATGGATATTATGTCGAAATTCTTGCTTCCGTTTCCATTTCTCCTCTCTTTCCGGAGAAGAAAGCCTTCTTCCGGGGAAAAGGACGGATTTAAAAAAGCCTCCGTTCATCCCGGCATGTACACATGCATCCCGGGTGAACAGAGACTTTTTTTTCGCAACGGGCCGCCCCGCGCGGCGGATTCTCGCTTCTGTTTTGAACCGCGCACCGCCGCAGGCTTCTTCGGCCGGCCCGGAGCGGAGAACCGCAGTTTGATCGGAGATCCGGCTTATTCCCCGCCCACCGGGACGCCCGCAATCGCCTTAATCTGACATTCCTGGCCCGTTCCCTTCACAAGCACGGCGTCTTCGCCGCATTCCGGGCACTGGAACCCGTGCGTGTGCGGAAAGCGCTTCCCGCAGCGCGGGCAGCGCAGTTCCGCCGGAGGATGCTCAAACGCGAGCTTTGCGCCCTCGCAGCGGGTGCCTTCGGCAATCATCTCGAAATACATCTGCACGCATTCGTCGACGATAGCTGAAAGCTCCCCCGTCACCACGTCGATGCGCACGACTTTTTCAAGCCCCTGCCTGGCGGCTTCCTCCTCCGCGATGCGCACGAGCTCCGTAACGAACGGAAGCTCATGCACGGCCGCCAGCCTCCGCCGTTTCGGGCGCGGGAGCCGCGGGGCGCGCAGCCGGTTGTGCGGCCGGTTTAGGGGCGGCCGGCTGGCCTATGAACGCATCGTGCGATTTCTGCCCCGCGGGGGGCGTATAGGCTTCGGACATATGAAGGCATTTTTTGGGGCAGCCCTCTGTGCACGCGCCGCACACGATGCAGCGGAACCGGTCGATTTCCCACTTCCGCTCCGCGCGCGTTACGGTGATGGCCTGCACCGGACATTTGCGCGAGCAAATGCCGCAGAAAATGCAGTTGTCGATCTCTATGGATATGTGTCCGCGCTGGCCCGGAAACGGCTTGCGCACTTCCTTGGGGTACAGGCGCGTCGCCGGGCGCGAGAACAGGTTTTTAAGCGCCACCGGCACAAAATCGAGCATGTATGGAACCTCCCTTTTGCGGGGCGGGAAACGGATTTCGTCCCCGCGGGTTATGTTCGGAAAGGGCCCGCGGAAAAGCGTTCGCCTTCTGCGCAAAGCCCGGTATGTTTCTAACGTTCGGTGCAGCTGATGCACGGGTCGATGGAAAGGATAATGACCGGAACGTCCGCAAGCGTCTGCCCCTTGAGCATCGCCACGAGAGACGGCAGATGCGCAAAGGTGGGTGTGCGCAGGCGCATACGTTTGAGGTTTTTGCCGCCGTCCCCGCGCAGGAAATAGTAGACCTCGCCGCGCGGCTGCTCCACGCGGGAGATAACGTCGCCCTGCGGGTTGCCCACGGGCTTCGCGCAGAACTCGCCCTCCGGCAGCTTGCCGATGGCCTGCCGCACCAGATCCATGGACTGGTACACCTCTTTGATGCGCACCATTGTGCGCGCGTAGCAGTCGCCCTCCGTCATCACCACCGGTGAAAAATCGAGCTGCGGATAAGCCGCGTAGCCGAGCTCCCGCATATCCTGCGCAAGACCGCTTGCGCGGGCCACCGGCCCCACGCACCCGAGCTCGTAGGCTTTGTCCTTATCAAGCGGCGCGCAGCCGCGCAGCCGTTTCGCAACCGTATAATCCGTGGAAAACGTGCGCTCAACCTTGCGGAATTCCTCGCGCATATCCTCAATTCCCTTGAGAATGTGCTGCTGCATCTCGGGTGTCATATCGTGGCGCACGCCGCCCACCGTGTTGATGGAAACCATGATGCGGTGCCCCGTGGTTTCCTCCAGTAAATCGAGTATGCGTTCGCGGATGCGCCAGGTCTGCATGAACAGCGCCTCGAAGCCGAACGCGTCGGCCATGAGGCCCAGAAACAGCAGATGGCTGTGCATCCGGTGCAGCTCCGCCCAGATCACGCGCAGGAACTTGGCGCGTTCGGGTATCTCCAGCCCCAGCAGCGATTCCACGCCCTGGCAGTACGCCTGCGCGTGCATGATGCTGCAGATGCCGCACACGCGCTCCACCACATAGACGCTTTGCAGATAATCGCGCTTTTCCACAAGACGCTCCAACCCGCGGTGGACATAGCCCATTCCGGGCACGGCTTCCACCACGCGTTCGTCCTCGAGCACGAGCTTCACCTGCAGCGGCTCCGGCAGCACGGGATGCTGCGGGCCGAAAGGAAGAACAATGTTGCCGCCCGCGTTATTTGCCTGCATCTGCCTCGCCGCCTTTCGTCTGAACGGCTCCTGCCGAGCTTGCCGCGCCTGTTGCGGTCTTTTCGCGCCGCTCAATAATCACGCCCGAGCCAAATGGCGTTTCGGGCGCGCCCTGCGCGAGAATAAAATGCCCTCCGTAATCGACGGCGATCCCGTCGAACACAAGGCCGAACAGCTCGCCGATTTCGTTTTCCACGAATGCGGCGGCTAAGTATACGTCCGAAAGGCTGCGCACATGCTCGCCTTCCGACACGGTGGCCTTCAGCGTTGCGAGCTTGCCCTCACGGTCGAAGGAATAAAACAGGTCGAGAGTGCCCTCGCCGTTCTGGCAGGCCGTTTCGGTTACGAAGCGGAAGCCGCCGCGCTTGAGCTCTTCGGCCCGCGCGCGGATGCTCTCCGCCGGCATGGTTTCCAGATTTTCAAGCACGATTCGTTTCCCCCTCCGTCTTCGCTTCCGCCGCCTCCCGCTCACTCCCCATCGTATCCAGCCCGCCCGCCAGTAGCTGTTCGAGGAACGCGCTGTGGCGCTTCTGCGCCGCCTTATCGCACAGCGCGGCGGCGGCCTGAAGAACCCCGTCGAGTATCGCCTCGGGCCTCACGGAGCAGCCGGGGACATAAACATCCACCGGGATGGCGGTATCGGTGCCGCCGAGCGTGTTGTACGCCTCACGGAATATCCCGCCCGAGCACGCGCAGGCGCCGATGGCCACCACTGCCTTGGGTGCGGGCATCTGGCTGTAGATATTGCGCAGCACCCCCACGTTGCGGGGATTCACCGAGCCGGTTACCAGCAGGATATCGGCGTGCTTGGGGTTTCCCATATTCACAACGCCGAAACGCTCGGCGTCGTACATCGGCGTCAGCGCCGCCAGAACCTCTATATCGCAGCCGTTGCAGCTGTTGCAGTCAAAATGAACGACCCAGGGGGATTTGATCCTTGCCCTGTCGAGCAATCCCATACCGAACCTCACTTTCCAAGAAACGAAACCGACGCCTGCCGCCCGCACGCTCAGCGCAGGTACAGCCAGGCGATGTTGACCACCGAAAGACCGACGCCAACGACGCCCGCCACCTTGAGCATCCAGCTCCAGGTTACGCGCGCGCTGACGTTATCCACCAGAATTTCGAGGAAGAACGCACCAAAGGCAAGCAGCACGCCGGCCCACACCGGCTGCGCGCAGAACAGGAACACCAGGCCGAACAGCACCACCTGCTCCACCCATTCGCCCAGCTCGATCATGCCCATCTGGAAGCCCGAAAATTCGATGGTGAGGCCCTTGATGAGCTCCTGGTGCCCGTGATGGGAGGTGGAAAAATCAAACGGAGACTTGCGCAACTTGATGGTGAGCACCATAAGCAGCGCCAGAAACTGCAGCGGAAGCTGCGCGATGAGCGGCGAGGCGCTTTGATACACCGCGCTCGTCAGGAACGTGCGGTGCACAAGGTAAACGCCCACGGCCGTGAAGATAATTCCGGGTTCGGAAACCATCATCTGGATGATTTCGCGCTGCGCGCCGATGCGGCTGTAGGGAGAGCGCACGCTCATAGCGCCCATGATGAGCATTACGTCCCCGATGGCGAGGACGAATACAAACATCAGCAGGTCGGAACCGCAAAAGAGCATCACGGCGGCGGCGAGGTTGAACAGCAGATAGGCGATGACGTAAGCGTCCTGCATCCGGTTTACGGCCAGCCGCTCTTTGCAAAACAGCTTGAGCACGTCGTAAAACGGCTGCGTCACGGGCGGTCCCTGCCGCCCCTGCATCCGCGCGGTGAGCTTGCGATCCACGCCCGAAAGCAGGCCGCCCAGCAGCGGAGCGGCGATCAGGACGACAAGCGCGGTGAGAAACTGCGATATTGTGATGTTCATGTGCATCAGGCCACTCCAAACATGATAAGGATGAGCAGGGCGGAGATCACACTCGCGGCGGGCGCGAGTTTACCCTCGCCGAAAATGCCGGTGAGATAATAGTTATGGATGCGGACGCGCTCGGTGTTCCCCTGCGGACCTACGAAATCGCGCCCTTTTTCATCCGCCAGCGTTCCGCAGGCGTAAGGCGGCACGATGCGCGCCGGGTGCAGCCGCGAGCGGAGAGCGAACAGAACGACTGCGAGAACCAGCAGCCCCATCAGGAGCAGCACGCCCCCAAAGCCGCCGATATAGCCGTTCGGGCCAAGCAGAAACAGGCCGCCCGCCGTGCTCCGCACCGTGGAGGGCACCCGCAGAAGCTGCTCCACGGCGGGCGCCACCGCAAAGCGGTTGAGCGCCGGCACCGCCGCCGTAAGCACGGGAATGAGCACCGCGATAACGCCGAGGACGATCTTGATGGAAGCCGGAAGCTGCTCCACATGCGGCTTTTCGCGCCGGTACACCGTGGTGACGGCGCCGAGCCACTTGACCCAGAACGCCACCGTGAACGCGCTGCCCAGCACCAGCAGCAGCAGCACCGGCGGCAGGTTCGCGGAAACCTCGATGGCCAGCCATTTGGTGAGCAGCACGCCGAACGGCGGCAGCGTCATGGACATCATGCCCACGATCATGATGGTAGCGGTATAAGGCATCTTGGACCAGATGCCGAACATATCCTCAATATTGCGGCTGCCGATTTTAAGCTCCACCGTACCCATGCAGAGGAAAAGAAGCCCCTTGGAAACCGCGTGGAACACAATGAGCAGGATGGCCGTGGTAAGCGCCGCCTGCCCGCCGATGCCGGCGCAGGCGATAATCAGCCCCAAATTTGAAATGGTGGAATAGGCCAGCACGCGCTTGCCGTTGCTTTGGCTGATGGCCAGCGCCGCGGCCGCGGCGAACGTGAAGGCGCCCACCGTTGAAACAAACGCACCCGCGCGCGTTCCGCCGAACAGCGGCGAAAACCGCACGATGATATAAACGCCCGCCTTCACCATGGTAGAGGAATGCAGCAGCGCAGAAACCGGCGTGGGTGCCACCATGGCACCCAGAAGCCAGGACTGGAACGGCAGCTGCGCCGATTTCACAAAGCCCGCGCAGCACAGCAGCAGAATCCCCGCCAGCACCAGGCCCGAAGCGCCCTTTTGGTCAAGAAGGCCGGAGATGGAGATGGTACCCGCCGTATAGGCCAAAAACAGGATGCCTGCCGCGAAGAACAGGCCGCCCAGCGAGTTGAGCCACAAGGCGCGCCGCGCGCTGGCCTTCGCCTCTTCGGTGCGGTCGTGCCCGATGAGCAGGAAGGAGCACAGCGTGGTGACTTCGAAGAACGCATAGAGATGCGCGAGGTTATCCGTCATGCAAAGCCCGTTCATGGCGAACAGAAACAGGAAGATCAC
Source organism: Bacillota bacterium (assembly GCA_023391535.1). GTDB lineage: Bacteria > Bacillota > Clostridia > Oscillospirales > Ethanoligenentaceae > JAEWAU01. Next base: position 4,644 of record JAEWAU010000102.1, on the reverse strand, counting down.
GGCAAAGAAGCGGGGCTGCCGGCTGGGCGAAACCTTTTTGTGCTCCTCGTGGATCTTCATGTAGCCGATGGCGAAAATCGCCACCAGCGGCCCGATGACGGAGACGATGAGCGTCATGATGAGCGAAAGGTTATCCACCGCAAAGAGCTTTTCCGGTTCGGGCGGACGGCGGATGCCCTCGAAAAAGATCACCGCGCCCACCTGCAAAACGGCAGGAACGATCACCTTCCACTCGCGCAGCCGGAAGCCGTAAAACAGGATGGCGGCCAGCGCCGCGGCGTCCACCGCCGTGAAGAGCGGACCCACAAACGGGAAGTCCTCCGCGGCAACGGAAAACGCGCCGTGCGCCAGAACCACAACCCCCAGCGCGGCGGCCAGTACGATCATCGCGCACGAAGCCGCCGTAACAACGATCTTGCGCGCGGCGTCCTGCTTCAGGAACAGAACCGCCAGCGACGTTGCCGCCGGAACCAGCAGCAATAGAAAAACCAGTAAAACGCCGTGCATATCGAATCTCCCAACTTTGCAAGGATGATTTTTCCCGGCTCCGGACGCCCGGAACGGAAAACGCGGCGGAATGCGGGGCTGCCTTATGTAGGAAAGCGCCGGCATTTTCGCCGTATTTTCGGAGAAAACAAAAAACAAACCATATTAAATAAACAAAACAAAATGCGTCTTGCGCCGCACCGGTACTACTATAAGGCAATTCGGATGCCTTGTCAAGAAATCGGCTGGCGATCTGTCCTCCCGCAAAGGAAGGCCGGCATCGCGCGTTTTCCGCGCTGTGCCGGCCGTAAAATACGGCGCTCCCGCTGCAAATACAGGCGGAATGCGCTCTGGCACGCGCTCTCATGGAAAATTATTCCTAGTTTATTGTTATATTTTTATCGATATTTATGTTAATATTGCACAGTTATGGGTCGTTTTTTTTTCATATCACGCGAAAGCGGCAGTTCACCGCATATCAAGCGTCGCGTAATCCACGACGCTTTTTGCGAGCGCCGCGGCAATGGCCGCCTGCCCTTTCGAACTCGTGAGAAAGCCGCGGTCGCTGACGTTATCGATGAACCCACACTCCACCAGGATGGAAGGGAACTGGGGCTGCCGGCACGCGTAGTAGGCGTTCACCGTGTCGAACGCGAAGCCGCGGTCCGCAGCGGCATAGCCGCAGCTTTGGTACGCCTTTTCCAGGTTCGCCTGCACCGAAGCGGCGAGCTGCTGGCTATACGGCTGAAAATAGAACGTTTCGTACCCCTCGCCGCCGCCCGCGTTCTGATGAATGCAGATGGAAAGATCGGGTTTGAAATCGACCATATCGAGCTGGCGCAGCGCCAAATCGTCCCCCTTGGTGGACGCGATAAGCGTATCGGTGGTGCGCGTCATATAGATGTTGCCCGCCTTCAGCCCGTATTTCTGAATGAGGAGTTTGCGCACGGCCAGCGCGTCCTGCAAATTGAGCGTTTTTTCGTTCACGGAGCCGGCCACGGCCCCGAAATCGCTGCCGCCGTGGCCCGCGTCGATGGCGACGCGCAGGTCGGAAAGCTTGCCGTCCCAGGGGTTCTTGAAATCCAGCACAAAGTTGCCCGCGCCGTCGTAATGCGCCCCGGCTCCGTAAAAGCGCCCGCCGCTTTTGAGGGTGAACGTATATTTCGCCGTCGTCCCCTCCTGCGTGACGGAAACGTTCGAAAACAGCGGGTTGCTTTTGAGCGTAACGGCGGGGGCGTTCGCCGTGTGGAAGAAATAGATGGAATAGGTGGTGGCGTCGAAATCGTCCACCGTGTAATCCCGCTTGCCCACGGTGTTTACTCCGCTGTACTTAAAGGACGCGTTGGTCACGGCGTTGTAGGTCACCCGGGAGGAAAAGGCGAAGGAGAATTCCGTGTAACGGCCGCCGTCGGCGCTTCCCTGCGCGATTTTGGAAATCTGATTGGCCGCGGGCGGCTGCCCCGCCTCGATCTTGAGATCGCCCGCGTAGAACATGAGGCCGCAGGAAAGACGGTAGTAGGTATTGTTATTGTAAAAATATTTTTTGGGCGTGCCGTCGTCGTTCAGCTCCACGGTATCCCACGAGCCGGCGAGCTGCGGGGAGGCGTTGGGGCGGTAGAGATTATCCGCATACAAAAAGCTTTCCACATACTGCTTGTTCACGGCGGATGCCGGGGTGATGAAGGCGACGCCGTTCTGCCCTGTTTTCACCGAAAGGGCGTTCACCGTGACGGCAGCACCCCTGAGCGTGGCCGTAGCGCTTCCCCACTGCGCCGTAACGGTGATGTTTCCGAGCCGCTGCGCTTCGGGCTGTGTTTCCGGCAGCGTAAACACGCCCGAGAAGGTGGCGTAATCGCTGTTCGGCACGCCGTCGCCGCCCGCATCCACGTCGTTGCCGGCGCTGTCGTCCTCCGTCATCTTCACCTGCGTGCCGCCCACCGTGGCCGTAACGGAGGCGCTGCGGTGCGCCACCGCCGTGATGTGGATCTGGGAGCCGCCGTCCGCCGCGATATCCTGTGTGGGCTGCACCGAGAGCAGCGCCTGCGCGTTGCAGGTGACGGTGATGGTGAGCGTCCGCCCCTTGTGCCGGAAGGTAAACGTGTTCACGCCGAAGTTTAAGTCGCGCGTTTCGCTGAAATAGCCGTCCGGGCTGCGCTCCACCTCCTTGCCGTCGAGCAGCAGCGGGAAGTTCACGTCCGACATGCCGGTGATGCGCACGCTGCTCTCGCCCGTAACGAGCCCGTTTTCCGGGGAAAGCAGCTGGAGCGGGCGCCCGAAGGAGGATTCGGTGAGCTTGCCCGCGTAATAGCGCGCGATGGCGTCGGCAAAGCCGTCCGTGTTTTTTACAAGGCTCGAATAGGTGAAGAACACGCTGCCACCGTAATCGGAATGTTTCACCCCTTCGCGCAGCTGCAGGAGGATCTGGTCGGGCGATTCCCAGCCCTGCTCCGAGCTCCCCACCTTACTGGCCGCGTGGGAAACGATCAGCTTCACTTTGGTGCCCTTCACCACACCGGCCCACCAATCCAGCACCGTGGAATAATCGGCCGTGCTTTCGCCGATGGCCCAGTAAATCTGCGGGCAAACAAAATCGAGCCAGCCCTGTTTGACCCAGAGCCGCGAATCGGCGTACTGGTCGTAATAGGACGAAAGCACGCCGCCGCTCACGGCGCAGCCCAGCGCGTTCCGGCTCTTGGGCGCCCAGATACCCGCGGGGCTCACCCCAAACGGCACGTCCGCTTTCGCCGCCTTTACCGCTTCGTGCGTTTCGCGCACGAGAGTATTCACATTGTCGCGGCGGTAGGCGTCGAGCGTCTTTCCGGCGCCGTATTGGGCGTAGCTGCCCGCGTCGGAAAAATCGGCGCCGGGGTAAAAATAATCGTCGAACAGCACGCCGTCCACGGCGTAATTTTTCACGATCTCCGTCACGCCGTCCTCAACGAGCCTGCGTACCTCGGGCAGGCCGGGGTCGAACATCAGCCCGCCTTCAGAGGTTTTCACCGTCCAGCCCGGATGCTGCTGCGCGGGGTTCGAAGCCGCCAGCGCGAACGCCCCCGCTTTCGACTGCACGCGGTAAGGGTTTACCCATGCCACGAGCTTGAGGCCCCGTTTATGCGCCCCCTCGATGAAATAGGCGAGCGGGTCGTAGCCCGGGTCCTGGCCCTGTGTGCCGGTGAGCACCGCCGACCACGGGTACAGGCTCGATTTGTAGAGCGCGTCCGACGACGGCCGCACCTGCAAAAACACCGCGTTCAGCCCGAGGCCCTTGGCCTTGTCCAAAATCGCGTCGGCCTCCTGTTCCTGCTGCGCGGCCGTAAGGCCCGGCTTCGAGGGAAAATCCTCGTTTCCCTGCGTCGTTACCCAAACGCCGTGCAGCCCCGAATCGGGCTTGAGCACGGCTGCGGCGGAGGGCCGCGCCGCGCGGAGCGGAAACCGCCCCAAGCCGAGCGCCCCGGCGGTGAAGGTCAGAAGAAAAAACAGCAGACAGAGCAGAAGCGGGCCTCCCGGTTTTTTTTCTTCCTTGTTTACTGACGGCCTTTGCATTCGGACACCCATTCCTTTCGCCGCGGGCCGAAGCGCGCCGCCCGGCGCGCATCCGGCCCAAAGGATTTGTCGTTTTGCCCGCACCCGCGGGAGAAACGGGCAAAAGCCCCGGTCAGCATAATCTATGCCCGCGGCTTCCCGAATAGTACCCCGCCCGGGTTGACAAACCCGCCCCGGATGCGGTACGCTTTGGTGTAGAAAAAAGCGCCGGGAGGTTTGGAATGTGCTGTCTTCGCTCACAGGCTACCACTTCACGCAGGCTCTGATCGTGTACTTCGTTCTGGTCAGCGTCGTCTCCGTCGCCGCCGCGTGGTACGATAAATTCGCCGCCCGGCACGATTTCCGGCGCGTACCGGAGGCCGAACTGCTGTTTTTATGTATGCTGGGCGGTTCGCTTGCCATGTACCCGGCCCTGTTCGTGCTCCACCACAAAACGCGCCACAAGAAATTCATGCTGGGCATTCCCGCTATCCTGCTGGTGCAGGCGGCGCTCGTGCTCTATCTGGTTTTGAGTCTGCCTTCCTGATTTCCTGCAGACGCGGCCGCGGGGGGGGGGGGGGGGGGGGGGGGGGGGGGGGGGGGGGGGGGGGGGGGGGGGGGGGGGTGGTGGTTTTT
>JAEWAU010000095.1 GCA_023391535.1 Bacillota bacterium | reverse complement strand
GGCGCGGGTATTGTCGATTGCGGCCCGGCGGCGTTTTCGGTAGGATAAAGGCAGACGGAAAACCGGGGCGATTCCGGAAGACGCTGCGCCCGGTGGGAAAGGAAGTTGTGTATGTATTACAGCAACGGAAATTACGAGGCGTTCGCGCGGCCGCAGAAACCCGCCGGAGTGGACCGGAAATCAGCATATCTGGTGGGCTCGGGGCTGGCGTCGCTGGCGGCGGCGTGCTTTTTGGTGCGCGACGGCCAAATGAAGGGCGGGCATATCCATATTCTCGAGGAGCAGAGCCTGCCCGGCGGCGCGCTGGACGGCATTCAGGACAGCGAAAGGGGCTACATCATCCGCGGCGGGCGCGAGATGGAGAACCATTTCGAATGCCTGTGGGACCTGTTCCGCTCCATCCCGTCGCCCGAGGCGGAGGACGCCTCGGTGCTCGACGAGTTCTACTGGCTCAACAAGAAGGACCCCAACTATTCGCTGATGCGCGTCACCGAGAAGCGCGGGCAGGACGCCCACACCGACAAAAAATTCGGCTTGAGCGAAAAGGCCTCCATGGAACTCATCAAGCTCTTTTTCACGAAGGACGAGGATCTCTACGACAAGAAGATTTCCGACGTGTTCACGGAGGAGTTTTTCTCCTCGAATTTCTGGCTCTATTGGCGCACGATGTTCGCCTTCGAACAGTGGCACAGCGCGCTGGAAATGAAGCTCTATATCCAGCGGTTCATCCACCACATCGGCGGGCTGCCCGACCTTTCCGCGCTGAAATTCACGAAATACAACCAGTACGAATCGCTGGTGCTGCCCATGGTGAAGTATCTGGAGGCGCACGGCGTGCAGTTCCAGTACGACACCAAAGTGGTAAACGTGGTGTTCGATATTTCCGGAAAGAAAAAGGCGGCCACGAAGATCGTGTTCGAGCGCGGCGGCAAAGAGGAAAGCATCGATCTCCTCGAGGACGATCTCGTATTCGTCACAAACGGCAGCTGCACCGAGAATTCCTCGCTGGGGGACGACAGCCGCGCCCCGGCGCCCGAATCGTCTGTGGGCGGATGCTGGCAGCTCTGGCGCAATATCGCCCGGCAGGACCCGTCCTTCGGGCATCCGGATAAATTCTGCACGGATACACGGGCCACCAACTGGGAATCCGCCACCGTCACCACGCTGGACGACCGCATCCCGCCGTACCTCGAAAAGATCAGCCGGCGCGACCCGTTCAGCGGCCGGGTGGTAACGGGCGGCATCGTTACGGCGCGGGATTCCAAATGGCTTTTGAGCTACACCGTGAACCGGCAGCCGCACTTTGCGAATCAGCCCCGAAACGAGCTGGTGGTGTGGGTGTACGGCCTGTTCACCGACGTGCCGGGCGACTTCGTTAAAAAGCCGATGCGCGCGTGCACCGGCATGGAGATTACCGAGGAATGGCTTTATCATCTGGGCGTGCCGGAAGCGGATATTCCCGAGATGGCGGCGCATTCGGCCCATTGCGTACCCTGTATGATGCCCTACATCACCGCGTTCTTCATGCCGCGCGCCAAAGGCGACCGCCCGAAGGTGGTGCCGGACGGCTGCGTGAACTTCGCGTTCCTCGGGCAGTTTGCCGATACCCTCCGGGATACGGTGTTCACCACCGAGTATTCGGTGCGCACGGCCATGGAAGCGGTGTATACGCTGCTGGATATCGACCGCGGCGTGCCCGAGGTGTTCGGTTCGGTGTACGACGTCCGCGTGCTGCTGGATTCCACGTCCAAACTGATGGACGGCAAAAAGCTTTCCGAGATGAAGCTGCCGTTTCTGCTCGGCCTTGCGGGGAAGCAGGGGCTCAGAAAGATCAAGGGCACCGTGATCGAGGAACTGCTCGAACGCTACAACGTGATTTAAGCGAAAAAGAAAAAGCGGCGCACCGGAAAATCCCCGGCGCGCCGCTTTTTGCCGCTGGTTGTTCAAAAAAATATACGACAGGAGCAATCGGTTGCTCCGTGCATTTTCGCCCTTACGAGATGTGCAGCTGCAGCCGGAGCTTATCCGCAATCATGGCGATGAATTCGGAATTGGTGGGCTTGCCGCGGCTGTTATGGATGGTGTAGCCGAAATAGGAGTTGAGCGTATCGACATCGCCACGGTCCCACGCGACCTCAATGGCGTGGCGGATGGCGCGTTCCACGCGCGACGAGGTGGTTTGATATTTTTTAGCCACCGAAGGGTAGAGCTGCTTCGTGATGGAATTGATGATATCGATATCCTGGATGGCGAGCATGATGGCCTCGCGCAGGTAGTGATAGCCCTTGATGTGCGCCGGAACGCCGATTTGGTGAAAAATCTTTGTGACGATCAGCTCCACGTCCTGCATGTTGTTGTATTGAATGGCCGACTGCCCCAGAATCGGCGAGCGTTCCTCAACCGCAATGCCCGCCAGCTGGTTGATGCGCTCGGCGAGAAGATCGTGGTCAAACGGCATGGGGATGAAGTAGGCCGCACCGGCCTCCATCACCTGCGAGCTGATAATGCCGTTGTTGTACGTGGACATGACGATCACAATCGGTTTTTTGGGCAGATTCATATTCTTGATTGAATTCAAGACGCCGATTGCATCGATGCGCGTCATGAAAGCGTTCATCAGCACCACGTCGGGCTGTTCCCGGCCGATGTTGTCGAGCACCTCCTGACCGTCCTTGGCGGCGGTGGTTACATTCATCCCATAGGAGCGCAGCGTAGCCGCGCATACCTGTCCCACTTCCGCACTGTTATCCGCCACCAGGATTTTCAGCTTGCTTTCCACAATATCGCCCTCCATATTACTGAATTCATCCAACACACATAAAATAACATAATATGGTAAATAATGCAATATGATTTTTGCGATATTAGCGAAAAATATAAATTTTTTCCATTTAAAGTGGCGCAGTGTGAATCATTCTGCACACAGCGAAGGAAACGAAAGATCCTTTTTATGATACATCTTTTTGTGTAAAATTTTCAAGTGTTTTTGCAGTATTTAGCATGTTCTCGGCAAAAATACCGTAACCGAGCTGGGGATCGTTGACGAAAACGTGCGTAACCGCGCCCACCAGGCGCCCGTTTTGCAGAATGGGGCATCCGCTCATGCCCTGAACGATGCCGCCGGTTTTGCTCAGCAGGGCGGGGTCCGTAACGCGAATGACCATATTTTTGGTGGGAGCGTCGTTCCAGTTGATTTTTTCGATGGAAATGTCGTATGCTTTGGGGCCGGAATCGTCGAGCGTCGCCAGAATCTTGGCGGGCCCCGCCTGAATCTCCTGCGGCATCGCCACCGGAACGGCCTTGCCGGTTTCGGGGATGCTGAGCGAGCCGAACACGCCGGTTTCGGTGTTCATGGAAAGGCTGCCCCAGGCGTCATCGTCGAGCGTGCCCTGAATTTCACCCGGCTGGCCTTTCGCTCCGCGCACGATTCCGGCGATGTGCACCTTCACCACGTCGCCCGCAAGAAGGGGCATGATTTTACCGGTATCCACATCGCAGATGCCATGGCCGAGCGCCCCGAACACGCCGGTCTGCGGGCTGTAAAAGGTGATGGTGCCGATGCCGGCGGTGCTGTCCCGCACCCACATGCCGGCCTTGTACTCTCCGGCGCTTATCGATTTGAGCGGCGTGAAGCGCGCCTGAAAACCCACGCTGCCGCGCTTGAGGCTGAAGGTGAGCGGCTTTCCGCCGCAGCCGGCCACGATGGAGGCGACGTCGTCGTTGCTGCTCACCGGGCGGCCGTTTATGGCGAGGATGACGTCGCCCGGGCGGATGCCCGCGTCGTACGCGGGGTTGTGGCCGCCGTCTGCGGTATCCACGTCCGTCATGCCCACCACCACCACGCCGGCGGTGTAGAGCTTGACGCCGAAGGTCGCGCCGCAGGGGATCACGTCGGTTTCCCTCACGATGGAAACGGTTACGGTTTTCACCGGGACGATATGGAACAGCCGGAGGCTTGCCGTGAACTGCCCTCCGGCACGGAGCGTTTCGCTCGCCTGCACGGCCGCGGGGCGGTCGCCCACCACGTCGAGGCGCACCGGCGCGTTCACCGTGAGGGCCTGGCCCTCCACGAACGAGAGGCGGTCGGGCAGGCGGCTTGCCAGCAGCGCGGCCGCGCCCACAAGGCACAGTGCCGCAAAGCCTGCGGCGCCGGCAAAAATGCGGATTCTTTTTTTCATGCGGACCCCCTTGCCGGAACGGGGCGGCCCGGGGAAAAGCGTGCGCTTTCAAACCCGGGCCGCATCCGGCTTAAAAAAATTCTGTTCCCCTGTAATGTCCCTCGAACGAAGCGCCTTATGAAATGAAAAAAATGCACATATTGGAAGCGGATGACGAATTCCAGCGATTTTCACCGTTTTTCCCGTTCGCCGCGAAAATATCCCTGCGCGGCGGAAAACACAACGGCGCTATTTTTTGCAGAAACTTTACTTTTACCGGCCCGGATGATAGTATAATAGTGGCTTTGCCTTACGGCATTTATGGAATTGCGGCGGGCGTTTGCGGTTCGGCGCTTTTGCGGCCGGGCGGGAACGCGGAAAAGCCGGAGGAAAGAACGACTCAACGACTGAATGGGCGGTGATGGCATGAGGGTAGCTGTGATCGGCTCGCGCAGCGCGGGCGAGGAAACCTATGAAATGATTCTGAACGAGCTGCCGTCCGGGTGCTCCGAGATTGTTTCCGGAGGGGCGAACGGGGTGGACCTGCTGGCGCGCAGGGCGGCGAAGCGCCTGGGGCTGAAGTATACCTGCTGCCGGCCCAATTACCGCCGGTACGGCCGCGCGGCCCCGCTCATCCGAAACGGCGAGATCGTCGCCCTTGCGGACTGCGTGCTCGCGTTCTGGAACGGCTATTCCAAAGGCACGCGCCACGCGCTGGCCTGCTGCATCCAGCAGCGCAAGCCGTTCCGCATTTACCTGCTCGATAAACACAACTCCCTCTGCGCGCTCAAATAGCGCGCGGAGGGCTTTTAATCCGCACCGTTCGGGGGAACAATCAGCATGGAACAGGCAAAGGCAGAGATTTTGGACGCCGTTTCGCAGGCGCTTCAGCGCGGGCGCGTCAAGCTTGTGCAGGAGGGTGTGAAAACCGCGCTCGAAGCGGGGCTTTCCGCACAGGAAATCCTTTCGGGCGGGCTTCTGCCGGGAATGGACGTCGTGGGCGAAAAATTCAAAAACAACGAAGTGTACGTGCCCGAGGTGATGATCGCGGCGCGCGCCATGACGGCGGGCACCGAATTGCTGAAACCCTATTTGGCGAAGGACGGCCCGCGCAGCGCGGGAAAGGTCTGCATCGGCACCGTGCGCGGGGATATGCACGACATCGGCAAGAACCTCGTGAAGATGATGATGGAGGGCAAGGGGCTGGAGGTTCTCGACCTCGGCACCAACGTCAGCCCGCAGCGTTTTTTGGACGCCGCCGTGAACGAACACTGCCGGATCGTGGCCTGCTCGGCGCTGCTCACCACCACCATGCCCGTGATGCGCGAGGTGGTGGAAGCGTTTGCCGCGGCCGGAAAGCGCGAGGAGTTCTTCATCATGGTGGGCGGCGCGCCGGTGACGCAGGCGTTCTGCGACGAGATCGGCGCGGATTCCTACACGCCGGACGCCGCGAGCGCCGCGGACGCGGCTCTGGATTACTGCCGCGGCAAAGCGGGGTAAGCGGCGTCTGCACACGGCTTTCCACATAAAAAAAGGGGGTGTTTGCGAAAACAAAAAGAATGGGTTTTT
>JAEWAU010000099.1 GCA_023391535.1 Bacillota bacterium | reverse complement strand
CCGCCCCTTTGTGCCTGAAGCGGCAATATTTTTACCGCAGATGGAAATCGTTCTTGAGCTGCGCGTACACGGAATCGAAATCGGCCTTGGGCAGCAGAACGGAGATGTCGATCTCGGAGGTGGTGATCAGGCGGATATCCACATTGCTCATGGCGATGAGCTCGAACGCGTGCGCGGCGACGCCGGGCAGGTCGCGCATGCTTTCCCCATAGATCGAAAGCTTGCAGTTGCCGGAGGATATGTCCGATTTCAGGTCGGGATATTCGCCGCGCAGCGAGGCGAACACTTCCAGAACTCCGCCGAGATCCTCCCCCGAAACGGTGAAGGAAAGATCGATGCAACCGCCCAGCGGGGCGGTTTGGGAGATCATATCCACGTTGATGCCCTTATCCGCGATCATCCGGAACACCCGGGCAATGAATTTCAGGTCGTCCGGCGAGTTGCGCAGGGTGATCAGTGCCACGTCCTCGCAGGTGGAGATCTGGGTGATGGATTCCATATGCTTACCGTTCCTTTCCGCGGTCGTTCCGGCCGGGGGCGCAGTACGAATCTCCGATTTATAATCGGATATTTATGCCAAACGAATTCGGAGCCTCGCGGACGTCAGCCCGCAAAAGAGGATACCAGATCGTCCATATCGTAGAGGCCCGGGGCCTGCGTGCTCAGAAAGAGCGCCGCGTTCACCGCCCCGGTGGCGAAAATCTGCTTGGACATGGCGGAATGGCGGAGGGAAAGGACCTCGTCCTTGCCGGCGAAGATCACTTCATGCTCGCCCACGATGGTTCCGCCGCGCACGGAGTGGATGCCGATCTCGTTTTTGGGGCGTTTTTCGTGCCGGTCGTGCCGGTCGTAGACGTATTCGGGCTTTTCGGGCAGCGCGGAGGAAATGCGGTCGGCCAGTAGCAGCGCCGTTCCGCTCGGCGCGTCGATCTTCTGGTTGTGGTGCATCTCCACGATCTCGATATCGAAGCTGTCGCCCAGCACGGCGGCGGCTTTTTTGGCAAGCCCGGCCAAGAGGTTTACGCCGAGCGACATATTGAACGAAAAGAAAATGGGGACGTTCCGCGACGCCGTACGGATCTGCTCCACCTGCGCGGGGCTCATGCCCGTGGTGGCGATGACGGCCGGAACATGGCGGCTCTGCGCAAAATCGAGCAGGCGGCTCAGAAAAGCCGGATTGGAGAAGTCGATGAGCACGTCGGCGTTGCCGTCAAACTGTTTCGGGTCGCTCAGAACGGGGAAAGGCTCCTTCATCTCGCTGTCGATGTCAAAGCCCGCCACGATCACGCAGTCGCTGCGGGAAGCTACCGTTTCCGCCACAACGTGGCCCATCCGGCCATGGCAGCCGCTCAGAATGATGCGCTTCATGCCGCATCCCTTCCTTTCCGGTTTTTATCCCATCCGTTTTGTTGCCGCCGCGAGGGGCGGCGGATTTTCTGCGCCTCAGGCGATCAGCCCGTGCCGTTTCAGCTCCGCGTAAAGCTGCGCGCGGTGCTCCGGTTGCATGGGGGCGAGAGGCATGCGGCATTCGCCCACGTCCCATCCCATCCGGTTGAGCGCTTCCTTCACGGGGATGGGATTGGTTTCCGAAAAGAGGGCGCTCACAAGCCCCATGCAATCGAGCTGCAGGCGCCGGGAGCTTTCGATGTCGCCTTCGAAGTATTTGGAACAGATTTCGTGGGTTTCGCGCGGCAGAACGTTCGAAAGCACGGAGATGACGCCTTTGCCGCCCAGCGAAAGCGCCGGGACGATCATGTTGTCCTCGCCCGAATAGAGCGCGAGTTCGTCGCCGCACAGCGCGGCCGTTTCCGCAAGCGCTGCGATATTGCCGTTCGCTTCCTTCACGCCCGCGATGTTCGGGTGCTTGGAAAGCTCCTTGTAAGTAGCGGGCAGGACGTTCATTCCGGTTCGGCTGGGCACGTTGTAGATCAGCATGGGGAGGGAAACGCGGTCGGCCACGGCGAAGAAATGGCGCACAAGGCCCGCCTGTGTCGTTTTGTTGTAATAGGGCGTCACGAGCAGCAGCCCGTCGGCCCCGGATTTCTGCGCCTCCAGCGAAAGCTCGATGGCGTACCGGGTATCGTTGCTGCCTGTTCCGGCGATTACGGGGACGCGCCCGTTCACTTTGCGGATGGCGTAATCGATGGCCGCCACGTGTTCCTCGTGCGTGAGGGTTGCGGATTCGCCCGTGGTGCCGCAGATGATGATGGCGTCGGTGCCGTTATCTATCTGAAAATCCAGCAGCGCGCCGAGCTTTTCCAAGTTTACGGAGCCGTCTTCCTTCATGGGCGTCACGATGGCGACGCCGGCTCCGGTAAAAATCGTCTTTTTCATAAAAGAGCAGCCTCCTGCTTGTTTGTTGATACGGATTTTCACCCCGTACGGGATTCGGTGACACGAAAAACCCGTAAGAGCCGCGAGGCTCAGTCGATATACCCTTCCGCGCAGAGCAGCTCCGCCATCAGGATGCCGCCTCCGGCGGCGCCGCGGATGGTGTTGTGCGAAAGGCAGACAAACTTGATGTCATACTGGCTGTCCGGACGAAGCCGGCCGATGGAAACCGCCATTCCGTTTTCCAGCTCGCGGTCGAGCTTCGGCTGCGGGCGGTCGTTCTCCGTAAAATAATGCAGGAACTGTTTGGGCGCGCTGGGCAGCTCGAGCTCCTGCGCGCGCCCCCGGAAGGACGCCCATTTTTCAAGAATTTCGGAAATCTCCGGCTTTTTCTCAAAAGAAGCGAACACAGCGGCAAGGTGCCCGTCGGAAACCGGGACGCGGATGCACTGCGTCGTGATGGACGGGGAAGCGGCAGGAACGATTTCGCCGTCTTTCAGGCTGCCCCAGATTTTGAGGGGTTCCCGCTCCGACTTTTCCTCTTCTCCGCCGATGTAGGGGATGACATTGTCGAGGATCTCGGGCATGCGCTCGAAGGTTTTTCCGGCGCCGGAGATGGCCTGATAGGTGCACGCCAGCGCTTTTTGGAGCCCGAAGCCCAGCAGCGGGTGCAGGGCGGGCACATAGCTTTGCAGGGAGCAGTTGGATTTGACGGCGATGAACCCGCGCCGGGTTCCGAGCCGCCGGCGCTGGGCCGGGATCACGGCGGCGTGGGAGGCGTTGATTTCCGGCACGATCATGGGAACGTCGGGCGTGAAGCGGTTGGCGCTGTTGTTTGAAATGACGGGAATCTCGTGCTTCGCGTAGGTTTCCTCCAGCGCGCGGATTTCCTCTTTTTTCATATTGACGGCGCAGAACACGAAATCCACTTTCTGCGCGAGGGCTTCGATATCGGCGGAAGCGTCCAGAACCGTCATGCCGGCCACCGTTTCCGGAATCGGCGTCTTCATGGCCCAGCGCCCCTGCACCGCCTCGGCATAGGGCTTCCCCGCGGAGGAGGAGCTTGCGGCGAGAGCGGCGATACGGAACCACGGGTGGTTTTGAAGCAGCGTTATAAACCGCTGGCCCACCATTCCCGTGGCGCCGATAACGCCCACCTGATACTGCTTCATTTCACAATCAATCCTTTCTGGCGCCTGCGGTTCGTCAAGGACCGCACGAATCCCGGAGCTTTCGCACTGCCGCCGGAACGGGGAAGCCTGCGGGGCGTTTGCCGGACACAATAAAAAAACCGGTTGAAAACCGGCCGGACATGCAATATAATAGAAATGTTGACGCCTTGCGCAGGCGGGGGAAAAACGCGCAAAGCGGAATAGCTCTCCATCAATTGCATGATGACAGTTGCAGGGCTGTTTGCCGTGCAACCAGGCAGCCCGCGGCCGAAGCGGGTTCCTTCGGCGTTTCTCCCTTTCGCCTGCCCTCCTCGGCTCCGACAGCCTCCGGCAGGGTACTGATGAAAAACGCGCCTCTATCCCAGTATATGAAATTTTGAGTGGACAAATCTCACCGATTGCCGGTTTCGCGTTGTGAATTTGCCGTTTTCCTTGCAAAAACCGGTGGAAATATGCAAAACCAAATGATGAGTTAATAGTATCATTTTCAAGGACGGATGTCAAATCATTTCCCTGCGGCATTTTTAAATCCGGCGGGCGAAACGGCCGGAAGGGTCCCGCGCGAATGCCCAAAAACGGCGCCGCGGAGCTTTTGGGGATGCGGTTTTCATCCGAATTAAAGGAGAAGCCATGAAACGAACCGATTTTTCCTATCATCTCCCGCCGGAGCTGATCGCCCAGGAGCCGCTTGCGGAGCGCGACGCGTCCCGCCTCATGACGCTCGACCGCAGGACCGGCGCCGTCGGCCATACCGTTTTCCGCGAGATCGAACGGCTTTTAAACCCGGAAGACTGCCTCATCATTAACGATTCCCGCGTGCTCCCGGCGAGGCTTTACGGGCGCAAAGAGAAAACCGGCGGGCATATCGAGTTTTTGCTGCTCACGCAGAAGAGCGCCGATACCTGGGAGGTGCTCGTCAAGCCAGGCCGGATCGCGAAGCCGGGCGCGCGCTTCGAGTTCGGGGACGGCCTGCTGCGCGCGGAGGTTCTGGAGATCGTGGAGGGCGGCAACCGCATCGTCCGTTTCGCGTTCGAAGGCAATTTCTTTGCCCTGATTGAGCGCATCGGCGAAATGCCCCTGCCGCACTACATCAAAAAGGAACTCACCGATTCCGAAAAAGAGCTTTACCAAACCGTGTACGCGCGCGAGCCCGGTTCCGCCGCGGCGCCCACGGCCGGGCTGCATTTCACGCCCGAGCTGCTTGCGCGCATCCAGGCGAAAGGCGTGCGCATCGGCCGGGTTACGCTCCATGTGGGCCTCGGCACGTTCCGCCCGGTGAAAGAGGAGAACGTCGAGGACCACGAGATGCACTTCGAGCATTACGAGCTTCCGCAGGCCACCGCCGATCTCATCAACGAGACAAAGCAGAAGGGCGGACGCGTCGTGGGCGTGGGCACCACGAGCTGCCGCACGCTGGAAACGGTGGCGCACGAGCGGGGGCAAATCTGCGCCGCCGAGGGCTGGACAGGCATCTATATTTATCCGGGCTATGAGTTCAAGGCGATCGACGCACTCATCACCAACTTTCATCTTCCGGAGAGCACGCTTCTGATGCTGGTTTCGGCGTTTGCCGGCCGGGAGCACGTTCTTGCGGCCTACGAAGAAGCCATCCGCGAGCGCTATCGCTTTTACAGCTTCGGGGACGCCATGTTCCTGTACTGAATGTGTACGTACGGAGGATCGCATGTTTGAACTGCTGAAAACCGAAGGGGCGGCGCGCCGCGGCCGCCTGAAAACCGTGCACGGCGAGGTGCAGACGCCGGCCTTTATGAATGTGGCAACTTTGGCGGCCATCAAGGGCGGCATCTCGGCGCCCGAGCTGAAGGAGCTGGGCTGCCAGGTTGCCCTGTGCAACACGTATCATCTTCACCTGCGCCCCGGCGACGAGACGGTGCGTGCCCTGGGCGGACTGCACCGCTTCATGAACTGGAGCGGCCCCATCCTGACGGACAGCGGCGGCTTTCAGGTGTTTTCGCTTGCCAAGCTGCGCGATATCACGGAGGAGGGCGTGACGTTCGCCTCGCATATCGACGGCAGCCGCATCTTTATGGGCCCGGAGGAGAGCATGCGCATCCAGTCGAACCTCGGCTCCACCATCGCGATGGCGTTCGACGAATGCGTGGCGAACCCGGCGCAGGAAGAGTACGCCCGTTTGTCGGCGCAGCGCACCGTCCGCTGGCTGGAACGCTGCAAGGCGGAGCTTGCGCGCTTAAACGGGGAAAACACCGTCAATCCGGCCCAGATGCTGTTCGGCATCAACCAGGGTTCCACGTATGAGGAGATCCGCAAAGAGAACATGCGGCAGATCGCGGAGCTCGATCTGGACGGCTACGCCATCGGGGGTTTGGCAGTGGGCGAAAGCGCGGAGGAAATGTACCGCGTTATCGAATGCGTGGAACCGCTGATGCCGCGGGAGAAGCCGCGCTACCTGATGGGCGTAGGCACGCCGCTCAATATTCTCGAAGCCGTGGCGCGCGGCGTGGACCTGTTCGACTGCGTGCTCCCGAGCCGGAACGCGCGCCATGCGCACATCTTTACCGCGCAGGGGCGCCGCAACCTTTTAAACGCCAAATACCAGAACGACCCGCTCCCGCTGGACGAATCCTGCGGCTGCCCCGTCTGTCGGCAGTTCTCGCGCGCCTATATCCACCATCTGTTCAAGGCGCAGGAGATTCTCGGCATGCGGCTGGGCGTGATCCATAACCTCTGGTTCTACAACGCGCTTCTCGCAAAAATACGCGCGGCGCTGGACGAAGGCCGGTTTGAAACGCTCCGAAAAGAGCTGGCGCAAACCGTGGAGCGGCGCATTTAGCGTCTCCTCCGGCCCCCAAAAGAGGTGGGAACCGCGCCGCTTTCGCGTTTTGTTTCCGCCGGCGCGAAAAAGTTTCCATTAAAACTTGCCAAGCCCCTTGGGAACGGGTATAATAATTCTGCCATGTCATGCTTTCGGGATAGAGCGGCCCAGCAGGGCATACGGACCAAAAAACGGAGGTGCAATTCCACTCATGTTTTTCAATTTTGTAATGGGCGCGAGCTCCAGTAACCCGTCTTCCTCGGCGAACAGCGCGGGCGCGATGCTTACTCTGGTTCTGCCTTTTGTAGCCATTTTCGCCATCATGTATTTCTTCATGATCCGCCCGCAGCGGAAAAAAGAGAAGCAGGCGCAGCACATGCGCGACAACATCTCGGTAGGCGATAACGTCACCACGGTGGGCGGCATCGTCGGCCGCGTCGTTTCCGTCAAGGACGACGGCGTCGTCGTCGAAACCGGAGCGGACCGCAACAAGCTTCTGCTCAAAAAGTGGGCCATCCAGAGCGTACAGACCATGCACGACGACTAAAACCGAATTTCCGGTTCGATTGTGGAGTGCGATTCCGCGTCAAAATCCATAAGGGAAAACTTTTGGCGCGGATTTTATCTGCTTTTTGAACCGGTTATTCGGCTGACGCCGTTTTCAGCCCGGCGTTTTCCCTTTTCTCGCGCGGCCTCTCCCCGATTTTTATGAAATTGCCTTACAGCAATTCAAAAAGGATTGCGGACGGGCCCGGAAATCCCACCGGGGTGTTGTAAAACGCATTGTTATGCGT
>JAEWAU010000023.1 GCA_023391535.1 Bacillota bacterium | reverse complement strand
CCACCCCCATCGGCGGTCTGGCAGGGAAAATGTATCGCGCTGCGCGTGACGGCGTCATATGTCCCCGTCCGCATCGGGCGCCGGCGCGCCGGCAGGCTCCCGATGCAGCTCGACCGGAACCCCGGCGGTCACCGCGGCCTCCCGGTATTTCTCAAGCACCACCGTTTCCAGTTGGGCTCTGGCTTCACTCGAGATGGGATGCACGATATCCTGGAACCGGCCGTCTTCGGAGCGCCGATTGGGCATGGCGACGAACAGACGTTCCACCCCTTCGATGATTTTGAGGTCGTGCACGGCGAAATCCCCGTCCAGAATAATGGAAACGATCGCGCGGATCTTGCCGTCCGCAAACAGCTTCCGTATCTTGATATCGGTGATATTCATGACAAATCCTCCTGCAAAGGGATGCGCTAAAAATTACAGATTAACCATAATAATCCAACTTCCGCCTTGTGTAGTATGAGGCGGCAGCTGTGAATTTATGCACCGGGGCAGAAAAAGGTTTATTTTATTCGCTCCCCGACGTATAATAACTTTGGACTGCATCACATAGAAAGGGGTCATGACAGACATGACGATTCAGCCGGACAGGTTGGAGAATATCAAAAAGGTACATTTCGTGGGGATCGGCGGCGCGGGCATGTGCGCGCTGGCCGAAATCCTGTTTCATAAAGGGTATGATCTCACCGGGTCGGACAACAACGAATCCGATACGCTGGCGCGCATCCGCGCCATGGGAATTCCGGTGCAGATGGGGCACCGGCCCGAAAATATCGGGGACGCGGAGCTTGTGGTGCACACGGCGGCCGTTCACGCGGATAACGCGGAGCTTGTGGCCGCGCGGGCAAAGGGCGTGCCGGTGATGGAGCGCGCCCAGCTTCTGGGCCTTGTGGCGGACCGTTTCCCGGATTCGTTCGCGGTGGCGGGCACACACGGCAAAACCACCACCACCTGCATGCTGACGCAGATTTTCCTTACGGCGGGGCTCGACCCCACCGCCGTGATCGGCGGCAAGCTGCCCGCCATCGGCGGGAACAGCCGCGTGGGCGCGTCCACTTTCCTCACGGCCGAGGCGTGCGAGTACAACGATTCGTTCCTGCACATGCATCCCGCCGTTTCCGTGATCCTGAACATCGACAACGACCATCTGGAATATTTCAAGACCATGGAAAACCTGAAAGCCCATTTCCGCACGTTCGCGGAGCAGACCTCGCGCGCGGTGGTGTGCAACGGCGACGACGCAAACACCATGGAGGCTCTGCGCGGCTACGCAAGGCCGCTTGTGACGTTCGGGTTCTCTTCGGGCTGCAATTTTTCCGCCGCGGACCTGCGCATCGAGCCCATGAGCCACGCCGAGTTCACCATCCGGCACGGGGGGCGGGATTTCGCCCATATCCGCCTGCGCATCCCGGGGCGGCACAACGTGCTCAACGCCCTGGCGGCCGCGGCCGCCGCGTCGCTCGCGGGGGTGAAGGCCGCGGATATCGAGGAAGGCATCAACAGCTATGCGGGCGCCGGCCGCCGGTTCGAGATCCTCGGGCAGGTGAACGGCATCACGGTGGCCGACGATTACGCGCACCATCCGGCGGAGCTTCGGGCCACGCTCACGGCCGCGAAGGAGATGGGCTACCATGCCGTTTGGGCGGTGTTCCAGCCCTTCACGTTTTCGCGCACCGTGCTGCTCATGGATGAGTTCGCGCAGGTGCTGCGCATCCCGGACCATGTGGTGCTGGCCGAAATCATGGGCTCGCGCGAGGTGAACACCTACCACGTGTATTCGAAGGATCTGGCGGCAAAGGTACCCGGCAGCGTCTGGTTCCCGGATTTCGAGCAGATCGCCGCGTACGTGCTGGAGCACGCGCAGCCGGGGGACCTTGTGATCACGCTGGGCTGCGGGGACATTTACAAGGCGGCGAAGCGGATGCTCCGCACGCCCGCGCGGGAAGCGTAATCCTGTTCTCCGAACGATAACCGGAGAGCAGAGCCTATAGCCGAAAGCCCCTGCGGAAGCTCTTCCGCAGGGGCTTTCGGCACCCCGCGGAAAAACGTTACGGCGACGGGGCCTCTTGGGGCGCCGCGGACTTCTGCGGGCGGGGGATATCCGCAATAAGGTCCTTCACCACCTCGCCGGCCAGAATAAAGCCGGCCACCGGCGGAACGAACGAGACGCTGCCGGGCACCTGCCGGCGGGAGGTGCAGGTGCGCTGGGTGCCCGGCGGGCATACGCAGTGGTATTTGCAGCTCGTGCTGTTGTTTTCCACCGGGGTGAGCGGCTCCTCGCGCGAATACACCACCTTGAGGGCGGGGATTCCGCGGCGGCGCAGCTCATGCCGCATCACCTTCGCCAGAGGGCAGACGCTGGTGCTGTAGATATCCGCCACCTCGAACCGCGTGGGGTCGAGCTTGTTGGCCGCGCCCATGCAGCTGATAATGGGGATATTCCTCCGGTAGCCCTGCTCGGCGAGGTCGAGCTTGGCGCTCACCGTGTCGATGGCGTCCACCAGATAGTCGGGGTGGAACGCTTCGAAGAAGCCTTCCGCCGTCTGCGCGGAGTAGAAGAGCTTGACGGCCTCGACATGCGCCTTGGGGTTGATTTCGAGCAGGCGGTCGCGCATCACCTCGGCTTTGAACTTCCCGATGGTTTTGCGCGTCGCGTGGAGCTGGCGGTTGATATTGGTCAGGCAGATGCGGTCGTCGTCCACGAGAAACAGCGTGCCCACCCCCGCGCGGAGCAGCGCTTCGGCCGTGTAGGCGCCCACGCCGCCGATGCCAAAAACGGCTACGCTGCTGCGTTTCAATCTGTCAAGAGCGGCGGAGCCGATGAGCAGCTCCGTCCGCGAAAATTCGTCCGGCATGTGTTCTCCCTGCGATTCCTGAAAATGGCTGATTTAAACCAGGCTGGTCGCCAACTCATTATAGCATCATCGCGCGTCTTTTCAAAGGGTTTTCGCGGAATTTTCGCGGGGAGCATATACTACAGCAGTTCCCGAAAAGGTGCGAAAGCTTTTCTCCGGCTTTGCCGGTGGAAACGGCAAGAGAAAATTTGTTTTTCCGGCGGAACGCGGTTTTCCGCACCCTTTTGCGGAATCTCTGTAGTGTTGCTTTCCAGCCGGGAGAACAGCCCGGTTCCGGGCGGGGACGCCGCCGGGAAGCCGCGGGCGGGAGGGGACGCAGTGGAAGATTGCCTGCGGCGCGCGCAGCAGGTTACCATGGCCGCGAACATGTTGGCCGCGCTGCTCGCGCAGAACCTGACGCTCGACGAGCAGAACGTGGTGGGAAATCTCCTCGCCATGGCGGGCGCCACGCTGCTCTCCATCGCCGCCGTTGGGGAATCCTGCCGCACCGATAGCACCCCCGCCGCGGGGGAAACGGGCGCCTCCGGCGCCACAGGCACCGCGGATGCAACGGGCACTGCGGATGCAATGGGCGCCTCCGGCCCGGACGCGGGCGGGCAGCCCGCGCAAAAGGCGGCGGGATTCGGGCGGTACGGCGCGCGCGGCGC
This sequence comes from Bacillota bacterium, assembly GCA_023391535.1. GTDB lineage: Bacteria > Bacillota > Clostridia > Oscillospirales > Ethanoligenentaceae > JAEWAU01. The sequence goes on along the minus strand of JAEWAU010000023.1, from coordinate 1,616 downwards.
GTCCTCTGCCCGATAACCCGCCGCCTTCGGCGAAAGCATCCGTGTTTATTCCGCATTCGATTCGCGTTAATTCAGTTCCAGAATGGTGATGCCCGGGTTCATCGAAAGAATTTTGCGTTTGATGCGGTGGTGCTTGAGGCCGCCGCGCACCATATCCCGCAGCACGGTGCCGGAGCCGTAGCCGTGGATCACCGTCACCTCCCGCACGTTGCCGTTGCAGGAGGAAAGAAAGTGTTCCAGCAGCTTTTTGGCTTCGGCCCGCTGCATCTGGTGGATGTCGATCTCCACGCGGGAAGCCGAAAGATAGGTGATCATAGTTGCGCGGCGCTCAGCGGAGGACGCGCACGCGGATGACGCCGGGGATGGAGCGGAGCCGGTCCACAACCTTTTCCACCTCGCCGCCGGAAACATCCAGAATCGTGTAGGCGTACTCCTTTTTGGATTTGTCGAGCAGGTTGTCGATATTGATGCCGTCATCCGAGAATGCCGTGGAGATGCGGGCGAGCATGCTCGGAATGTTCTTGTGCACCACCGTGACGCGCGTGGAACTGGAAACGGGCAGCTCCACGTTGGGGAAGTTCACCGAATTGCGGATGTTGCCGCATTCCAAAAACGCCGAAAGCTCGTTCGCGGCCATCGCGGCGCAGTTATCCTCGGATTCGGGCGTGGAAGCGCCCAGATGCGGCACCGGGATGACGCCCTTGACGCCCAGCAGGTCGTCGCTTGGGAAATCCACGGTGTAGGAGGCCACCTGCCCGCTCGCCAGCGCCGCGATCACATCGGCATTCACGGCAAGGCCGCCGCGCGCGAAGTTGAACAGGCGCACGCCTTTCTTCATAACGGCGATGGATTCGGCGTTGAACGTGCCGCGCGTTTCGTCGTTGAGCGGCACGTGGATGGTGATGAAATCGGATTTCGCGTAGATCTCCTGAAGCGAGGCGGCGCGGTGGATGGAGCGCGAGATGCCCCAGGCCGCTTCCACGGAAAGGTACGGGTCGTAGCCGTAAACCTCCATTCCCAGGCTGTGCGCGGCGTTGGCCACCATCACGCCGATGGCCCCGAGGCCGATGACGCCGATGGTTTTTCCGGAAAGCTCCGGCCCCACGAACTGGGACTTGCCCTTTTCCACCAGCTTTTCCACCTCGGCGCCCTTGCCCTTCAGGCTCTGCGCCCAGGAAACGGCGTCGACCATGTTGCGGGAGGCGAGAATGAGCGCGCCGATTACAAGCTCCTTAACGGCGTTGGCGTTTGCGCCCGGCGTGTTGAACACCACCACGCCGTTTTCGCTGCATTTGTCCACGGGGATATTGTTGGTTCCGGCGCCCGCGCGCGCAATGGCCTTGAGCGAACGGGGCAGCGGGTAATCGTGCAGAGCCGCGGAGCGCACGAGAACGGCGTCCGGGTTCTCCTCGCCTTCGGAAACGGCGTAAAGCTCCGGCTTCAGCTGCGAAAGGCCGACGGGCGAGATTTTATTCATGGTTTTAATTTTGAACATGGCAGTTCCTCCCCTGCATTCGCGTATGTTTCCGGCCCGGTTTTCGCCGGTTGCAAAATTCCGCGTACGGCGTGGGGGGGGGGGGGGGGGGGCGGGGGCCGCCCCCCCCCCCCCCCCCCCG
>JAEWAU010000021.1 GCA_023391535.1 Bacillota bacterium | reverse complement strand
ACCCCAAACAGCCGCCGCCCCCCCCCGCAACGGCCCCCCCGGCGGCGCCAGCCCTCTTGTACTTCGAGCGCTGAAAAAAAACACACGGTTTTGCGCTGCCTCGCGGCGCTTTGCCTTCCGCGGGCTTCCGCCCGGGGGAAGCGGCTTATTCTTCGGGGCTCGCCTGCCGCAGGTGGAAGCCCTCGATCTGCTGCCGGAGCGTGCCGGCCTGGCCCGAAAGCTCCTCGCTCGCCGCGGCGCTCTGCTCCGCCGTGGCCGAAACGGTCTGCGTCACCTGCAAAACCTGGCGCAGGCCGGTATCGATCTGCGCAACGCCGCCGGCCTGCGCGCTGGAATCGGCCGAAATCCGCTGCATCAGCGCCGCCGCCTGGTCCACGCCTTCCGCGATTCTGCGGAACGCGTCGGCCGTGCGGGTGGCCACGGCGGTGCCGTTCTGGGCGGCGTCCACCGTGCCCTCGATGAGCGCGGCGGTGTCCTTCACCGCGTCGGCGCTCTTGGCGGCCAGGTTGCGGACTTCGTCCGCCACCACGGCGAAGCCCTTGCCGTACTTTCCGGCGCGGGCCGCCTCCACGGCGGCGTTGAGCGCCAGCACGTTTGTCTGGAAGGCGATGTCGTCGATGAGCTTCACGATTTTGGAGATGCCGGAGGCGGCGGAGCTGATGTCGCTCATGGCGCGCAGAAGTTCGCCCGCGTTTGAAACGCCGCTGTCCGCCTGTGTCTTGACATCCCCGATGAGCGCGCTCGTCTTGCCGGCGCTATCGGCGTTTTCCCTGGTCTGGCCCGCGATCTCCGCCGCCGCGGCCGTCAGCTCGTCTACCACGGAGGCCTGCTCGGTGGCGCTCTGCGAGAGCGACTGGCTGCCCTGCGAAACCTGCGCGGAACCGGCCGCCACCTCCCCGGAGGTGAGCGCGATGCCGCCCATCAACTCGTTGAACGTGTCGAGAATGGTGTCGAGGGCCACCGTCAGCTCCTGGAAATCACCGGGCATATCCGGCATCCGTTCCATGCTGAAATCGCCCTGCGCCATCTGCGCGATGGCTTCGTTCACCAGCGCGATCGGCTCCTGCACGCTCGCCATGGTTTTGTTGAAGGCTTCCGCAAGCTCGCGGAACCGGCCGCCGTACTGCCCGGAAACGCGGATATCGAACGAGCTGGTTTCGCTCAGCCGGATGAGGCAGCCCGCCACGTCGTCAATGGGGGCCTGCACCGAATCGAGCAGCAGGTTGACGGTCTCCATAATCTGCTTAAAGCCGCCTTCGAAATCGTCCGCGCGGCCGCGCAGGGTGAGGTCGCCGTCCGCCGCGGAGCCGGCGATCTCGGTGGTCTGCTCGATGAGCAGCGAAATGCTCTCCATCATGCGCGTGAACGCGGGGGTGAACTCGTCGTTTTCGCAAAGCTTGCCGGCGGCGCGGTAGGTTTCGAGCGCGCCGATGTCGCCGCGGGAGATACGGAGCGCCAGCTCCTGAATATCCGTCAGACGGTGCTGCACGCCGCGCAGCCGGTCCGCGAAACGGGCGAACTCGCCCTGGTAGTTTTCGGGCACGGGCACGGTGTAATCGTTCACCGCCATGGCTTCCAGCACGTGCGAGAACCGGATCATGGGTTCGGAGAAAGCGTCGAGCGTTGCGTTGAAGCCCGCCACGATCCGGCGGTAGCCGCCGCCGAACGCCTGCTCGTCGCCGTGGGCGTGCGCGAAGTCGCCGGCCGCCACCTTTTGCGTGATGGCTTCCGCCTCGCGGATGACGCCGTCGATGGCGGCCAGCATCCGGATCTCGGCCGGCGTCAGGTTATCCTGCTCGGAAAGCCCGCCCGCCGCCTCGAGCTGCGGGAGCATGCCGGTATCGCCCTCCGCAATGTGCCCGAACACCTCCTGCAGCTGCACAAGGTTGCGGCACAGAACGTTTGCGTCGCCGGCCATATTCTTGAAAACGCCGCCGTAGCTGCCCTCCACGGTGTGGGTGAAGTCGTTGCGGCTCAGGCTCCGCAGCACGCCGCGCACCTCGTCCACCGGCAGGGAAACGCTGTCCATCAGCACGTTGATGCTTTCGGCCAGCTCCCGCCAGGCCCCCTGGAACGAATCGGCGTCCATGCGGCGGCTCAGGTCCCCGCCGCTGGCGCAGCCGATCAGCTCCTGCGTCTGGGCCAGTATGGAGCGCACCGTGGAGGTCGTTTGATTGAGCACGGGAGAGATTTCGTCGCGCTCCCCGAGCTGCCGCGACGTGCCCGACATATCCCCCGCCGCGATGCGGGAGACGGCGCCGAGCATGTTCTCGCGCAGGCTTTCCGCCAGGCCGTTCATGGCGCGCGACATGCGGCCGATCTCGTCTTTGGATCTCGTTTTCAGGCGCACGCTCAGGTTGCCTTCGGAAAGCTGCGTAATCATCTCGAGCGCGTCGCCGATCTTGCGGGAAATATAGAACGCGAGAATGAGCGCGAAGGCGATGCCGAAGAGCAGCATAATGCCGGTAACGGCCCACATCTGGTTGCGCGTGCCGCCGATGATGTCGTTTACCGCCGCCGGGTCGCTCGAAAGGCTGAGCATCCCGAGCGATACGCCGTGCGAATCGGTGATGAGCGTGTAAAAGCTGATGAGGCGCTTGCCGCCGGCGTTCGCGTAGCCGGTGTAGTCGCCGCCGCCCTGAAGAACCTTGCCGGATACCTTCTGGATCGCTTTGCTGCCCGTGATGCGCTGCCCGTCCGGCCCGGTTTCGTTGGTGCTCACGCGCGTATCGTCGCGGAAGATAGAAACCCGGTAGCCCGTTTTCGCGCCGATCAGATCCACGAGCGTGGTGTCCTTGCTCACGTCGAGGCCGCCCTTGTAGAGGTCGCTGCCGCGCACCTGCCAGTCGCCGGGAGCGGCCTTGTCGATATAGGCCAGGATGAACTGCGACTGCGCCTTGAGGTTGCTCTGCTGGTCCTTCAGCACCACCTGGTCGAGGCCGATGCCGTTCATAAGGACGAACAGGAGGCCGAACACGGCCACCGCCAGCGAGAGCGGCAGGTACAGCTTGAGCGCGATGCCTCCGAGCTGGAATTTCATTTTCCGCCTGGGGGCGCGCTCGCCGGGCTGCGGTTTGGACTTTTTGCGAAACAGGGCGTTTCCGGGCTGAAATTTGGCTTTTTGCATATAAATCTTCTTCCTTTTGCAAAACCGGCATAAAAAAATAGGGCACGGACGCTGATCAGCGCCCGTGCCGATTTAATATAAGCAACGCAGCAGCTGCCGAAAACGGGCGGTGTGCCGCCCCGGCAGAAATGCAGGGAACAGCCCTCTTTGCCGAGAAACTGTACTAATCCCATTGTATCGGAAATGGCGGCGGAAAGCAAGACCATCCGCCGTAATTTTACATTTTTGAAGGGGAAATATGCAAGAAAAAATCGAATTTGCCGGGAAAAAACGGCGATTGTTATACGGAAATCGCTAACAGCATACCAGAAATGGCTGCGCGCAAAAAAGCCCTTGCGGGAGGAGGTCCTCCCGCAAGGGCTTTTGGCGCGGAGAAAAGGCTGCCTTAATACATGCCGCCCATACCGCCCATGCCCGGGGCCGGAGCGGCCGCCGGAGCTTCCTTCTCGGGCTTGTCGGCCACGAGGGATTCGGTGGTGAGCACCATGGAAGCGACCGAAGCGGCGTTCTGCAGCGCGCTGCGGGTCACCTTCGTCGGGTCCACAATGCCGGCGGTAAGCATATCGACATAGGTTTCCTTGGCGGCGTCGAAGCCGTAGTTCGCCTTGCCGGAGGTGAGGATCTTATCGATGATGACGGAGCCTTCGAGGCCCGCGTTCGCGGCGATCTGGCGGATGGGCTCCTCCAGAGCCTTGAGTACGATACGCACGCCGGTCTTCTCATCGGCCTCGGAGGCCTCGAGCAGAGCCTTCACCTGCGGGATGACGTTCAAGAGGGCTGTGCCGCCGCCGGCGACGATGCCCTCCTCCACGGCCGCCTTGGTGGCCGCGAGGGCGTCCTCGATGCGCATCTTCTTCTCTTTCATCTCGGTTTCGGTGGCCGCGCCGACCTTGATGACGGCGACGCCGCCCGCGAGCTTCGCCAGGCGTTCCTGGAGCTTCTCACGGTCGAAATCCGAGGTGGTGGTTTCGATTTGGGTGCGGATCTGTGCGACGCGGTCCTTGATGGCCTTCTGGTCGCCGGAGCCGTCCACGATGATGGTGTTTTCCTTCTGGATCTTCACCTGGCGCGCGCGGCCGAGCTGGCTCATCTGGGTGTCCTTGAGCTCGAGGCCGAGATCGGAGGAGATGACCTCGCCGCCCGTGAGGATGGCGATATCCTGCAGCATTTCCTTGCGGCGGTCGCCGAAGCCCGGGGCCTTGACGGCCACGCAGGTAAAGGTGCCGCGCAGCTTGTTGACGATGAGGGTGGCCAGAGCCTCGCCCTCCACGTCCTCGGCGATGATGAGCAGCTTCTTGCCGGCCTGCACGATCTGCTCGAGCAGCGGCAGAACCTCCTGGATGTTCGAGATCTTCTTATCGGTGATGAGGAGCAGCGCATCGTCCAGCACGGCTTCCATCTTCTCGGTATCGGTGCAGAGGTAAGGGGAGACATAGCCGCGGTCGAACTGCATGCCTTCCACGACTTCGCACTCGGTCTCGGCGGTCTTGGATTCTTCCACGGTGATGACGCCGTCGGCCGAAACCTTGTTCATCGCGTCCGCGATGAGCTTGCCGATGAATTCGTCGCCGGCCGAGATGGTGGCGACGCGGGCGATATCCTCGGAGCCGGAGACCTTCTTGGAGTTGGCCTTTACGCCTTCCACGGCCTTATCCACGGCCTTCTGGATGCCCTTTTTCACGACCATGGGGTTCGCGCCCGCGGCCACGTTCTTCATCCCTTCGCGGATGAGCGCCTGCGCAAGCAGCGTGGCGGTGGTGGTGCCGTCGCCGGCCACGTCGTTGGTCTTCGTGGCCACTTCCTTCACGAGCTGGGCGCCCATGTTCTCGAACGGGTCCTCCAGTTCGATCTCCTTGGCGATGGTGACGCCGTCGTTCGTGATGAGCGGCGCGCCGTATTTTTTATCGAGCACGACGTTGCGGCCCTTGGGGCCGAGTGTGATCTTGACGGTGTCGGCCAGCTTGTCGACGCCCGCCTGGAGCGCCTTGCGGGCCTCCTCGCCGTAAATGATGTTCTTTGCCATTTACTTGATTCCCTCCGTTACTGCATTTTTTAAGAACTGCTTTTTGAGGAAAAGCTCTTATTCCACAACCGCGAGGATGTCGCTCTGGCGCACGATGGTGTACTCGGTGCCGTCCAGCTTGACCTCGGTGCCGGAGTATTTGCTCGTGATGACCCGGTCGCCCACGTTCACGTACATCTTTACCTCTTTGCCGTCCACAAGCCCGCCGGGGCCCACCGCGACGACTTCCGCAACCTGCGGCTTTTCCTTGGCCGTGCCCGCGAGGATAATGCCGCTCTTGGTCGTTTCCTCGGCTTCCACCATCTTAACGACCACCCTGTCCGCCAAAGGCTTCATCGTCATTGCTATTCCTCCCTGAAATTCAATGTTTTTTTCACGGCGCTCCCGGCCCGCGCGCCCGCGCGTTCGGCAGGGCCGCCGCAATCATACTCGGGATTAGCACTCATTATTCCCGAGTGCCAAAACTTATTTTACGCACTGCCGGAAAAAAAATCAAGTGCTAAAGCCGAAGCACCTGTATTTTTGTTATTCTGCCCAAATACGTGCCAAAATAATCCGCATGTTTCGCCATCCTGCCGAAACTCTGCCGGGCCGAAGAGGCGGGTCAGCGGGCCGCCCGCGGGGGGCGGCCGGGGCCGCCGTGCGCGTCGCCCGCGGGGGCGTCCCGGCGGCGGTAATACTGGAACAGCTCGCACTTGATCATACCGTTGTAGAGCTTGCGGCGGCGGTCCGCCCGGCGGCCGAACAGCGTTTCGAACCGCTCGCTGGGGCTGATGACGTAGACGCGCCAGTCCGGCAGCTTTAAGAGCACCTTTCCGAGCACGCCGTAAAGCTCCTCGGCGGCCTGCACGTCCAACATGCGCTCGCCGTAGGGCGGGTTTGTCACCACGGTGCCGCGCGGCTGCGCGGGGGAAAAGGCGCGCAGGTCCTGCCGCGCCACGCGCACGAGATCGCCCACGCCGGCCTTGCCCGCGTTCTCGCGCGCGAGCGCCACGGCCGCCTCGTCGATGTCGTACCCGAAGATCTCGGGGGCTTCGCGCGTTTCTTTCGCGCGGGCTTCCTCGCGCGCGTTCTTCCAGATGCCCGGCGCCAGATGCCAGCTTTCGGCCGCGAAGCGGCGGTTAACCCCAGGCGCGATGTTCCGGGCCAGGAGCGCCGCTTCGATGAGGATGGTGCCGGAGCCGCACATCGGGTCGCAGAACGCGCGGTCCGGGTAGACGCGCGCGAGCGAGCACAGGGCCGCGGCCAGCGTTTCCTTGAGCGGCGCGGCGTTCGCGTCTTTGCGGTAGCCGCGCTTGTGCAGCCCCTCGCCCGAGGTGTCCAGGCTGACGCTGACGCGGTCCTTCAGAATGGAAAACTGAATCTGGAATTTCGCGCCCGTCTCCTGGAACCATTCCACATGGTATTTCTGCTTAAGCCGCTCCACCACGGCCTTCTTGATGATGGCCTGGCAGTCCGGCACGCTGTGCAGGGCGGAATTGAGCGACCAGCCCTTCACGGGGAACGCGTCCGCGCGCCCGATGAACCGCTCCCAAGGCAGCGCCTTAACGCCCTGGAAAAGCTCCTCGAAACTGCGCGCCTCGAATTCCCCGAGGCACAAAAGCACCCGTTCGGCGCAGCGCAGCCCGATATTGGCGCGCGCGAGCGCGGCTTCGTCCCCCGAAAAGAGCACGCGCCCGTTCTCGGCGCGCGCGTCTTCGGCGCCCAGGGCCCGCAATTCCTCGGCCACGATGCTTTCCACTCCAAACACGCAGGGGCAAATAAACGTAAACTGTTCCATGTTTCCATCCTTTAATTTGTAATCCGGATTCTTTTAAAACAAAAGTCCGCTTTTCCCGCGGCGGCGCAAAAGGAAGACTGCCGGCTTGCCGGAAAGTCCGCGTTCAGGCCGCCGTGGCGTCCCACGCGCGTCGCGCAAGCCGCCCGATGCGGGAAAACAGGCGCTGGTCTGCGATTCCCCACAGCAGCGCGTAGGTGAGAAACTCCGCAGCGAACGCCCGCAGCACCCCGCCGAACTGTATCCGCACGCTTCCCTGCGTCAAGGTCGTGTTCCCCGTGCTCCACAACGAGAGAAAGAACTTGGAAACGGACATCCGGAGGCCGAAACCGACGGCGGACACCAGCACATTGCCCAAGAACAGCAGCGCAGCCAGGGGAATCCATTCGTAAGGCGTATGCCGCGCGAGGGGCTTTGCCACAGCCGCAACAAGCAGCCAGCAGCAGAAAATCAAAGGCTCGAGGAGCAGGGTGGTTAGGAGCGGCCCGCGCACGGAATCCCACCCGGCCCACGCCGCCAGAGCGGCGCCATTCAGCGCGACGGCGAGCACCGGCATCAGGAGCAGCGGCACGCAGCGCCTCAGCGGGAAGCGCAGCGCGGCGAATAGCGCTACGCCCGCCCAGCATTCACTCAGAATATCGAGAAGAACCCACACGCCCAGGGGTACCGGCGTGTGAATCAGGCGGAACTGGCCCGCGTTTGGAAGGATCGCGTTCAGCGCGGGGCAAACAAATCCGAATAAAACGGCCAGCAGCAGCAACACCGGGTATTCGTGCCTTTTGGGTGTGGGAAGCTCCATAAAAAAGCGCCCTCTTTCCGCATCGGGGAAAGCGCCGCCGGAACCGTTCGCGCCGGCATCCGCGCATCCGGATTCAGAATAGCACGATATTCCATATTTTGCAACCGCGCGGAATTTTGCAGCCCGAACTGGATATGCTTTGTAATACGATTTCCGATCCAAATGCGGATATAATCCGCGCCGAAACCCATAAAAAACATTTGGCGCGGATTTTTCGCCGTATTTCCATTGAACAAACGCATCGGGCAAACCGTTTCGGGAGGGCTTTTTTTGAACCGCATCGAAAACATCGTGCTCAAGCGCTACCGGTACCGCTGCCCGCGCATCCCCAAGGCATTCGAGGGGACGCGGGTTGCGTTCCTCGCGGATATTCACCACGGACGGTGCTTTTCGCAGGAAAAAGTCCGCGCGCTTTTTGAAATGACCAACAATCTCGCGCCCGACCTGGTTTTGCTGGGCGGCGATTATGTGGACCGCGACGCGCGGCGCATCGCACCGTTTTTCGAGGAGGCGGCGGCGCTGCGCGCGCGCCTCGGGGTGTTCGGCGTGCTGGGCAACCACGACCGCAAGGCCGACGGCCCGCAGTGCGAGCGCTGCATGGAGCGCTCCGGCATCGGCCTGCTGGATAACCGCGGCTTCTGGATTTCGCGCGGCGGCAGCCGGTTCCGGCTGGGCGGAGTGGGCGACCTCACCACCTCCACGCAGCACATCGCGCCCGTGCTCGCGGGCGTTTCGCCCGAGGATTTTGTGCTGCTGGTAACGCACCACCCGAACTACGCGCTGAAACTTCCCCCGGACGCCGTGGATCTCATGCTCTGCGGGCACACGCACGGCGGGCAGGTGAGCTTCCGCGGCAAGTGGATTCCGCCGTGGCCCGGCGAAGCCAAACTCAAATATCTCACCGGCGTGGTGCATGAGGGGCGCACCACCATCGTCATTTCAAACGGCATCGGCACCGTGGGGCCGCCCGTCCGCATCATGGCCGCCCCGCAAATCTGGGAGATCACGCTTCTGCGCGGCGAGGAGCAAGACGGGGCTGCTGCGAAATGAATCGTCACTCATTTTGAAGCATCCCCTTTGGGCTTACGCCAGCGCCGGAAGCTCGCCAGGGGTTTGCGCCACATAAGAAGCGCCCGCCGCCTCAAGCTCCGCGCGCCCGCGGAAGCCCCAGGTGACGCCGCAGGTTTCCACGCCGGCGCGCTTCCCCGTTTCGATATCCACGTTGGAATCGCCGATATACAAAACCCCTTCTTTGGGCGCCGCGAGGCTTTGCAGGATGTGCAGCAGCGAGGCAGGGTCCGGCTTGCGCGCGAAGCCCTCGGCCTTGCCCTGCACCCACGCGAAGGAAAAGCCGGGGAACATGCGCGCAACGATCTCTTTTACGAAGTGATCCGGCTTGTTCGAAAGCACCGCGCAGCGCACGCCCTTTTGCGCGAGCGCCAGCAGCGCCCCGGGAATGCCGGGGTAGGGGCGCGTGTGGTCGGCGTAGTGCGCGGCGTACTCGCGGTTAAAGCCCGCGAGGATTTTTTCCTCGTTTTCCGGCGTGGCGGCGCTTCCCAGCGCGCGCTTTACGAGCATCCCTACGCCGTCGCCCACGAACGTGCGGTACCGCTGCGCCGGATACTGCGGGAAGCCGTTTTGCGCGAGCGCCCGGTTGGTGCTTTCGGCGAGGTCCTCCAGCGAATTGATGAGCGTGCCGTCGAGATCAAAGACAAATAGCTGTTTCAAAACCAAACTCCGTTTCCATATAGCAATGGGGCAAAGTATTCCACAGTACGTGATCGGATTTTCGTATCGAAGGCCGAAAAACTCGATTTCCGATTTCACGACTTCTTTATTGATCTGTTTTATTTGTTCCATTGCGACAGCTGTTCCCGTTTGCAAAATTACTTTTTCCGTTTTCCCCTACGCATGAGCCGCGCGGCGGGTAGCCACTCGCGCAGTTGGGCCAGAAGCTCCGGGTAGCGCGTGGAGCGCATTTCCGGGAAGGCGCGCAGCAGGCGCAGCTGGCTGCCGCGCACGGCTCCGGATAGGCGGAGCATCGTGTCGCGCAGCGAGGCCAGCGGGTCCGAATCCAGCAGCCCGCGCAGCTGTTCGATGCGCTCGCGCGGATTCAGCGCGGCGTAGAGCTCCGTGGCGTCGAGCCGCTCGCGCAGGGCCTGCACGGCTTTCTGCAATGCCGCCAGCCGCTTGTTGAACCGCTGCATGGAGGCGACGGTTACGGTGAAATCCGCGGCGAAATACACAACGAACGCGCCGGCGAGCAGCTCCCGCGCCGGGTGCGGCAGCAGCGCGATGCCCGCGGCTGTGAACGGGCCGAGGCCGAACACCAGCGCCACGCACATCAGGCCGAACAGCAGCGAGTTTACGAGGCAGACGCGCCCGTTCAGGTTGAACTTGTTTTCGGAATAATCCCACCACCGGGCGTGGAACAGAACCTCCAGCAGCCAGGACGTAAAGTACTCCACAACGGAGGTTACCGCCGTGCCCACCGCGAACACCAGCAGCACGTACGGCGCGAACGCCATGCTCCGGATATCCGGAGCGGCGCGGAGGTTCCCGAACAGCGCGAGCAGCAAAAACGCCCCCACCGCGTAGATGGGGCAGAAGGGGCCGTTCAGAAAGCCGCGGTTCACAAAACGCCGGAACAGGATGGAGCAGAAAACGGATTCGCAGACCCAGCCGATCAGGCTGTAAACCGCAAACGCCAGCACGAGGTTTACGAACATATGTCCACTCCCATCGTTTTTCCCGCCCGGGGGCCGGCGGGGAACTCGGGCGCGCGGCCGCGCCGCGGGGGAAAGCCATTTTCATTATATACCCCGCGCCCCGAAGCTGCAAGCCGAAAAGGCCGCCGGCCCCCTCCCCGAACG
>JAEWAU010000014.1 GCA_023391535.1 Bacillota bacterium | reverse complement strand
CCCATGTTCGGCATCTTGTTCATGTCGGCCATGCTTCCCATGTTCCCCATGTTCGCCGTGTTGCTCATGCCCCGGACGCCGCTTTTGCCAAGCCACGGTTTATCCAGCTCCGGGTACAGGGTGCCCTGCGTGAGGGCGCGGTCCGGGTCGTAGATCGTGTGCAGCCGCTGCACCGGCACGTAGGCCATGGCAAGCGGCATTTCCGCAGGGAACGCGCCGGAGCTGTTCCCCTCGGAGAGGTTCGATTTATCGTTGGGTTCCACTTCTGTTTGGCTCCTTTCAAAGGTCTTTGTCCCAGTATATGTCTTGTCTTCCCAGGGGGTGCGTACAGGCCGGGCGTGTGAAGCCGCAAAAAGGGCGCCGCTAAACGAAACGGGTTCGTCTGGCGGCGCCCTTGCACACGGCGCGGGTATTTTCGTTTATTCGCTCACTCCGGAAGCGGTTGGAGCATGTTCAGGAAGCGTCCTGCGGGGTGGCTGCAGGCGCTTCCTCAGGGAAGAAACGGCGCGAACGCAGGGCCGGCACGAGCAGAACCACGGCGAACAACGTGAGAACTCCTTCCAGAACGGCCATGTTGACTCCGAGCTGCTTGAGATACACGGCGCCGAAATCCACAAGCGCGTGCAGCAGCACCGCGAGCAGATAGAAGACATACCGCCGCCGCGCCACCGCGTAGAGCACGAGGAGCGAGAGCGCGATCTGGATGCCCAGCGCCGAAAGGCGCTCCCAGCCGCCCAGCAGGAACGCCCACGCCGGAAGGCTCACAAGCTGGTTGCGGGCCGTTTCGAGCGCCGCCGCTTTATCCGGAAAGGCCGCAACAGCGTCGGCAATCTGCTTCCAGCGGCCGGAGTTGATGGCGAAGGAGAGCACGAGGTTGTTCACCTGCGTCAGAGCGAGCACCCCGCCGATATACAAAAGCTCCAACCCTCCGTGGCCGAGCCCGTAGGCCACGCCGTGCTCCCAGCGGTGCGATTTTTTAAAGAAGAGCGAAAAGCCGCAAAGACGCCCCGTTTCTTCAAAAAGGCCCGCCGCCAGCCCGCCGTAAACGGCGTAAGCGAGCGGATTTTTGAAAAGCGCCGCGGTGGCCGGGATGCCGCGCAGCACCGCGAGATGCACAAGCTGTTCGAGCACGAGCGCGAAGATGAAAAACACCGCCGCGCCGATCAGCACGGGGCGCATACCCGTGTGAAAATGCCGCAGAAAAAGAATCAGCAGGACAATAAACAGGCCGATGGGCACCAACATGGTGATAAACATGGCGGCGATGGAAAGCGGGCCGACCATACCGATCTTCCTTTCCTTGCGGGGCTTTTCCCTCCGGTTAAACAGAGCCGCCCCGGCGCTACTTCTTTCCGTGCCGGCGATCCCGAACGGCCTCGCTCAGCAGATATTCGATCTGGCCGTTGATGGAGCGGAATTCGTCCTCCGCCCAGGCGGCGATTTCGTTCCACGTTTCGGCGTCCAGACGCAGCAGCACCTGCTTCTTTCCGCCCGCGCCGCGCGCCGCGCGCTGTCCGGCGCCGTTTTCCGAGCGGGCCGCCATCAGTGGTAGAGCGTCCCGGTGTTGACGATGGGCGCCGCGGCCTTTTCGGCGCACAGCACCACCATCAGGTTCGAAACCATGGCGGCCTTGCGCTCCTCGTCGAGCTCCACAACACCTTTTTCGCCCAGCTTTTCAATGGCCATCTCCACCATGCCCACGGCGCCCTCCACGATCATCTGGCGGGCGGCGATCACGGCGGAAGCCTGCTGGCGCTGCAGCATGGCGGCGGCGATCTCCGGCGCGTAGGCGAGGTGCGAGATGCGGGCTTCCTCGATCACCACGCCGGCCTTTTCCACGCGCGCCTGCAGTTCCTGCTGCAGGGCGGCGGCGACTTCATCGGTGTTGCCGCGCAGCGTTTTCGCGGCCCCGGTGTTCTGCTCGTTGAAATCGTAGGGGTAGAGGCTGGCCAGATGCCGCACGGCCGATTCGCTCTGCACCTTCACGAAGGAATCGTAGTTTTCCACGTCGAACGAAGCCTTAAAGGTATCGCCCACCTTCCACACGATGACCGCGGCGATCTCGATGGGGTTGCCGATCTCATCGTTGACCTTTAAGATATCGCCGTTGAGGTTGCGCGAGCGCAGAGAAAGCTTGCGCTTGCTGTAGAACGGGTTGGTCCACAGAATGCCGTTCTGGCGCGAGGTGCCCTTGTAATCGCCGAACAGGCTCAGCACGGCGGCCGTGTTGGGCGCCAGGTTGAAAAAGCCGCAGCACAGCAGGATGAAAACGATCAGGAAAACGACTCCCGCCGTGACGAACGCCGGCGCGGCCGGCGAGCTTGCGGCGGCCCCACCCGCCACAAAGCCCCCGATGGAGAGCAAAAAGCTCAGCAGCGCGAGCAGCAGGAACAGCCAGCCCGAATGGGCCTGGAACTCGACTTCGCCGGATGATTTACCGGACATAAATATCCCCTCCTCATAGGAAACGGCAGGTTGATCTGATATCGTTATAATATCACAGATATATTGAAATGTAAACAGGCGGAACAGGCCTTCCGCGCAGGCCGCGCCCTTGCGCGGCGCGCAGGGGCGTGCAAGGGCGCGGCAAATGGGGTATAATAAGAGAAGAAAGAGAAATTTCCCGCAAACGGCCGGGTTTTGCACGCCGTATTTTTTTACAGCGATTCCAGCCGGGAGCGGAACGCCGATTTTGCGGCCCGCTCGCCGCACAGGCATTCCGCCTATGCGCGGGTACGCCGAACCGTCCGCGGTATTTTTATGAATTGCTGCAGCGAATCACTTGAGATAATCGTTTGGGGCAGTCTTCAGAGGGAATCGGATGAACCAGTTTGTCACATCCATAACGGGCACCCTGCAGCAGTTCCCCGCGTGGGGAGTCGCGCTGTTCTGTTTTTTGTCGGCCTGTATCCAGCAGATTTTTCCGCCGTATCCTTCGGAGGTTCTGCTGCTGGCGCTGGGCGCGCTCACGGGGCGCGGCGTGCTCTGGGGGCCGGCCGCCATCGTGCCCTACGCTACGGGAACGGTCGTATCGAGCCTCGCGCTGTTTTGGCTCTCGCGCCGGCTGGGGCACGCCGTGCTGGCCAATCGCTACGTACTCCGCGTGTTTCCGCGCCGCAGCCAGCGGCTCGCCGCCGTTTACGTGCGCCGGTACGGCCCGGCGGCCCTGGCGCTGTGCAAGTTTCTGCCGGGAGTCAACACCGTGTGCATCATCGTGGGCGGCGCCATGGGGCTTTCCGGCCCCGCGCCGGCTCTCGCCATCGTTCTGGCGGGAATTGTGGAAAACGCCGTCTATTTCATTGCGGGCTGCGTCATCGGCGATAACGCAGCCGCCCTCGGTGCGTTTGCGCACCGCTTCACCGTGGCGACCGTGGCCTTCGCCGCGGCGCTGGTCGTCCTCTATATTCTGTTCCGTCTGCGAAAGCCTATCCGGAAATGGCTGCGCCGCCGGCGGGCGGGGCGCGGCGGATAATCGCCGGCGGTTTCGCAAAAAAGTTCAAAACCGCTTTCCCGCTTTTTCTCAGCGCGCGGAAATAAAGAAAAATACCGGCAAAACGGCGATTTTCGCGAAAACCGCGAGTGTTTGCGCCCGGCGCGCAAACACTAACCATGCCGTGCGCGACACTCATTCGGGGGGTGGCGGCATGGGCATGCGAAATCGGGACAGATCGTTTGGCAGACTTCTTCTCTTTGCAGTTTTTTTTCTTTTCCTGATTCCGCCCGCCGGCGCGCAGGGCAGCCTGCGCGTCGGGAGGGTGGCGGAGGACCAAAAAGGTCCGAACCTGAGCTTTCACATGGCATATCCGCGCATCTCGGGGATGGCGAACGAAGAGATGCAGCGCCGTCTTAACGTGGAATTCATGGAGAGGGCCGAAACCGCGCGCGCCAGGGCCGTGTACGCTTCCCGCGGCGCGGCCGTAACCGGCAGCGCGGATTTTGAGGTCAAGCGCAACCAGGGCGGTATCTTGAGCCTTTTGCAGAAGGAAACGATCGGGAGCGGCGCGGGCGCCGTGCGGACAGCCGCCGGCGTGACGCTCGACACCGTGACGGGGCGGCGCTTTTTGCTGTGCGATTTGTTCGACGGCAACGCCGACTATGCGGCGACGCTGGGCGGACTCATGAAACAGCGGACGGCGCGTGAAGGGATGCGGCCGGATGAAGGGACGTTCGGCCCGATTCGGGCGAACGGCTCTTTTTACCTGACGGCGGACCGCCTTGTTTTGCTCTTTCCGCAGGGCGGAGTTTCCGCCAGCACTGCCGGAGTGAAGGAATTTGCAATACCGCTTGCAACTCTTGATGGGATTTTGAAGCCGCAGTTCATTCTCCGAACCTGAAGGACCTGCACTTCGAAAAAAGCATAGCGCGCGGCTTGGGCCCTCCGGGACTTTGTTCCCGGGGGGCCGACTTATGCCCCGCCCCGCCGTCCGAAAATTCCCGGAAACGGCGCGGGGTGCGCGCATCCCCGCGTTGCAAACGGCCCGCGTTTCCTGTATAATGAAGGTTAATTTCCGGAAAAATCGGGCCGGCTGAGCCGAATTTCCGATGAAAACCTAGCGGAAGCGAAAATCGGCCGTCAAAGCCCCTGGCGGAAGACTTTCGACGCGGATTTTCTCCCCTTTTTGCATCGGAGGCCCGGTTCAAACATCAAAAAAAGGATGGTTGGTCGAATGGAAAAGCTGCTGTCGCTGCTGGAACAAAACGCAAAATTGACGGAGGAGCAGCTCGCCGCCATGCTGAGCCTCAGCGCGGAAGAAGTGCGCCGCGAGATCCGGCAATACGAGAAAAACGGCGTCATCAAGGGCTACAAGGCGCTCATCGACTGGGACAAAGTGGATAAAGAGCAGATTACCGCGTTCATCGAGGTCAAGGTGACGCCGCAGCGCGATCTCGGGTTCGAGCAGGTGGCCGAGCGCATCATGCAGTTCGAGGAAGTGGACAGCGTCTACCTGATGTCGGGCGGGTTTGACCTCGCCGTCACGGTGAGCGGGCGTTCGTTCCGCGAGGTGGCCATGTTCGTGGCGGAGCGCCTTTCGCCGCTCGACAACGTTCTCTCCACGGCCACCCATTTCATCCTGCGCAAGTACAAGGACAAAGGCGTCCTTTTCGGAACGGAAAAGGGCGACGAAAGGGGGAAAATCCCGCTGTGTTAGACTACGGCGCGATTCTGTCGCAGCGGGCGCAGGGCCTCAAGCCCTCCGGTATCCGCAAGTTTTTCGATCTTCTCTCCGAAATGCAGGACGTCATCACGCTGGGCGTGGGCGAGCCGGATTTCGCCACGCCGTGGCACATCCGCAGCGCCGGCATCTACTCGCTCGAAAAGGGCAGCACCTGGTATACCTCCAACGCCGGCATGCCCGAGCTGCGCGCGGGCATCGCGGCATACTTAAACCGCCGCTTCGGGCTTTCCTACGACGATAAGAGCGAGATCCTCGTCACCGTGGGCGGCAGCGAGGCCATCGATCTCGCCGTGCGCGCGCTCGTGGAGCCGGGCGACGAGGTCATCATCCCCGAGCCGAGCTTCGTGTGCTACAACCCGCTTGTCACCATTGCGGGAGGCACGCCCGTAACGGTGCAGACCCTCGCGGAAAACCGCTTCCGCCTCACACCGGAGCAGCTCCGCGCCGCCCTTACCCCCCGCACCAAGCTGCTGGTGCTGCCCTACCCGAACAACCCCACCGGCGCCGTAATGCGCCGCGAGGATCTCGAGGGAATCGCCCGGGTGCTGCGCGGCACGAACGTGATGGTGCTTTCGGATGAAATCTACGCGGAGCTGACCTACAACGGCCGGCACGTGTCCGTCGCCTCCGTCGAGGGCATGCGCGAGCGCACCATCCTCGTAAGCGGCTTTTCCAAGGCCTACGCCATGACGGGCTGGCGCCTCGGGTACGTGTGCGCGCCCCCGGAAATCACCGCCGTGATGCACAAAGTGCATCAGTTCGCCGTGATGTGCGCGCCCACCGTGAGCCAGCACGCGGCCATCGAGGCTATCCGCAACGGCGACGAGGATATCGAGCGCATGGCAGGCGAGTACGACATGCGCCGCCGCCTCGTGGTGGACGGCCTGCACCGCATGGGTCTGCCCTGCTTCGAGCCGGAGGGCGCGTTCTACGTGTTCCCCTCCATTCAGGCCACGGGGCTTTCGTCCGAGGAGTTCGCGGAACGCCTCCTGTTCGAGAAAAAGGTGGCCGTGGTGCCCGGCACGGCGTTCGGGAATTGCGGCGAAGGTTTCCTGCGCCTTTCCTACTGCAACTCCATTTCCAAGCTCAACGAGGCGCTGGGGCGCATCGCCTGCTTCCTGCGCGAGCAGAACCTGCTGCCCGAAGCGGATGCGGCCGCTCAGGCGTGAGCGCCTCGGCGTAACAGAAATTGCGGAAAGATTCGGAGGGGAACGACATGGGCACTGTAAAACGGGAAACGGTTTCGTCCGTAAACTGCACAAGCTACGACCCCGCCGCCATGGATGCGGCGGTGGAGCGGCATTTCCGGGCGCTGGAGGCCGAGGGCCCGCTCATAGCGCCCGGAAACCGCGTTCTCATCAAGCCGAACCTCATCATGCGCCGCCGCCCGGAGGAGGCCGCCACCACGCACCCGGAGTTCGTGGCGGCTCTGGTGCGCGCCGTGAAGCGGCGCGGCGGAGCGCCCGTGATCGCTGACAGCCCCGGCGGGCCGTACACGCACGCCCTGCTGCGCGCGGTGTACGCCGGCACGGGCATGGAGGCCGTGGCGGAGCGTGAGGGCGCGGAGCTGAACTACGACCTCGGCACAACGCCGCGCCCCACAAACGGCGGGCGCGTGTGCAGCTCGTTCGACCTCATCAATCCCGTGGCGAAGGCCGACGTGGTCATCACGGCGGCCAAGCTCAAAACGCATGGGCAGATGACCTATTCGGGCGCGGTGAAAAACCTGTTCGGCTCGCTGCCGGGGCTCACAAAGCCGGAGTTCCACTATCGCTACCCGGAAAAAACCGTGTTCGGCGAGATGCTGGTGGATCTGTGCGAAACGGTGAAGCCCGCCGCCGCGTTTCTGGACGGCGTGGTGGGCATGGAGGGCGACGGCCCCACGGCCGGCACGCCCAAGCCCTTCGGCGTCACGCTCGCCTCCCGCAACCCCCACGCGCTCGATCTGCTCGCCTGCTCGCTCATCGGGTTCGACGCGCGCGCCATCCCCACGCTCGCCGCCGCCATCGGCCGCGGGCTCTGCGCGCCGGACGCTTCCGCGCTCGACGTGGCGGGGGATGAGCCGCCGCGCCTGCGCTTCAAGGCCCCCGCCTCCTCGGAGCTCGATTTTGCAAGCCATATGCCGCCTTTTCTGCGCGGCGCCCTGCAAAAGCTCTTCACGCCGCGGCCCGTTATCCAAACCGCGCTCTGCGTAGGCTGCGGCAAATGCGCCCAAAGCTGCCCGCAGAAGGTCATCCGCATCGAAAACGGCAAGGCCGTCATCCATTACGAGAACTGCATCCGCTGCTTCTGCTGCCACGAGATGTGCCCGGAGCGCGCCGTGAGCATCCGGCGCTTCCGCCTGTTCGGCGGAAAGGGCGCGCGGTGACGCCCGCACGCTCCGCGCCGCGCATCGCGCTGCGCGCGAACGCCAAGCTCAACCTCACGCTGGGCATCCGCGGCCTGCGTCCGGACGGCTTCCACGAGCTCGAATCCGTGATGCAGTCGGTGGATCTCTGCGACCGTGTGGAGCTGCGCCTTGCTTCCGAGCCGGGCGTGCGCCTGCGCTGCTCCGAAAAAGCGCTCGAAACGCCGGAGAACCTCGCCGCGCGCGCAGCCGCGCTGTTTTTCACGCAGGCGGGGCTTGCGGCGGGCGCGGAGATCGCGCTTGCCAAAAACATTCCCGCCGCCGCGGGGCTTGCCGGGGGCAGCGCCGACGCGGCCGCCGTGCTCGCGGGGCTGAACCTGCTTTGCGGCGCGCCGTTTGCGCCGGAAAAGCTCGCGGAACTGGGCGCGCTTTTGGGCGCGGACGTGCCGTTTTGCCTGCGCGGCGGCACGCTGCTGGCGCGCGGAAAGGGCGAGCGGCTCGAAGCCGCGCCCGCGCTGCCCCCCTGCCGCGTCCTGCTGTGCCGCCGCGGGGAAAAAAGCTCCACGGGCGCGCTCTACAAAAGCTACGACGAATCCCCCGCGCCCGCGCAGCCCGATACCGCCGCGCTGCTCGCGGCGCTGCGCGCGGGCGCCCTGCCTGAGATTGCGCCTCTTTGCGGCAACGCGTTCGCGCCGCTCGTGCCGCAAAGCGCGCGGCTGCGAGAAGAGCTGCTGGCGGCGGGCGCTCTGGGCGCGTGCTTAAGCGGCAGCGGGCCCACCGTGTTCGGCCTGTTTGCGCAAACCGCGCCCGTGGAAATCCCTGCTGCGCTGAGCGACGCAGCGCCTTTGTGGTGCCGCCCGGCCCGGCGCGGCGTGGAGTTCGAGTAAAGCGGGGCGCACGGCCTTTGGAACAAAGCCGTGCGGCAAAAACGGTGTCTCTGGGTGTGGAGTACGGCGCCCTGTTCCGATTATTTATACAATGCGCAGACAGATTGATTCGAAAACACCGGGGGGCTTTTATGAGCGAATTTTTGAAATTGGAAGATTTAATAGACTTTTCAGATACCGGCTACGAAGAAGCAGTTGTTAACCTTTTACAAGATAACGGAATAACCGTCGATGATTTTCAGTATGTCGGAAAGTGTGACTCCGAGTGCCCAAATTGTGACGCGGAAAGCTTCAGCGTTTGGCGGAAAAATATAGGCTTCATAAAGGACAAAGAGATTTTTACTTTAGGGCAACACCGCATAATTACCAGCTAAGCGATAGCGCGCAATAGTATTTCACAAAACGGTGTGCTCCTGTTGAAAATCAGCTCGGTTAGCAGACCTTATCAGACCGCCAAGCTCCGCTTGTCAGCCAG
>JAEWAU010000011.1 GCA_023391535.1 Bacillota bacterium | reverse complement strand
ACGCAGCAAGGCCGCCCGCAAAAAAGGGCGGCCTTGCTGCGTTCCCGGTTCCATCCGCACGGCAAAGCGATGCGGCCGGCGCGGATGCGGATTCAGAAATTCAGATGCGGCGCGAAAAACTGCGCCAAAAAGAAAAACACGACGCCGAAGGAGGTGACGGCGAGCAGCGCCGCCTCCGCCGCGCGGCAGACGCGCAGCAGGCCCGCGGGGAATTCCCGGCGCGGGAACGGACGGAGCAGCCGCAGCAGCCGGTAAACTGTTTCATACACGCACAGGAAATAGACCGCCACCCCCGCGTGGCTCATCTCCCAGGCCTGCGCGAATTTGCCGTGCGAAAGGCAGGCGAAGCAGCGTGTCATGCCGCACACCGGGCAGCGGTAACCCGTGGCGAGCAGAAAGAAGCACTCCGTGCGCAGCGCAAACGCCCGGCCGAACGCGTGCAGTGTGGAAACGAAACCGTCGGTGGTGAGCAAAAAGGAAACAGCCAGCGGCAGCAGGCAAAGCAGCAGAAAAACCGTGTCCACCGCACGCTGTTCGGCGTGCGGCGGCGCCGTGTGCGCCTCACGTGGAAGAAGTACCATACCCGTTTTCCTTCATAATCTGCAGATACTGGCGCACATAATTGGCGATTTCCCCGCGGTTTAAATAAATCGAGAGGAGGAACAGTGCGCCCAGAATAATCGAAACGCCGCCGAGCACCACGCCGGCGATCGCCATACCATTGATGCCGGTGCCGCGCTTTTTGGCGCGGACGAGCGAAAGAATGCCGAACACCAGCGCCGGGATTCCCAGCAGCAGCCCCAAGCCGTAGCAGCAATCGCCCACTACGCTGATGATGCCGAGCACCAGCGCGGCCACCGCAAAGCCGTCGTTTCCGGTGTGCTTTTCCGGCTCCGGGCCGTTCGCGTACGCCGATTGCGGCGCCTGCGGCGCCCCCTCGCCCTCCGGGCTGAACAAATAGCCGCAGTTCTGACAGATCACGTCGTTATCCTGGCAGGCCGCGCTGCATTTCGGACACATTTTCATGGATAGGACCATCCTTTCGTTCCACATAAGGCCCGCGGGGCACGCCCGCAGGCCCGGTTCCCCTTTTCCCCGCCGGGCAGAATAAAAAATCACTTCAGAGGTTCACGCCGGAGCCGAACGGCCCCATCACCCGGTGCATAAAAGCGAACGGCGCCAGCGAGAGGGCGATGCCGAGCACGGCCAGCACAAACAGCGCCGCCGTAACGATTCCGAGCACGATGCCGGCCGTGGCAAGGCCCATGCCCGTTTCGCCGCCGACCGACTGCCGGATGCGGCCGCGTGCCACTACCCCGAACACGATGGCCAGCACCGAGGGCAGGATGCCGAAACCGTAGCAGCAGAGCAGGAACGGAGACGCGATGCCGAGCACCAGGGACGCCACGGCGTACGGGCTGGTGTGCGACACGATTCCTCCGCCCGGGTCGTTCGGGCGCTGCGCGCCGCCGGGATCCGCGGAAAATGCGTATCCGCAGATCGCGCAAAACCGCTCGCCATCCCCGCAATTTGAGCCGCATCTGGGGCAGACTTTCATACCCAACCCATCCTTTCGCAAGCGGCCGCAGCCGCAAACGGCCGCAGCCGGTGCCGTCCGGAGGCTTTGCCCCGAACAGCCCTCCGCATCATAGGCTTCCCCGATAAAGAAGCGAATTTGCTCTACCCTTTTCGGGGAAGAACCGCGTTCGCGCCTCCGCGCCCCCTCAAATACACGCCCACGCCCGCCGGCGTGCGCACAACGGCCCGGAACGGGCTGGCCTCCAGTTCCTCGCGCGAGCCGTACCCGTACAAAACGCCAACGGCGTCGATGCCCGCCTGCTGCGCGCCGACGGCATCGTATTTACGGTCCCCCACCAGCACGGTTTTCTGCGCCTCCGCGCCGAGCCGGCGCATCGCCTCCAGCACCGAATCCTTTTTCGTGTAGCCCCGCGCGCCCTCGGGCACGCCGGAGACCGTGTCGAACAGGCCGAGCAGCCCGCAGTGCCCGAGCACGAGCTTCGCCATCCGCTCGTTTTTGGAGGTGGCCACGGCGAGCGTGCACCCCTCACGCCGCAGGATGCGCAGCAGGGGCGCCACGCCCGCGAACGCGCGCGCCTCATAAGCGCCGCCCGCCTCGTAATGGCCGATGTAGATCGGGATGGCCCGTGCCGTCTGCTCCGCCGTAAACCCGCAGACCTGCAAAAAGCCGGTTTCCAGCGGCGGGCCCAAAAAACGCACCAACCTGGAATCCGGCGGCAGAGGCAGGCCAAGCTCCTCCGCCGTTTTGCGCACACAGGAGAAAATGCCCGGCTTGGTATCCACCAGCGTTCCATCCAAATCGAACAGGATCACGCGATCACTCATGCCAAACTCCCTTGACTTCCGATCTTTGCCTCCCGCAGCGGGCGAAATGCGGGGCCAAACTTCCAGGAAGCAAACCCATATCCGGATAACGCCCGGCCGCGCGGCGGGGTTTGGGGGCGTTCCGCCGCGCCGGCTTCCCGAACCGCTTTTTCTATTATACCGTACCGCGCGCCAAATGAAAAGTGCCGCGCGGCCGAACGCAAACCGATGGGAAAAATGCGTGCAAACCCGCCCCGAAACCCACCGGCAAGCCGATTCGGAGCGCAAAAAAGAGCCGCGGACTGAACTCTCGTCCATCCGCGGCCCTCCCTTTTGCAAGCGCTTCTGCGCTTATGCGCGGTAGAACGCCGCGAACGCCTTGTAGGCGGCGTACACATCGAGCTTGGAAACCAGTTCGAACGGCGCGTGCATCGAAAGCACGGGCACGCCCACGTCGATCGTATCCACATCGAGCTTGGCGATATACATGGCCACGGTGCCGCCGCCGCCCTGGTCCACCTTGCCGAGCTCGGCCATCTGCCACGGCACGCCGGCGCCGTCGAGCAGCGCGCGCACCCAGGCGGTGAACTCGGCGGTGGCGTCGCTCGTATCGTATTTGCCGTGCGAACCGGTATATTTGTTCACGGCCACGCCGTAATTGAGGTAAGCGGCGTTGTTCTTCTCCGCCACGCTGGGGTACGTCGGGTCGAACGCGGCGCTCACGTCGGCCGAAAGGCACTTGGAGCGGCGCAGCACATCCCGCCCGGCGAGGCCGTACGGACGGGCCAGATCCGCGATGAAATATTCGAGATAGGAGGAGTTGAGCCCCGTGTTGCCGACGCTGCCGATTTCTTCTTTATCCGTCAGCACGCACACCGCGGTGGTTTCGGGCACGCCCGCGTCGAGCAGCGCCGTAAAGGCCGTGTAGGCGCAAACGCGGTCGTCGTGGCCGTAGGAGCCCACCATACTGCGGTCGAAGCCGACGTCCACCGCGCGCCCCGCCGGAACCATGGCAAGCTCCGCCGAAAGGAAATCGGCCTCGTCGATGCCGTATTTCTCGCTTAGCAGCTGCAGCACGTGCAGCTTCACAAGCTCGCTCTCCTTATCGTCACGGAAAGGCAGGCTGCCGACGATGACGTTGAGGTCCTCGCCCGTGAACGCCTCGCTCATGGTTTTCTTCATCTGGTCGGCGGCGAGATGCGGGAGCAGATCGGTGACGCAGAACTGCGGGTCGCCTTCGTCCTCGCCGAGCCGCACCTCCACTTTCGTGCCGTCTTTTTTCGCCACCACGCCGTGCAGGGCGAGCGGAACCGCCGTCCACTGGTATTTCTTGATGCCGCCGTAATAGTGGGTCTTGAATTCGGCGAGCTCGCCGTCCTCATAAAGCGGGCGCTGCTTGAGGTCCAGGCGCGGAGAATCGACATGCGCCGCCGTAATGTGCACGCCTTCCTCCAGCGGCTTTTCGCCCACCACCGCGAAAATCACGGCCTTGCCGCGGTTGACGCGGTAGACTTTGTCGCCCTTCGCGACTTTTTTCGAGCTGTCGAACGGCACAAAGCCGTGCTTTTCAGCCTGCGCCACGGCGAACGCCACGGCCTCGCGTTCCATCTTCGCGGCGGTCAGAAACGCCTTGTAGGGTTCGCAGTACTCGTATGCCTGCCGCACCTCGGCTTCCGGGAAAATAAGCCCCGTGTTTTTCGGCTTCATCGCGAGCCGTTCCTTGAGCTGCTGCGCCTGTGTTTTTTCTTCTGCCATTGTTAAACTCTCCTTTTCTTCTTACCGGCCGCCTGAGCGGGCCGGATTGTGCCACTCGTATTCTTTCCGATACCGCCATCCGTTTATGAGGAAACGCTCTGCGCGCCGGTATCGGCATAGAGTGCGGCGTACATCTTTTTGCCCTCCTCCACTTTTTCCACATAGCCGCGCGTTTCGGCAAAGGGGATTGCGGAAAGAGTTTTGCCGTCGGACGAATAGCGTTTGTCGGCAAGCCATTTTTTCACGTTGGAAGGCCCCGCGTTGTAGGCGGCCAGAGCGGTGCGCTCATCGCCGAAATCGGCTAAAAACGCGGCGAGCACCTGCGTGCCGTAGCGGATGTTCACCTCGGGGCGGTAGAGATCCGCGCTGGTGTACGCTTCCTTCTCCGCCGCCTTGCCCATGGCCCATTCGAACGTCGCGGGAGTGAGCTGCATGAGGCCGCGCGCGTCCTTGTTTGAATGCGCGCCCGCGTTGAAATTGCTTTCGGTGCGGATCACGGCGTACACGAGGTGAGGATCGAGCTTTTCCCTGGCCGAACACGTTTCCACGATCGCAGAATACTTGCACGGATAGGCCGCCTTGAGAAAATAGTTTCCATACACGCGGCGCCACCCGAGCGCAAGCAGTGCAAGCAGGAACAGAAGCAAAAACAAAACGGCGAAAGCGGGGACGCCGCGCCGCGCGCCATTTCCCCATCTGCCTGCGATAACGCGCACGTTCACCCCGCCTTTCCGCACTCGATTTCTTCAAAACCAGGTTCTTCGCGGGGCGTTTCGCCCTTCCGTGTTTACAGGCGGCCGGAAGTCACCGCTTCGTACAGGCGGTCCGCCTCCCGCTCCAGGGCGGATTCGTCTCCGCCGTTTTGGAGCACCGCATCCGCGCGCTGCGTATAAAACGATTCTTCCGGCTGAGCTAAAAGGCGTTCCCGCGCCTGCTTGAGGGTGAGCCCGTCGCGCCGCATGATGCGCGCCAGACGGTCTTTAGCCGGCGCCATAACGGCCGCCACCCGGTCGCAGATACGGTCCGCCCCGCTCTCGAACAGCGCGGGGGCGTCGAGCACCACGTAGTGGACTCCCCGCTGCGCAAGCTCGGCCAGCGTGTATTCGATTCTGGCCCGGATATACGGATGCGTCGTGGCGTTGAGCTCGGCCACGCGGCCGCCCGCGAACGCGAGCTTCGCAAGCGCCGCCCGGTCGAGCGAACCGTCTTCTTTAAGAATTTCTGCGCCGAACACGCGCACCAGCGCGGCCAGGCACGGCGAACCCGGTTCCACCACCGCGCGAGCCTCCTGGTCCGCGTCGATCCGTACGAACCCGCGTTCCGCGAGCCTTGCCGCCACGGCGCCTTTACCCGCGCCCGTAGGCCCCGTCAGCCCTAAAACGAACAATACGCACGCCCCCCACATTGCACGCTGCCCGCGCGGCAAAACCCCCGCGTTTTCCACCCCGCCCGCGCGGCGGGCGCTATCCATCGGACCGCTCCCCGCCGCCCGCGCGGCGGGCGTTGTTCACCGGGCCTCCCCCGCCGCCCGCGTGGCGGGCGTTGTTCACCGGGCCTCCCCCGCCGCCGGCGTCCGCCACGGAAAAACCGGCCGCGCGCAACAGGCGGTTATACACCGCAAGGCCCACGCCTTCCTGCTCCGGGCAGCGGGCGTACACGGTGGAGGCGCCGGTGCGATCAAGCGCGCGCAGCGCGTCGAACAGAGCGTGCGCCTGCGTCTCTGCGTCGCCCGCCGTCCCATAGGTGACGCACGGCGCGGAAAAAGCTTCTTCCTCTCCCTCGAAGCAGAGAACGGCCACGTCCGGGCCCTTGCGCGCGTCCACATAGCGCGCCACCTCGGGCAGGGTGCCGCGCACGATGGTTACGGCGGCTTTCGGCGCGTAGTGCTTATACTTCATGCCCGGCGAAGCCGCACGCACGCCGGCTTCGAGCTGATGCAGCACGGCGCGGTCCACTTCCACGTGCGCGAGCACCAAGCGGAGCTGCTCGGGCGTTACGCCGCCGGGGCGCAGGATGCGCGCCCCGCCGTTCCCCACGGTGACCACCGTGGATTCCAAGCCTACGCCGCAGCTTCCGCCGTCCAGAATGGCCGCGATTTTGCCGCCGAGGTCGTGCAGCACATGCTCCGCGCGCGTGGGGCTCGGGCGGCCCGAAATATTGGCCGAGGGCGCCGCCAGAGGAATATCCGCGGCCTCCAGCAGCGCGTGCGCCACCGGATGCGACGGGCACCGGAACGCGGCCGTGGGCAGGCCGGCGGAAACGATATCCGGAATCACCGGTTTTTTCTTCATAATGATGGTGAGCGGGCCGGGCCAGAAAGCCTCCATCAGGCGCTCCGCCTCGGGCGGGACTTCCTGCACAAAGCGCGGCAGCCACTCCGCCGACGCCACGTGTACGATGAGAGGATTATCCTGCGGGCGGCCCTTCGCGCGGAAAATATCCGCCACCGCATCCGCGTCCAGCGCGTTCGCGGCAAGTCCGTACACCGTTTCGGTGGGCATCCCCACAAGCTCCCCGCGCCGCAGCAGCTCGGCCGCGCGGGCAATGCCCGCCCGCTGCTCCGGCCCGAAGCCGTTTTCCCCCGCTTTACAGGGAATCCATTCCGTTTCCATCTCATTCCTCCAAAACCAAAACCGGAAATCAGGCTTCGCCGGTGCGCAGCCGCTGCGCCCTGTCCGCGGTGATAAGCGCTTCGACGAGCTCATCGAGCTCCCCGTTCATCACCGCGTCGATCTTGTATAAAGTCAAACCGATGCGGTGGTCGGTGACGCGCCCCTGCGGGAAATTGTAGGTGCGGATGCGCTCGTTGCGCTCCCCCGTGCCCACCTGCGAACGCCGCTCGGCGGCAATCTGCCGGTCCTGCTCGCCCTGCATGCGCTCGTACAGCCGCGAGCGCAGCACCTTCATGGCCTTGTCGCGGTTCTTGTACTGGCTGCGTTCGTCCTGGCACTCCACCACGATGCCGGTGGGCTTGTGCGTGATGCGGATGGCCGAATCGGTTTTGTTGATATGCTGCCCGCCTGCGCCGCTCGCGCGGTAGGTGTCGATCTGAAGATCCTCGGGGCGGATCTCCACCTCCACCTCCTCGACTTCCGGCAGCACCGCCACCGTCACCGTCGAGGTGTGGATGCGCCCGCCCGCTTCCGTGGCGGGAACGCGCTGCACACGGTGCACGCCGCTTTCGTATTTGAGGCGGGAAAACGCCCCTTCGCCTTCCACGAGGAAGCTGATCTCCTTGACGCCCCCGAGCTCCGTTTCGTTCAGGTTGAGCGGTTCGATGCTCCAACCGCGCTTCTGCGCGTACATCGTATACATCCGGGTGAGATCGGCCGCGAACAGCGCGGCTTCCTCGCCGCCCGCCCCGCCGCGGATTTCCAGAATGACGTTTTTTTCGTCGTTCGGGTCGTGCGGCAGCAGCAGGACGTTCAGCTCCTCCGCAAGGCGGCCCTGCTCGCCCCGCGCGCCGGCAAGCTCCTCCTCGGCAAGCTCTTTAAGCTCGCGCTCGGGCTTCTGCTCCAGAAGCTCCAGCGCGTCCTGCTGCGCTTTGCAGGCCTTTTGATAGGCCCGGTACGTTTCCGCCAGCTTTTGAAGCGATTTGTGCTCCCGCATCAACGCGGTAAAGCGGCCGCTGTCGGCCAGCACCGCGGGATCGGCCAGCTTTTCCGTAATCTCATCGAAACGCGCGAGCGCGTCCCCCAACTGTTCGAACATCGTTCCCCCGTGATCGGCTGAAATGCAAACGGCGGCGCCGGTGAAGAACCGGCGTCAGCCCTCCTGTTTTTCCACAATCCGGACGCTTTTTTCGATTTTCACGCGCGGCACCATGATCTCGTGTCCGCACTTTTCACACCGGAGTTTGAAATCCAAGCCCGTGCGCAGCACGGAAAAACGGTTGCAGCCGCACGGATGGTTCTTTTTGAGCACCAGGATATCGCCCACAGAAACGTCCAGCAAAACCGCCGCCTTTCCTTTGCGTGCAATAGAAAAGGCGGCGCTCCTGCCGCCCTTTCCCGTAATGTTCAGTATAGCACAAAACGGCTTCCGAGCGCAACGCCCGCGCGGCAAAAACCGAAGCTGTGCGCGGCAAAAACCGAAGCTGCGCGCCGCACATGGAACCGTGCCCGCCGCGGCATACTATAAGCGAACCGTTCGCGCCGGATATGCCCGGATTCCGCCCCCGTTCTGCGCGGCGGGCACACGCGGATGGATTTGAAATCAACACCCGCGGCGGCCGGATGAACTGCAGCGATTCCACTGCAGGTTGAGGGAAGCCATATTTCACCCGCGCCTCCGACGGAAAAGCGAAACGCCCCGGAATGCCCGGAATGGTTCAATCTTTTCTGGAAATGCCGTAAGCAGGCGCACGCAAAAGCGTCTGCAAATTTTTTTAGAGGATGGATGATTTTATGGAAACAGTTGTAACCGCCGAATTCGACTCGGTGGATTTGGCCGACCTCGCCTCCGGCCGCGTGCGCGGGCTGGACGGCGTGACCGGCGTCGAGATGAGGGGCGGCGCGCACGGCGCGCCGGGAGAAACGGACGTCGCTTTTGCCGTTGCGCCCGCTTCGGGCATGTTTTCCACCACCGGCATGCCCTATACGGCCCTGGCGGTGCCGGCGGTGTGGGACGTGCGGGAAACGCAGGATACCGAATCGGGGCGGCGGCGCGAGGCCTTTTTGAAGGTTACGGTGCTTTCCGACGAGGCGGCCCGCAGCGTGAGCGCGCTGTTGCGCAACCTGGGCGGGCGCCGTATTCACCTCGCGAGCCGGTGACGCGCGCTTTGCAAAACGGCCCGTATAAAAAGCGCGCCGTTTTGCAAGGCTTTTATACGAATATCCGATTTGAAAATACGTGCGGACGCGCGCGGCGCGAACCCGCACGAAAAATCCGCAGCAAAAGCTTTTCTCTGTGGATTCTGCTGCGGATTTTTACCCGCCGGTTTATCGGGGATTCGTATCGGAAAGCGTTTCTTCCCGGTAAAAGGCCGCTTCCGAAAAAAAGGCCGGGCCGTGAGTCAAGATTGCCATCCTCCCGCATATACATGATGTGGACCGAAAAAAAGGGAGGTATATCGCAATGGCAGGAATCAAGCCGGAGGGATGGCTTTTGGACACCGTGGAAAACCGGGAGGCCCTGCGCAGCCCCGGCGCCCTGCAGCGGGCTGCGGACGAGGGCCGCACGCTGGAGGCGCGCGCCCTGCTGTGCGACAGCGCGCACAATCTCGTCGTGGATCTCGGCTGTATGAAAGGCATCATCCCGCGCGAAGAAGGCGCTCTCGGGCTGGACGACGGCACCACGCGCGACATTGCGGTGATCTCCCGGGTAAACAAGGCCGTTTGCTTCAAAATCGTGAACCTGCCGCATCCCCCCGATGGGAAAATGGCCGTTCTGTCGCGCCGCGCGGCGCAGGAGGAGGCCGTGCGCACGTACATATCGCAGCTTTCGCCCGGCGACGTGCTCGACGCGCGCGTCACCCATCTCGAGCCGTTCGGCTGCTTTGTGGATATCGGCTGCGGCGTGGC
Organism: Bacillota bacterium; assembly: GCA_023391535.1. Lineage (GTDB taxonomy): Bacteria > Bacillota > Clostridia > Oscillospirales > Ethanoligenentaceae > JAEWAU01. The sequence goes on along the minus strand of JAEWAU010000011.1, from coordinate 27,914 downwards.
TTCCCTGATCCCCATCGATCTGATCTCGGTTTCGCGCATCTCCCACCCGCGCGACCGTTTCCGCGTGGGGCAGGATATCCGCGCCGCCGTCAAATCGGTGGAGGGGCCGAGCCGCGTGTGCCTCACGCACAAGGAGCTTCTGGGCACCTGGGAGGAAAACGCCGCCCGCTTCACGCCGGGGGAAACGGTGGCCGGCATCATCCGCTCGGTGGAAAGCTACGGCGTGTTCGTGGAACTCACGCCCAACCTCGCCGGCCTCGCGGAGCCGCACGAGGGCGTGCAGCCGGGCCAGCATGCCAGCGTATTCATCAAAAGCCTGATTCCGGAAAAGATGAAAGTCAAGCTCATCATCGTGGATGCCTTCGACGCGGAATACCGGCCCGAGGAACCCTGCTATGCCGTCACGGCCGACCACATCGACCGTTGGATCTATTCCCCCGCCGGCTGCGAAAAAAGCATCCGCACGGATTTCGATTCCTGATCCGATTTCCGAAGGCGGCGCACATTTTACAAATCGTTCCGTGCGTGTTATAATAAAGGATACGGTAAGATCGTTCTGCGACAGGCCACGGAGGCCTTTCCTTTGCGAAATTTTACGAATTTTTTAGAACCGGGAGGATATGGCGTGGCAGAAGGAAAAACGAAAGCGAAGGTCCCGTTTCTGACATATAAAGGGCGGCCGCTCGTTCGCTGCGGCAATACGCTCTATTATGGAAACATGTGGGAAAAATATGTTGTCCTGCTCCAGATCATCAACGAAAAGCCGCTGATGGATCAGTCTGTGGCCGGGCTTATTTCCGTCCAGCTCGTGGCCACCGGCGAAGATCTTCGCGCACGGGACCGTATCATCAAACGCACGGATAAAGTAGGGCTCTACAACGCCATCGATATCGGCAGCATCTGGCTCGACCGCGCGCTCTCGAATACCCTTTAAAAGCGCGGGCCTTCCTGCAAACAAAAAGCCGCACCGGGTTGAACCGATGCGGCTTTTTTCTGCCCGCCTATGTACGCGCCCGGGAAAATCACTTGCCCGCAAGCTCTTTGATGCATGCCGGACAAATATTGCGCCCCTTAAAGTTTACAACGTCTTTCGCATTTCCGCAAAAGACACACGAGGGCTCATATTTCTTCAGCACAACGGCGTCGCCGTCGACGTAAATCTCAAGGGCGTCTTTTTCGGAAATTTCAAGCGTTCTGCGCAGCTCGATTGGAAGCACAATGCGCCCTAATTCGTCAACCCTGCGAACAATACCGGTCGACTTCATGTTGGATTACCTCCATTTCTATGTTTTTTTGTCGAAATCTATTTTGCATGTTTAATATAACGTATTTTGAATATTTTGTCAACTAGATTTTCCTTTTTTTTGAGAAGTGATAATAAATTAATAATTAACACATAGATTGGTAATAAGCAGGACACAATCACGAGAAAAATAGTTTCCCTTTATTTTGTATATTTTACCTTATTCTATTGCATTGTTAGGCTTCCGGCCGCCTGAGCCCAGCGGGAAAAGATACGTAAAATTCCCCCGTTGGGACATATGCCCCTTTATATTCCAACAATTCTCTTTATATACATCGATTTTGCAATTAAAAAGTCTCCCGGTTTGGCGGGCAAGCGGCATATCCGGAACAAAAGCACGATTTCCCGGCAATACTGTATTTCTTTGTTTTATAAATATTGTATTAATACATAGTTCGATCAATATTGTCGATTTGAATTTTTATTATCTATTAATGTATATTTATTCATTACTCATACATTTCAGAAAGTTGGCTCAGCCAAAATGATGAATTTTATCTGGTTTGCCCTCCTTCTGCTGGCCGTCGTCTTCGGGTTCGCCACCGGGCACATCCAAGCCGTCTCCCAGGCGGCGCTTTCCGGCTCGGTGGACGCGGTAACGCTGTTTCTGCTTCTGCTCGGCGGCATCTGCCTCTGGAACGGCCTGATGAAGATTGCCGAAGCGTGCGGCATCACCCGGCTGCTGGCCAGGGCGCTCGCTCCGGTGCTGCGGCGGCTCTTCCCCGACCTCCCGGCGGACGGCGCCGGCATGCGCTATATCTGCATGAATCTGGCCGCAAATTTTCTGGGGCTCGGAAACGCCGCCACGCCGCTCGGGCTGCTCGCCATGAAGGACATGGCCAAGCGCGCCCCGAAAGGCGTGGCCACCGATTCCATGGCCCTGTTCATCGTGATGAACACGGCATCGCTCCAGCTCATTCCCACAAATCTGGCGCTGCTGCGCCTTCGCGCCGGCGCGCGCAGCCCGTTCGATATCCTGCCCTGCGTGTGGCTCAGTTCCATCGTCACATTGCTGTGCGGCATCGTCTTCGCGCGCCTGATGGAGCGCGCTCCGGAGCGCAGGCTGCCCGCGCATCCGGGCTGAGCCGGGCAAAAGCGGCCGGAACCGATCCGAAAGGAATATCGCCATGCTAGAAATCGTCCGGGAATTCGGGGGCGCCGTCGTGCCCGTGGTGATCCTCGCCATCGTGCTGTGCGGCGTGGTAAGGCGGCAGCCCGTGTTTGACCTGTTCCTCAAGGGGGCTAAAGAGGGCGTTTCCGTTGCCGTGAGCATTTTGCCGGCGCTGGTGGGCCTGATGACGGCTATCGCCATGCTGCGCGCTTCTGGCGCGTTCGACGCGCTGACGGCGGCGCTCGCGCCGCTGGGCAAAACCTTGCATTTTCCCACGGAGGTGGTGCCGCTCGCGCTGATGCGCCCCGTTTCGGGCAGCGGCTCCCTTTCCGTTTTCGAAGGGATTTTAAAGACCTACGGCCCGGATTCGTTCATCGGGCGCGTCGCTTCGGTGCTGCAGGGTTCCACCGAAACGACTTTTTACACGGTGGCGATCTATTACGGCAGCGTGAACATTTCCAAAACGCGCCACACCGTGCCGGCCGCCCTCGCGGCCGATTTCGTGGGCTTTGTGATGAGTATTCTCAGCGTGCGGCTGCTGATGGGCATGTGATGCGCAAACCAAATAAAACGGCCTCCCCGCTTGGGGAAGCCGTTTTTTGCTGAACACAACCGTTGTCCGCGTCCGGCCGCAGCCTTGCCGCAAGGCAATCCGGCTGAAAATCAGCGTGGGTCATTTCATGCCGTTCTCCACCTGCTGGATCATCTTTTTGACCATCTGGCCGCCGATCGAGCCCGCCTGGCGGGACGTCAGATCGCCGTTGTAACCCTGCTTGAGGCTCACGCCGACTTCGGACGCAGCTTCCATCTTAAAGCGGTTCAGGGCTTCCCGTGCCTGAGGAACAAGCGCTTCGTTGCTCTGGTTAGCCATATCTATCTCTCCTCATGAAAAGGTTTTTAATCTGCGTTTGCACAACTATCTTTTGTCGGCCGGGTGCAAATATGAAAAACAATTTCTAGCATTTGAGGCACGAACTGGTTTCAATGCTTTTCTCCGATTAAGAATTTGTGCGAACGCGGGCAGAAAGCCGCGGCAAGAGTTTTCCGCATGGGTTTCGGCGCGGATTTCATCCCTACAGCATTTCCAGAAAGGATTGATATGTTCCAGAGTGGGGATGCTGCAAAACGCCTACGATGCGTTTTGCAGCATCCGGCCAAAACGACGCTTGGGGCGTTTCGCCCCATTTTGCTGCGCTACGCTGCGCAATACCGCGTCCTTTTGGCGCCCGCTGCTCAAGGCGGGGTGTTGCAACATGAACTTTCAATTCATTTTGCAACACCCCGATCACTTCTCTCAATCTTTTATGGAATTGCTAGATGTTTACCGGAGAATCGGTTAAGCTACGGCAGCACAAGCCCGGCTTCCGGCAGGGCTTTCCCGGAAAGCAGAACCACGGCTACGGCCGCGAGCAGCGCATAGCTTCCGCGCGGCCGCGCAAACGCCACGGGCACCTCTACCGGGCCCGCTTCTCCCCCCTGCAGCGTGGCAAGGCCGCGCTGCAGGCTCACCACCGCATTTTCGCTGCCGATGCTGGAAAACGTGACGGTATCCTTCTGGGAATGGCCGCAGAGCACCGTGCCGAAACCCGCGTTCCCCAAAGCCGCCGCCACGGGATCGTCGGAATCCACCACAGCAAAAAAGCCGGCGGGCAGCCTGGGCCGCTTTTCCGGCGCCTGCGCGCGGAAAAGCGCCACCCCGCACGGCGCGTTCACCTCGCGCAGGGAGGGATTATCGAGCACCAGAAAATCCGCGTCCGCCGCAGGCTGCAGGAAGGAAGCCGAGCGCTCCGTCACATACAGCACGCCGAAGCCGGCCGCATGCAGCACGTCGAACAGCGTATGCACCGTTTCCTGCCCTTCCTCGGCACCGCACAAAACCACCGTATTCATCCGGGGACCTCCGTTCCGGGCGGCTGTTTGCCGCCGCGTTTCCCCGGTATTTTATGTAATCCGGCGTCATTTATGTTGCGTTCCCGCGTACACTGCCGGGCGCGCTGTGTTCCAGTTATTGACGGAATATTATATATTTCCCGTAATTTTAGATATTTCGGCCCCACAATTTTTAGCAATTTACCAAAAATGATGGCGAATAAGGCTTTTTGATTGTGGCCCGCTGAGAAAAATAGTAAAATAGGGTATCATACACGCGATTGACAGAAGAGAGGTAATCCCCTTGAGTTCTAACTCTATGCTTTTTTTCCTTCAACACGCACTTGAGCCGGATTCACGGAAAATCCTCCATGTAAATGCGACAAGCGAACTGGTTTGCATCCTGAGTGGGCAGGTACAGGTTGCCATCCAGGAAAATGTTCTGGAGCTTTCCCCCCACAGCGTCTTTCTCCTCCCGCCCAAGCAATTCTTCCATTTACAGTGCGAGGAACCGGTAGAATTCATCTGCGTCGGGTTCGACGGCTCCTCCGTGGAAAAGCCGCTGCTGGTCTGCGAGGGCGAGAAACAAGAAATTTCCTCCCTGCTGCGCTGTCTGGAAACCGAGTTCACCCGGAAAAGCCCGGGCCGGCAGGAGATGATGGACCATATTCTGGGCGCCGCGCTGCTTTGCTCCCTCCGCCTGGCCGATGCGCTGATGGAAGAGCCGGATGAAAAAGGTGCGGACGACAACTTCTCCTATATCGTCAATTACCTGGACGCCAAAAGCCAGGACGATATTGATATGGAACAGGTGGCTGCCATGGCCGGCCTGAGCTACCACCGTTTCCGGCACCGCTTCAAGGAACTAAGCGGCGTTTCACCGCAGCAGTACGTGATCCGAAGGCGCATCGATTTTGCCAAGGAGCTCTTGGAAACCACCTCGTTTCCCACCACCTCCATCGCCCAGGCAAGCGGTTTCCGCTCGGTGCCGCAGTTCATCACCTGCTTCAGCAAGCAGGAGGGCATCACACCCGTGCGGTACCGCCGAAGCGTGCTGGCCGGCAGGCGCTGAGGAGCTCTCGCTTTCACACAAAGGGGTGTTGCAAAACGCACAACGATGCGTTTTGCAGCACCCGGCCAAAAGAACGCTTACAGCATTTCCGCTTCAGATGCAGAGGGTGGAATTTTTCAAGCTTTCATATCGCGCGGACGTTTGAAAAATTCGTTTCTATCACGTTCTGAATTGAATTGCCGTGGTGCGTTCCGCTCCATTTTGCTGCGCAAAACCGCGTCCTTTTGGCGCTCGCAGTTCAAGAAGGCTGCTGCAAAATGAATTACGATTCATTTTGCAGCAGCCCATGGTTTTGTTGCGTCTGATTCTTTTTTTACCCGATTCCCGCAGGGGCGCCGTGTGTGCGTGGGGGCGCCGGGGCCGTTTTTTAAGGGCGGATGCCAAAACAGGCGTCCGTCATCTGCCCGGCCACATCGGCGATGGCGGGCAGTTCGGAGGCGATCACGCTCTTGAGATAATCGATTTTAGAAAAATCGCCCAGAGCGATAAAAAAGTGAAAAATCTGGAGGAGCGTTTTTCTGGCTTCCTCGCTTCTGCCGAGGCCGTACTGCGCCTGCGCTTTATTAAAAAACAGGAACATGTAGTATTTATAGGCGTTATTTTCAAACATCAGCCGGATTGCTTCCTCGCACACCTTCAGTGACGCCCCATATTCGCCCTTGGCCCGCAGCAAATGGGCCATATTGCTGAGCGTGACGATCCGAAAATCGAAAAAATCCTCGTAAAACAAGGAATTCCGGAATTCCCGTTCGCTGCCGTCGATACGGATGATGAAGTCGTAGATCTGCTCATAGATATATTTGCTGCGTTCGATTTTTCCAAGCTCCATCAGGCAGTTCGCCGCCATCACCAGCATTTTCAGGTAGACGATCGACTGTTTGGACAACCGGCCGATTTTCTGGCAGCGCACGTCCAGATGGAGCCCCAACGCGCAGCAATCCAGCGCAAAATTGAATTTTTTCTGGTCGGTATACAAAAGCGCCCTGGCGTAGCAGTAGAGCTCGCGGCCCACCGGAGTGTGAAAGCACGCGTGCTGCTTGCGCTCCGTGAGGAACGCCGCCACCTTATCCTTCTGGGCGTTGGCGATCAGGTAATACAGCGTGTGGACCTCCGCGTAGCCCTCCATCGAAAGCCCTTCGCAGGAGGCCGAAAGATAGGTGAGCAGATTAAAATCGACCGCTTTGGACAAATTGTGCAGCTGGTAGAAATCGAGATTTTTAAAATCGCCGCTTTCGTACCGGCGCACCGTCGTCCGGTTCACGCAGGCGATCTCCGCAAGTTTTTCCTGCGAAAGCCCCGCCTCTCTGCGTTTTTCACCGATCAGTGCCGATAAGTTCTCCATAGAAGAAGCTCCTCAAAGGAATGGTTCAAGTTGAGCCATTCCTATGCGCCGTGCACGTCTACAATGATGGTTGTAAGAAATCAACCGGATGTGCAAGGAGTGATTTCAATGTTCTACAATCTGTTTCAGTCGCTGATGCTGATCTATTGGTTCTGATTTGATCTTCATCCGTTCGGGATGCGACGCCGCCCGAAGGGGCTTTGTTTCGTTTGCATTTTAAATTTCGACCGTATTCAGACATGCTGATTTGTTTTATTTCCTGTTTTCACGCATCCGAAAGGACTTTGCAGATCCGCTCTTCCGCCGGAGCGGATCTGCAAAAGACAGATGCCGCCTGCCGGTTTGCCAAAAGCGCAAGCTCTCCAGAAGGCTGGAAATCGTCCGGCGGCGAGCCGTCTCCGAAAAAACGGATTCGGCTTATTCTTCTATTGTAACAGATTGTGCGTTTTTTTCAATTTCTATAGTGCGTTTTTTCAATTTAAATCGAGTTATTTCGAGCAAAATATATTCTCGCGGCGATTTTTCGCTCCGTTCGCCGCTTAGCATTGCTATGTTTGAATGGGAGCAAAGCCTATGTGCAGAAATGTACATGGGCAAAAACAGTTATATTTGAGAGCATCGCCCAACGAATGAATATACATTTTTGTGGCATGTCCAGAAATACGGGCCCAATCCGGTGCGTTCGCCAAATAGGGGGCGACGGGCAGCTGAAATACCGCCTCTCTCACTCTTTGATGGAGTTTTGACCGCGGCTACGGGATGTACCCGACATACAGTGCGGTAAAACACAGAACGCACCTAAAAAAAGCTCTTGCAGGCGAACGGCCCGCAAGAGCTTAACTTTTATAGAACAGCCGGAGGCGAGCCGCCTTGCCCCTGTTTTTCCCGCAATGTGTGCTCACAGAAACGTGATGCAGTCGCGCCCGTTCGATTTGGACTCGTAAAGCGCCTTATCCGCCATGCGCATCATACCTTCCAGCGTTTGATCGGGCAGCTTCCTGGTAACGCCCATGCTGGCGGTTACGGAAAAGGAAGCGTCGCCGTACACATATCGGTGCTGTTCGATGCGAAGCTGCAAAGCGCGCAGAGTGTGCAGCATCCCGTCGTCGTTGAGGCCCGAGTGGAGCACCGCAAATTCCTCTCCGCCCAGGCGCGCGACAAGGCTTTCTCCGCTGAAATGCTCCTTCAGCAGCCTGCTGAATTCCCGAATCACCAGGTCGCCGGCGGGATGGCCGTACCGGTCGTTGACGTTTTTGAAAAAATCGAGATCCAGCATAACGAGGTGCAGAGGGCCTTTCTCCGGGCCGGCCTCCTGAATACGCTCCTTTCCGATTTGGATAAATGCCCGCCGGTTGCTCAGCGTGCTGAGCGCGTCCGTCATGGCCTGTTTTTTCAGTTCCGCGTTCAGCCGGTAGAGCTCCGTAACGTCGCGGATGGTTTTGATCCAGCCTCTTTGGATATGATGGCTTTCAATGCTCGTGGAGGTAATTGCGAGAAACCGTCCGCCGTCCTGGCGAAGCTCCACCACGGAGGCCTTCTCCTTTTTCAGCCCTTCCAGCAGGGCGGGAACCGGAGCAAACCGCTCTTCCAGATACCCGCCACCGATGCGGATGTGGATCTGCTCGCAAAGGCGCCTGGCGCTGGCGTTGTAATCCAGAATCCGGTTCTGCCGGTCGAGCAGCAGCAGCGCGTCGCTGCTCGCCTGAAACACCCTGTCGCGTACAACGGACTGCGTTGCGAGCAGATCGTACCGGGTGATGGCCAGAATGATCAGAATGCTGGTGACCGGCAGGCAGCATGCCATATAATCGATGGGCGGCCCGAACGGTTCGGCCAATTTTGCAACCAGGCCGACGGCGACGAATACGGCGGCCGCGATCGTCAGCGCGATTTTGCCGGCCTGCCTCTCCTGCTTTTGAACCGAATCCGCAACGAACACGCCTGTTGCCGCGAACATCGAAACCATGGAGTAACACATCTGAACATACATCCACGGCCCGGGCGTTCGAACGAGAAACAGAATTCCGTACATCGGAATAAAGCGCTCCGCCGTGAAATAGAGGCTGTGGCAATTCGTCAGCCGGAACACCATGGTGAGCACCGGAATTCCAAAAATCAGCACGAGCAGAAGCGCTCTGCGGCGCGTGAAGCGGCCCGTATACAACAGGCTCAATGTCAGCCACAGCGCGGAGACATAGGGGATTCCGATGTATTCCACCCGGTTCCAGAACAAAATCTGCTCTTCGCTTGCAGAATTGAGCTCCATGGCATACCCGAGTATGTAAATGCAAACGGCCGCGCACAACAGCATAATCGCGAAGGAATAGTCGGAGCTGTTCAGTGTGCGGATACGAACAGCCCAAAAGACGGCCATGATGGCCATAGCCAGCAAATAAAGGCTCAGCAGGTTGAGTAATAGCACAAAAGCATCTCCGTAGCGATAGATTGCCCGGTTTGCCTGCAGCCGGACGATAGGCGGATGGAGGCAAACCGCCGCTCTTCTTCGCGTAATTGCGGGGAAGACCAAAGTGCGTGGCGTGTTTCGACCCGTACTTTTATTATACATCCGCGCCATAAAAACACAAGGCAAAATACCGCCTTTCACCGCGCGGGCAAACGCGAAAGCCTTTACGGGTGGGCGCGCCGCGTAAGCGGAAACTCCGTAAGATACGCCGCGCAAACGAAATGTACGGGTTACGGGCGTTTTTCCGCGCGCCTGCGGCGCTTTGTGCGAAGACGCAGGCGCTTTTTTTAAGCGGACAATGAAAATTATTCCATTTCTTTTCGCGGCGGGAATGACAAACGCCTCGCTTGGCGCTATAATACTGGGAGCGGATTTTTTTTACCTCCGCTGCCGGGCGCGGAGCCGCGCGGGCGCGCCCGTATCCCGAACAAGTTACATATCAGAATGGATGAAAAATATGAATGAAAAAGAAGTTTCGGAGCTCCGCCGCCGCTTTCGCCCGGAAAAAGGCAATATCGCGCGCATTCGGGGATGCTACGTGAACGAGCAGCGCGAGATCATCTCCGAGTTCATGCAGGCGCCGGGCGCCATGCCGCAGCAGGAGGCGGAAGAGCTGCTGACGATACTCCGGAAGACCCTCTCGGGGACGATCGGGAAAAATCTGCTCGATATCGAGTTTGCGACGCAGCAGGTGCTGGAGGGCGAGGAGCACCGGCTGCTGATGACGCTCCGCAATTCTTCCCTTGGCGACGACGACGCCGTTCAGACGTTTTACCGGCATGTGATCGAATCGCTTCAGATGGAAGGCAATTATCTGATTCTGTTGGCGCTCGACACCTACGACGTACCGGATTTTGCCAAGGACGGAAAGCGGCAGGACGACGCCTCCGAGGTGTTCTCCTACGTTTTGTGCAGCGTCTGCCCCGTGAAGCTGACAAAGCCCGTGCTCGGTTTTTCCGCCTTTGAAAGCACGTTCCGCAACATTCCGGCGGACTGGGCGGTTTCGCCGCCCGAGCTCGGCTTTTTGTTTCCCTGTTTCGACGACCGCAGCGCAAACATCTACGACGCGCTCTATTATACGCGGGATACCGCCGAGATCCACCCGGAATTTGTGGAAGCCGTGTTCAGGCACGAAACCCCGATGCCGGCCGCCGCGCAAAAAGAGGCGTTTCAGTCTATGCTGAGCGAAATGGGAACCGCCGGCTGCAGCCTTGAAGTCGTTTCCGCGGTGCACGACTGCCTCTCCGGAATGATCGAAGAACATAAAGCGAACAAGGAAGAGGAGCCGCCCGCCGTTTCAAAGAAGATCCTTCAGGGCGTTCTGGAATCCTGCGGAGTAGGCCGCGAACAGGTTGCCGCTTTCGAGCAGCAGTACGACGCCACATTCGGCGCAGACGCGCAGCTCAGCCCGCAAAACATCATCGACGCCAACCAGTTCGAGGTGCGCACGCCCGACGTGACCATCCGCGTAAAGCCCGAGCGCAGCGACCTGATTCAAACGCGGATGATCGAAGGCGTCAAATATCTGCTGATCCGCGCCGAAGAGGGTGTTGAGGTAAACGGTATCGGCGTAACGATTTCGTAGCGGAAAGGCGCCGCGGAAATCCCGCGCAAGCCGCCGCCATCAAAAGCCGCGAATCCATTAATCTGTTTCAAACAGCAAAGGCAGAGGGCCGGGCACCGGAATGGGTGTCCGGCCCTCTTTGGTGCGCCCGGCATGGGCGATAACTGTGTGGTGAAAGTCCACTACGCGCTCGGTAGCAGGAAGCGTTAGCCGAAGGCAAGGGTGTCCGCCGCGAGGTGGAATCCAAAGGAAGCCGGATGTCAGAGCGAAGAACTCAGGCGGGCAAAGTTTCGGGCCGACGAACAGAAACCTCATACAAGGCCGAATAGGGACGGACGAGTTTGCCAAACAAAACAAAGTCCAATGCTACCCGAATCCCGCTCGGTAAATGAGGCGGCTATCTGAAACGAAAGTTATCGTTCTTACCCGGGGAGATCTCGCAAACGCGAACAAGTAGACGTATTCGAACGAACGCGCAGTAACAACGAATTGCGAGAAGTCAGCCGAGGCCATAGTACCGGGGGGAACCGGGAAGGGCCGAACAATCGTAAGTCCGAAGAACGGACGAAGGGAGGTCAATGCAGTGAAAGCAGAATGTCTTGAGAACAAGGGCTGCCCGCAAAGGGATAGCGCGGAACGCGAAGAGTATGCAGGAGCGCGGAGCATTGGCAGCCGGGCAGCCGAAGGAGCGGACGGTGCAGACTTGCTTGAGAGGATACTGGATAGAGAGAACCTGAACAGAGCCTACAAGCGTGTAAGAGCCAACAAAGGCGCGCCCGGAATAGATGGGATGACCGTCGAGGACGCACTCTGTTGGCTAAGAGAACACAAGGAAGAACTTCTGGAAAGCATTCGCAGCGGTAAATACAAACCGCAGCCGGTGCGCCGGAAGGAAATCCCGAAGCCGGATGGCGGAGTACGCAAGCTTGGAATCCCTACAGTCGTAGACCGCATCATCCAGCAGGCAATCGCGCAGCAACTAACACCGATCTTTGAACCGCGATTCTCGGATAACAGCTTCGGCTATCGTCCGGGAAAGAGCGCACAGATGGCCATTCAGAAAGTGAAGGAATATGCAAAGCAGGGCTACAAGCACGCGGTGCTGATCGACCTGTCCCAATATTTTGACACGCTGAACCACGAATTGCTCATGAACATGGTACGAGAGCAAATCCATGACAAGCGCGTTACAGACCTCATTAAGAAGTATCTGAAAAGCGGCGTTATGGAAAACGGGCTGCTGGTGAAGACGGAGGAGGGCTCTCCGCAAGGAGGGCCGCTCAGCCCGCTGCTCGCCAACATTTACCTGAACAAATTCGATCAGGAAATGGGTGGCAGAGGCGTTCCGGTAATACGCTATGCGGACGACATCGTGGTACTGGCCAAAAGCGAGCGTGCGGCGGAACGGCTGCTTGAATCCAGCAGGAAATACCTTGAGAAGTTAAAGCTCAGGGTGAATGCGGAGAAAAGCAAGACTGTGAGCGTGGCGGCAATCCGAAATTTTAAGTTTCTGGGCTTTGCACTGGGAAGGGGCAAGAATGGGTATTACATTCGCGCCCACGCGAAGTCCTTGAAGAAAGCGAAGCAGAAGCTGAAGGAACTGACTTCCCGCAGTCAGGGCAGAAACGTCCGCAAGGTGATGGAGAACGTAAAGGTCTACATCCGCGGATGGCTTGGCTACTTCGGAATTGCAAGCATGAAAAGCACGATGAAGGATTGGGACGGCTGGCTGCGCCGCCGATTCCGAATGTACATTTGGAAACAGTGGAAGAAGCCCAAAACACGCGTACAAAACCTGATGAAGCTGGGCATGCCGGAGTGGCAGGCCTACCGGAACGGGAACACACGCAAGGGTTATTGGGCTGTTGCCGGAAGTGGTATTCTTACACGCACGATTTCAAACAAAAGACTCGCACAGGCCGGATACTACAGCATCCTTGACCGGTACGAGTCTCTGCACTCATGCGGTTGAACCGCCGTGTACCGAACGGTACGCACGGTGGTGTGAGAGGTCGGCTGATCAATTAATGGTCAGCCTCCTACTCGATTGTAATTCTCCTTTCCAAAGCGAACGCGAGGCGATTCCATATCGTGGATTTTATGGGCCAAAAACGTGAATTTAACCATAAATCACGACAACTGCGGGAATTTTTGAGGGCTCGTACGTAACGATATCGGACAAATATCAGGATAGTCGAGTATACAGGGGCCTGCCCGGAACCGTATAATGAACCTGCAGCATAGGCGAAGCCGATCGAGCAATGCGGTTCGGTTTTTTTGCAGGTGCGTATATTTTATGAGGCAAGGGGTTTTTCCCATGAAAGAAAATGGAAAAAGAGGATTCTGGTATGAACTGAAAAAAAACAAAATCCTCTTCATCATGCTCATTCCAGCCACCGTATTTTTTGTGGTGAACGACTACATCCCGATCGTGGGGATCTATTACGCCTTTACAAAATACAGCTTTACGGGCGGTTTGTTCGGAAGCAAATTCGTCGGTATGGATAATTTCGCCTTTCTGTTCCGGTCCAACACGCTGTTTACGATCACAAAAAACACTATCCTATATAATTTGGTTTTTATTTTTCTCGGAAACATCTTGGAGATCGTCGTCGCCGTTTTCCTCAGCAGGCTGGTAGGCAACGCGTTTCGGAAAATCACGCAGACGCTGATTTTTCTTCCGTATTTCGTTTCGTTCGTCATCCTGAACGTTCTGGTTTACAACCTGTTCAACTACGAATTCGGGTTTATCAATACGCTGCTGAAAACTCTGCAGATGCCGGTGGTTGATTTCTACAACACGCCCGGCCTCTGGCCGTTCCTGATTACGGCGTTTTATTTGTGGAAATGGGTCGGCTACGGCACGGTGATCTACCTTGCAACCATCCTGGGCATCAGCGAAGATTATTACGAGGCATCCGAGATCGACGGAGCCACGACTTTCCAGCAGATTCGCTACATCACGCTGCCGCTGCTAAAACCCACATTCATCATTCTGCTGCTGTTTGCCATCGGCAGCATCATGCACGGGCAATTCGAGCTGTTCTACCAGATGGTGGGCAACAACGGCAATCTGTTCAGCACCACCGATATCATCGATACGTACGTATACCGCACGCTCGTGGATAATTTCGATATCAACATGGGAACGGCGGCAGGCCTGTATCAGTCCGTTTTCGGGTTCATCATCATTATGGTGACGAATTACCTCATCAAACGCCGCAATCCGGATTACGCGTTATTCTGAAGCGTTTGGCGCGGCCGAAACGAAAGGAGTCCATCTTTTTATGGGTAAACTGAACCGGACCAATATCAGGTTCAACCTGATCGCGTACATTTTCATATCGATTCTGACGATTCTGTGCGTATTGCCGTTTGTTCTCATCATCTCCGGTTCGTTCACGGACGAATCGACGCTTGCCGCCTACGGGTACCGGCTGATTCCGAAGGTGTTTTCCACAAAGGCCTACCAGACCATTTTCCTGTATCCGCAGGGCATTTTGCGCGCCTATGCCGTAACCACCGTCAACACGATCGTCGGCACCGTGATCGGCCTCGTTCTGATTGCCATGACGGGCTACGTGCTTTCTCGCCCGACTTTCAAGTACCGGAACCAATATGCGTTTTTCGTTTACTTTACCACGCTGTTCGGGGGCGGGCTGGTGCCGTGGTATATTCTGATGACCAAATACCTTCAGCTTAAGGATTCCTATCTGGCCCTCTGCCTGCCCGGGCTTATGACTCCGTTTCTGATCATTCTGATGCGGACGTTTATCCAGTCTTCCCTGCCCAATGAAATCGTGGAATCCGCCAAAATCGACGGTGCGGGGGAGTTTCGGATATTCACGAGCATCGTTTTGCCGATCATCGTGCCGGGCCTTGCCACGGTGGGCCTGTTTCTCGCGCTCGGCTACTGGAACGACTGGTATCTGACAAGCCTGTTCATCACCTCACCGGAAAAATACGAGCTTCAGTTTTATCTGTACGATATGCTGAACAGCTCGCAGGCGCTCAGCCGCCTGGTGGCTACCGGCGGAGCGTCCATCGCCAAAATCAAGGTTCCTTCCGAAACGGTTAAGCTGGCGATGTCCGTGGTGGTAACAGGCCCCATATTGCTTTTGTATCCGTTTGTGCAAAAATATTTTGTGGCGGGCATTACGGTGGGCGCCGTAAAAGGATGACGCCGGCAATACCGTTAGATGTCGATGGCATGTACGCATGCTTTGACATAGACCGGAAAGTGGATTCCGGGAGAAACAATTTGAGAGAAATGAATAAGGAGGAAATTTCATGAAAAGGCGTTTGCTCAGGCTTCTCAGCATGACAACGGCATGCCTGCTGTTTTCCACCATGGCGGCGGGCTGCAGCCGACCCGCCTCTTCGCAGAGTTCCAAAACCTCGCAGAGTTCCGGAGCGCAGAATCTCAAATATACCCAGCTGCAGGTCTACATGGTTGGGGACGCCCCCGCGGGTATGAACCCCGTTACGGAAAAGCTCAACGAGCTCGCTAAAAAAGACCTGAATTGCGAAGTAAAATTCAATTTCACAACCTGGACCGATTACTCCCAGAAATACGCGCTCTGGCTGACTTCCGGCCAGCCTATCGACCTGATTTACACCGCAACCTGGCTGGACTTCCAGAAATACGCCAACAACGGGGCGTTCCGTCCTCTGGAACCGTACCTCGCCAAGGATGCGCCCGACCTGAAAGCGCATATTTCGGATACCCTCTGGAACCAGGTAAAGATCAAAGGGAACATTTACACCATCCCCTCGACTTACAAGGAATTTATCACCGACGGGTTCCTGTACCGCAAGGATCTGCAGAAAAAGTACGGCCTGCCCACGCCCGACAGCGTGGACAATATCGAAAAATATCTGCTTGGCGTCAAACAGCACGATCCGTCGCAGCAGCTCACCAACGAGCCGGTCAACTCCGGGGTTACGAATGAATCGTTCGGCGCGTTCGATGTGTTCCTGGCGAAATACCATTGGACGGGCCTGCCGCAGTACGGCCTCGTGGAGGATTACAGCCATCCATCCAAAATAATCAATTACTGGGAATTGCAGGACTTTATTGAGGATATGAAAACGATGAAGCGCTGGGCGGACGAGGGCATCTGGTCGCGTAGCGCTCTCTCGAACCAGAACGACGATTCGGCGTTTAAAAACGGCAAGATCGTCTGCACCATGAGCGGCATGAACCCGGCTTCCTATGCTTCCGCGCTCATCGCCGTGCAGAGCGCCCATCCGGATTGGGAAGTGGGGTACAGTTCCTATGCCGAATCGAGCGGAGTCGCGCTGTATGCCCACCCGCTGCAGAACGGCATGGCCGTCCCGATCTCTTCCAAGAACCCCGACCGCGCCCTGATGTTCTACCAGAAGCTGGTGCTCGATAAAACCTACAACCAGCTAAGCGAGTACGGTATTCTCGGAACGAACTATACGGTGACTTCGGACGGGCATTACAAGGCGGTTGGAAGCGACGGAAATGGATTCGGATACGAAGCGCTCAACGGCTGGGCGTGGAGAAACCCGGACACCATGTTGTTCGATTCCTCCCACGACGCAACCACGGCCGTCAACAAGTCGCTCGATTCCATCGCCTCCAAATCGGCATACAAGGGCGTCAACATCCAGGACGGGTTTGCCGAAGACTATTCGGCTTATCAGCCCGAGCGCGCGGCGCTCGGCACGGTGATGACGCAGTATCTGGCTCCGCTGGAAGCCGGGCTGGTGCCGGATGTGGATACCGCGGTGAAGACGTTCCTTTCAAAGGCCAAAGCGGCGGGGCTTGATAAGATTCAGGCGGATTACACGAAACAGTGGCAGCAATACTGCAAGGAAAACGGGTATAACTGAACCGTCCGATCGCGATCAGGCATCGGAACCGGAAGCTGCAGAAGGAGGATTGGAGACAGTCCTCTTTCTGCCGTTTCGGCCTATCCGGGGCAAAAAGAGAACACACAGCCGGAAATAATCGTCGGTAAAACCGGCGCTTTTCCCTTGCCCGCCTGTGGGAAACATCCTATAATATAATAGGCATAGAAGCCGTCCGGGCGCTCTGCGTCGGAACGCTTTTTCAAGCCGCCGAAAGGGGGGCCACAATTGAGGAAACGGCAGAGCCCAAGCCATAAACTACACGTCGATATTTTTCTATCCCTCATGCTAAGGAAGCTCTGAACAAATAGGCGCAAATAGAGAGCCCAACAAAACAGGGTCAAAATGTACCACTGACTGTATGATTGCGCCGGATTTCGACGCCCAGCCGTCTGCATTTATCTCCGCATTTGCGGAATTGGGCGCACTTACGCCTTGTCAGGCCTCACGGAGACTTCGCCCTGCTATCGCCAGCATATAGAGATTTGCGCACGCGAACATGGCGTACAGCCGGTTCCCGTTTTTCATCAAGCCCCGGTATCGGGTTTTCGTGTAGCCGAATTGGCATTTGATGATGCGAAAAGCGTGTTCCACCTTACAGCGGACAGAGGATTTGCGATGTTCGATCAGGCGCTCCCAATCAATAGAATTGTCGGAAACCCTGGGCAAGCTGTGCGGACGGCGGTTGATACGGTAGTCAATTTCAGACAAATGCGCGTCATCCCGAACCTCCGGGCGCTTTTGGATACCCAGATAACCGGAATCGCCGTAAACAACTTCGTCATCCTCACGGATGAGCTTAGCCGCTACGGTCACATCATGTTCATTGGCGGCAGTCACCTCTATCGTGTGAACCAGTCCGCTGCCGGCGTCAACGCCGATGTGGCACTTCATGCCGAAGCGCCATTCATTGCCTTTTTTCGTCTGATGCATCTCCGGGTCGCGTGTTTTCTCCGCATTCTTCGTGGAGCTGGGCGCATTGAGAATGGTGGCGTCCACAATCGTACCGCCCTTCATCATATGGCCGGTGGCTATCATGACGCGGTTGATGGCGTCGAAGAACAGCTTATTCAGACCGTTTTCCTCCAGCAGGTGCCGAAACTTGCAAAGCGTCGTCTCGTCCGGGACATTCTCCGTCATGAAATCAATGCCGGTGAACTTGCGCATGGCATAGCTGTCGTAGATCGCGTCCTCGGTGGACGGATCGGAGAGGTTGAACCAGATCTGCAGCAGATACATCCGCAGCATCCGCTCGATGCCCATGGGCGGACGCCCCCGCTTGCCGCTGGGGTAATACGGCGCAATGACACCGACCCACTCGTCCCACGGGATAATCTCGTCCATGATTTCGAGGAATTCTTCCCGCCGCGTTTTCTTCTTCCGGCAACTGTATTCAATATCCGTAAAGGTCTGCTGTTTTTTCATTTCTTCGCACCGCCCGTGTCTTGATGATTCAATTTTACCAGATCTCGCCTCTTGTGGATAGCACGGATTAAATCAGAGGTTCCCTAAGTATCGCAGCCACTATGGTGATCGTCTGTGCGTTTCTTTACACACGTTTTGAAAGCATCTCCATCAATCAGATCTATCAGGCCAACACGCGCAGTCTGAGTCATTGCAGCAACGAGGTCTATATCATGTCCAGCACGGCTCTGACGATCTCGAACCAGATCCGCAACGATATCAGCATGACGGCGCTTTTATATTATTCGAACCCCGATATTTACAGCCTCACCACCGCGATCTCGCAGCTGCAGAATTACAAGCTCACCATGCCGTTCATCGATTCGATCTATATCTACAACGGAGAAACCAAAACCTACTACATCGAAGGCGACAGCTGGTCGAGCAGCCCGCAGGGGGAAGGGCAAAGCTATGTAACCCCGCGGAGCGCCATGAACGACCAGCAGATCAACAAGATCATCGACCATCGGAACGACTACATGCCGTACATTCCGATTCCGCGCACCTGTGTGGGCGCGGACGGCACGACCCGGAATTACTATACGTTTCTCGAGTACAGCACCATCGGGAACGACCAGAGCAGCGTCGTCGTGAACATCACCGAGGATTGGATCAATTCGATTCTCACCACGGAAAACGACGAGCCCGGCAGCGAAACCTTCATCATCGACGGCAAGGGAAACGCCGTTTCGCAGAGCGAATCCATCAAGATGATGCAGAATCTTTCGGACAAGCCCTATATCCAGCGCGTTTTGCGCAACAATCTTTTGGGCGGCTATTTCATCGGCCGGGTGAACGGCAAAAAATCGCTGGTGGTGTACACCGCCGCCGACAGCTACGGCTGGCAATACGTGCGGGTCATCGGTTGGAACACCATCTTTCACAGCGTGGAATCCATTCGCCGCACGACCATCGCCATCGGCCTGGCCATTTTGCTGCTGGGAGGCATTCTTTCCTTTTTTCTCTCCAAGCGGCTTTACGTTCCCATCTGGCATTACATCAACTCTTTGGAGTTCGAAAAGCGGAAAAACCGCAATGAGCAAAAGCAGAAGCTGCTGCAGCGCCTTGTTTTGGAAAAGGACGCCGGCTCGTGCAATCGGCTGAAAGCGGAGCTGCGGGACTACGGACTGTCGTTTTCCGAAAACCGAAACCGGTGCCTTTTGCTGCTGACGATCGACCGATACCATGCGTTTGAAAGTGAAAAAGACCTTGCGGACCGCAATCTGTATAAATTCGGAATCTGCAACATCGCTTCGGAGATTCTTTCGGACTTCTGGAAAACCGAAACCGTCGATATGAGCCCGAGCGTCGTGATGCTGATTCTGGAATCGGAAAATACGGGCGCACCGGATCTGGAACACAGCACGGAAGGCAGAATACGGAGGATTCAGGCCGAAGTCAAAAACATCTATGACCTCTCCATTTCGGTGTTTGTCAGCAAAATCGACCGGATGGAGCATCTGTACGAAACGTACCAGCGCACGCAGGATCTGTCTCTTCTCCGCCTGTTTTATGGGCAGATGTGCCTGCTCTACTGCGACCAGATCGCGTTCTCCAACCCGAGCGATTTTTCCTATCCGCAGCAGAAGGAAAAGCAGCTGGTCGATTCCCTGATGGCCGGAAGAACGGAAAACTCCAAGAAGCTGTATTATGAGATCATCAGCGAAACGTTTACGTACCCCATTTCCGTTTACGCGCTCACCATTTTCCACCTCATTTTCACCGTGAACAACACCGTAAACCTCATCGCGGCCAACAACCACATTTTGCACGGCCCGGAGCTGAGCATTTCCACCGTGGCGGTTAACGAATCGGAAACGATTGAGGAAGTCCACCGGCAGTTTTACGAGTTGTTCGACCGCCTTCACGAACAGATGGAAAACAAAAAAACGGAAAATCAGAAAGCTCTGGTAGAGGGAGCCGACCGGATCATCGGTTCGGAATATGCGAACCCGGACCTTTCCGTCGAATATATCAGCGAGGCGCTGAACGTTTCCTCCGGCCATTTGAGCCGGGTGTATAAGCAGAGCACGGCCCGCACGGTCGGGGAAAAAATCACGGAGGTTCGGATGAAGGCGGCAAAGGTACTTCTTCAGAGCACCGGCCTTTCGATTATGGAAATTTCCGCGAAAGTGGGCTATCTGAACGATTCGTATTTTTACAAGGCTTTCAAACAGCTGGGCGGCGTCACGCCCAACGAGTACCGGAAAACCGAAAAGACAAACGGGAAGCGGCACGGGCAAAAGCCGGGCGCGTAACCGCGCCCAAATCTGCGCCGCTCCTCGGCTTTCCCGTAAAAAAGCCGGCAAAGCACAGCGTACTTAAAACAAGGGAGGATATTTCGAATGAAGATCGGATTGATCGGCTGCGGCGGAATGGGTTCCACCCACAACCAATGCCTGAAAGTGCTCTCGCAGGCCATGGACATCCGCGTGACGGCGCTTGCGGACTGCCGGGAGGAGTATCTGAACCGCGCCGCGGACATCTGGCCGGGAGCCGCACGCTACCGCACCGGCATGGAACTGCTCGAACAGGCGGAGATCGACACCGTTTTCCTATGCCTGCCGAGCTACCTCCATGCGGAGCATGCGCTGGCCGCAATGGACCGCGGGCTCGATATTTTTCTCGAAAAACCGGCCTGCCTCACGGAACGGGACGCCGAGGCGCTCGCGCAGCGGCAGAAGCAGCGCGCCTCCCGCGTGATGGTGGGCCAGGTGCTGCGCTCCTCGCCGGAATACGTCTTTCTGAAAGAGTTGGTGGACGGCGGAGAATACGGCGCCCTGAAAAGCCTCGTGATGAAGCGCATCAGCGGCAACCCGCGCTGGGGATTCGAGGATTGGTTCCACGACGAAAGCAAATCCGGCTCCGTCGTGCTCGACCTCCACATCCACGACCTCGACTTCCTGCGCTGGCTGCTGGGCGAGCCGGATTCCTTCTCGGCGCGCGGCACCCGTTTCGATAGCGGCATGGTGAACCAGATCGTGGCCGATTACCGCTTCGGAAGTATTTTGGTATCCGCCGAAGGCGTGTGGAACGTCGCGCCGGACATGCCGTTCGAAGCCGGCTACCGTGCGGGCTTTGAGAAGGCGACCGTCGTGTACGACACGGCGGCAAAGGACCCTCTCGTCGTTTACTTCAAAGAAGGCGGTTCCGCCGTACCAAAGCTGGAAACGGGACTCGACACGGATTATGAACAGAACGGAATGAACATCAAGAACCTGGGCGCGTATTTTCTCGAGGACCGGTATTTTCTCGGGTGTCTTCTCGCAAACCGCGAAATTGAGCGGGCTCCGCTGGCCGAAGGCCTTGCGTCGGTCCGCCTGGGCCTGCGGGAGCTGCGTGCCGTGAAGGAGGCGCTGAATTCATGAAAGTAGGAGCTTTGATTCAGATCGACGAAAACGACCGTTTCGGCGGGAAAGGCGGCATCGGCCGAAAATTTGAGGAGCTCGCCGGCATGGGCATGCAAAGCTGCCAGGTGGTGTGCTGGAGCCGGAAGGTGATCAACGACCCTGCCGCCGCCGAGGAAATCCGCGGGGCGGCGCAGCGCTGCGGCGTTTCCGTCAGCGCATTCTGGTGCGGCTGGGAAGGCCCCTGCGAGTGGAATTTCTACGAGGGGCAGGAGACGCTCGGGCTCGTTCCGCCGGCCTATCGCTTCCAGCGGACGCAGATGCTCAAAGAGGGCTCGGATTTCGCCAAAGAGCTGCACGTCGGCCAGATGGCGACGCATGTCGGCTTTCTGCCGGAAAACCCACACGACCCGAACTACGCCGGGGTTCTGGCGGCGCTTCGGGAGATTGTGCGCAAATGCAGGGATAACGGGCAGATCTTCCTGTTCGAGACGGGGCAGGAAACGCCCGTGACGCTCAAACGCGCCATTCAGGATATCGGGTACGACAACGTCGGCATCAATCTGGACCCGGCCAACCTGGTTCTGTACGGCAAGGCCAACCCCGTGGACGCGCTGGATGTTTTCGGCGAATATGTGCTCGGCATCCACGGAAAGGACGGGCTTTACCCCACGGACGGGCACGGGCTGGGCAGAGAGGTTCCGCTCGGCGAAGGCAAGGTGGATTACCCGCGCTTTCTGAAAAAGCTCCGGGAAATCGGGTACCGCGGCGACATCACGATCGAGCGCGAAATCACCGGCGAAGAGCAGCGGCGGGATATTTTAAACGCGAAGAAGCTGCTTGAGGATCTGATTGCCGGCCTGTAACCTTCTAAAGCAGCCTGTGAAAGGGGCAAAACGTATTTGAGCATCGAATTTGTAAAAGGAGCGCCTTCCGAACTGGAGGCGATCGTCGCGTTCGCAAACGACGTGTTCAGCTCCGAAACCGAAAAGACGGACTTCTCTTCCCTGCTTCCCAAACTCTACCGGAACGGCTCCGACACGGAGCAGTACCATTATCTCGCAAAGGAAAACGGCCGGATCGTCGCCGCCGTTCTCTCTTATCCGCTCGAGGCCGTGATCGCCGGGCGGAAATTTTCCGTACGCCCCATCGGAACCGTCTCCGTCCACCGGGATTACCGCGGGCGCGGCCTGATGCAGGCGCTCATCGCGCGCGCTCTGGAGGATATGGAGCGGGAAGGCGTCGCTTTCACGCTGCTTTCCGGGCAGCGGCAGCGTTACGAATATTTCGGCTACGAGCCCTGCATGCAGCGCCTTTCCTGCACCGTAACCCGCGACAATCTGCGCCACGCGTTCCCCGGGCTGCCGACCGGGCGTGTTTCGCTCAGGCCGCTCGCTCCCGGCGATACGGAGCTTTTGCAGGCGGCGCACCGCCTGCAGGAGCGGCGGCCGTTTTACGTTCTCCGCCCGGGGCGGCGGTTCTACGATATCTGCTGCTCGTGGAACGCGCGTCCCTTTGCGGTTTTGAAGGACGGCGCGTTCGCGGGATATCTCGTTGCCTCGCCGGACGGCGCCGAAATCTGCGAGCTGGAGCTTTCGGACGCGTCGGCTCTGCCGGAACTGCTGGCCCGGCATCTCGCTTTCTTTGGCCGCTACTCGGCGGAGCTTCTGCTCGCGCCGTTTGAAACCGGCCGGATGGCCGCTCTGGACGCCTTTTGCGACGGCATGACCGCGGGCATATCCGAAAGCCTCCATATTTTCTCGTATCCGGATCTGATCCGGCAGCTGCTCCTTCTCAAAGCCTCCTACGCGCCGCTGCGCGACGGAACGCTCGTGTTCGGGATCGGGGAGCGTGTCCGGTTCCGCATTGCGGTGGCCGGCGAAAAGATCGCCGTTGACCTCACGGACGAACCGGCCGATTTTTCGCTGCCCGAATTCCAGGCGCTGCGGTTTCTGTTTTCTGCCGTGAGTCCGCTTTACACCTACGAGCCGCATGCTCTGCCCGGCTGCGCCGCCTCCTGGTTCCCGCTTCCGTTTTACTGGCCGCCGGCCGACCAGGTGTGACGGCCGCGGAAGCGGTACGGGACGTCTTCCCCGCCGTTTTGCGGAAGATTTCGCCTGGGAGCGCAAAATGGCGCCCTGAGCGGACGGGCCGGGAAGGCTGCGGCACAACCGTGCTTACAGAAAGGGGATTTTCTTTTGTTCGAGTATATTCAATCTTCCAAAGACGCCGCTCCGTTCTTGAAAACCTCCGGTCTTTCGTTTCAAAAAGACGAAACGGGCATCGAGATGCAGCTTCTTCTGGTATACCGCGATCTACCGTACCAGGAGATCACGGGGTTCGGCGGCGCGCTGACGCAGGCCGCGGCGCAAACCTACCGCTGCATGTCTCCCGATAACCGGAAGCGGTTCCTCAAGGCCTGCTATGCCGCGGACGGCCTTGCCTACACCCTCGCAAGAATGCCCATCGGCAGCTGTGATTTTTCCTCCGGAAACTACTCGTACTGCGATAAGCCGGGCGATACCGCTCTTGAAAGCTTCAGCCTCGCGCCGGACAAGGACGCCCTTCTGCCCTTCCTTGAGGATATCCGCGCGTTTCGCGGCGCTTCGCCCGCCATTCTCGCCTCGCCGTGGAGCCCGCCCGCGTGGATGAAGAGCAACGGCGAGATGTGCCACGGCGGCGAGCTGCTGCCGGAATACTACGAAACGTGGGCGCGGTATGTGGTCCGCTTTATTCTGGCATGCCGCGAACGCGGGCTGGATATCCGGGCGATCACCGTCCAGAACGAGCCGCATGCGGTTCAGGTTTGGGAATCCTGCGTGTATTCCGCGGTGCAGGAGCAGCGCCTCCTGCGCGATTTCCTGCGCCCCGCGCTGCGCGAAGCCGGGCTCGGCGGCGTCAAAATCATCATCTGGGATCATAACAAGGAGAACGTTTTTTCCCGTGCCCGGGAGATCTTTTCCGATCCGCAGGCCCGCGCCGCGGCCGACGGAATCGGCTTTCACTGGTATTCGGGAGATCACTTTGAAAACGTCGGCCTGTGCGGCCGTTTTTTCCCCGAGAAGGAGCTGCTCTTTACGGAAGGCTGCGTGGAGCTTACCGCCGTTTCCCAAACGGCGCGGGAGGGCGCGCCCGCTTCGCCGGAACAGTCGCCGTGGGAATTCGGCGAACGTTACGCGCACGATATGCTCGGCAATTTCAATAACGGCATGAACGCGTTTTTGGATTGGAACGTATTGCTCGACGAACAGGGGGGACCAAACCACGTTGGCAATTACTGCGGCGCTCCGCTCATCTACGACCGGGGCTCCGGGCGCCTGACGTTCCAGCCCTCCTACTGGATGATCCGGCATTTCTCGGCCTGCATCCCCGCGGGTTCGCGGCGCGTGGCGCATTCGTGCTATCATTCCGCGCTGGAAACGGCGGCTTTCACTGCTCCGGACGGGTGCTGCTCCGTCGTGGTTTTGAACCGTACGAACACCGGCGTGCCGTATACCCTCAAGGACGTGTGCTCCGGCGGCGCGGCGGCTTTTGTGGCCCCGCCGCACTCCATCGCCACCCTGCGCTATTCGCTGTGATTTTGCTTTTCGCTTCTGTTCTTTGCCGGATTCCATTTTATGATACTCTAATCATTTTTGAGTTTCTTTCACAACAAAAATGCAAGGCAAAAAGCCGGAGCAGCCAACCCTTTGCGGGTAGGTTGCTCCGGCTTTTTTTTGAAGGGCTGTCCTGCGGCTGCCCCTATGCTTTAGCACCCCCCGCGCACCATCGTAAAGGCGACCGAAAGATTGTCGCGCAGCAGGTTGAGATCGGCGTCGAAGCCCGGCCGGGCGGCGTCCCTGCGGTTCTCCGCTCCGATTACCCGCGCCGGGTTCACCGCCGCCGTACGCAGCGCCGAAACCAGATTCACGTGAACGCGCTCCCGGAAAGCGACCCGCTCTCCTCTTTTCAGCCGAAGCATAATGGGTTATTTTGCGCGGGTCTTGTCAGCATACGGCGCACCGTGTAAAGCCAACATTTTTTGAGCCCGTCTGATCAGGTAGATGACCATGTAACAGAACAGCAGAATGACGGCATCCATCAAAAACGAGGCAGGAAGATTAAAACGGATGGGGCTGGCAGCGCGGATGGCGAAGATGATCAAGTTGCTGAGAACCAGGAAAAAGAGCGTGTTTTCCCCAATAAAGTACAGCGGATTATCCTTTTTAATTACAGAAGAGATTTTACGCGCAAGCAGATAATACCCGTATAAAAAGCCGGCCGCGCCGACAATCCAAAAAATAGAGGGAGGGAACCGGCCGGGTACGTCTTTCACCCATATCACATAGCCAACAAAAAGCGCGCTGCAAAGGATTGCTATTGGGAGGAAAATTTTATTAAGAACCACTTTATGCTGCTGAAAATAAATTCCCATGATATAGTACCCGAAATACTGGAGCACCGGGAAGGTGATAACGTGCGTGGAACCAATTAAAATCCCCAGCTGGTTGGGTTGGACAAGTTGATAGGGAAGAAAAGTGGCTGCCAGTGAGATTAGCACGAAAACGACGATCGCGGGCTTGCTTTGTGACAGCGCCTTGAGCTGGTTGAAAAAGACCCAGGTGAGGAGATCTAGTGCGAAGAAGGAGGCGAGAAACTCAGAATATCCAGGGAGATGGTAGAAAACGAGGATCTGGAGAAGAACCTTCAGATTAAAAGAAGAGGAGGAAAGCAATGTTTCATAGGCGATGCCCGAGATGTAAAAGGCGGCCAACGCCTTGCTGCAGTTGATCGCAAAATTGCGCCGGACCTGCCTTTTTGTCTTCCCAAAATAAGCTATGCCGACGGCAAAACCAAAGCAGAACAGAAAGCCGGAAAAGGTAATCAAGTTGATGAACTGTGCGATACCGAACGGCAATCCTTTGCCTCGCGGCCCTGTCAGCTGGATAACGTGGCACAGCACCATACCCACGACCAGCATGACCTTAAACATATCCAAAAATCGGGCTCTCTCTTTCGCCATATCGCTGCATCCCCAAACAATTATTTGGATAACGGGCATAGGGCGCCCAGCCCTTACGGTTTGCCATGCCGGGACAGAGTTCGCCGTGAGAGCGATTGGGCGCGCGCAGAGGAATATCTGTTCCGCCGCGGCCTTAATTATAGTAGATCGCCAACACAATATTCTGTTCGTAATCTCCGAACTTTTCCCCGAAAAGATTGAAGCCGCCTACGTTTTTCGCATTTTCCTTGATGCCGATCGTAAACTCCACGTAGCTCTTGCCGCGTAAGTGGAGCATTTCGAGTGTGGTATCTGAGGACCTCTGCCCATCGATATAGGAGCCGTCGTCCATAATTTGAAATGTTTTCAGCAACCCATACTGCGTACAGGCGTCGGACCACCAGTCCGGGTTCAGTTTTCCTCTGCGCCCGCCCAAGTCCCCTGGACTGGTCCATGTCCCGATCTCGAAGCCATTGACCCAGACGGTAATGTCAGACGGCCAGACAAGCCGGTAATTGGGAGCCTCCGAGCAAAGCTCACAGGAAAATTCGAGGGAGCGCACATTGTTGTAGTCGATGATGTAGTTAGGAAAGCGATAAGTGATATGCCCTTTGTACATCCATATCAGCTGAGCACTGGTCCGGTTTGGATTATAAAAAGAACGGGGCCTGTCTTCACTGTCGATGTATCCGCGCTCATTAATCAGTCCGCAGGTCGGAACTGGAGCGCAATCCACGAAATTCCCGATAGGCATGCTCAGGGTAAATTTGTCGGTGTGCTCAGTTGAACTACTGGCGTTCAGCCGGATGCCGATTTCATCCAAACGGAGACTGCACACCTTCATGGAGCCCCTATTTCCTGGCTGCATTTCCGAATTGATGATACCTGCCTTTTCCAGGAGCTTCACGCTTAATGCGGCAGAAGAGGTAGGAATATTCAGTTTGTTCGCGATTTCGTTGACATTGTACGCATTGGTGCGCAACAGGTTCACGATTTGGATCCGCGTTTTGGATGCCAGCGCTTTAGAGACCTGGTAGAGGTCGTCGATCTGACCGATGTCGATCGACAAATCTTTATTTCCCATTTCCTTTTCCCTACAGTGATTCTCATAAAGATTGACGGAAGGCTGAACTGCCCCCGTAATGGAGTACCTGTGCGGTAAACGTCTTTTCACAGAAAATGTACTCTCTTACTATAAATCCGGGCGCACTGCCCTTATGGTCCATGTAGCACGAACACCTTAAATTGCGGCAAAACGAATGGTGGTGCACCCTGCAATAATCTTTCGCGGCCCTTCGGTGGATCTGATTTCCGTATACGATAGATTATAGGAAGATACAGGGAGAAAATCAAGAAAAAATGATAAAAATGCGGGCTCAGGTTCGGGCTTTGTATTCGGTAAAATAAAAGTGCAGCAAAAAGTCGCGAAAAGTGCAGCAGTGCCGTAAGGTGCTGGCCATGCAGAAATGGCCGCAAAAAGAGCCAGTTGTCAACACCCTCAAAAACCGTTACCCTCA
>JAEWAU010000088.1 GCA_023391535.1 Bacillota bacterium | reverse complement strand
TTTCTATATTCGGCTGGGGAAACCGGTTCCGGATTATTCCGCCGGCTGCTCCAGCGCTTCCATATGCGTTTTGGCCGCGCCAACGAACGACGCGAACAGCGGATGCGCGCGGTTGGGGCGGGATTTGAATTCCGGGTGGAACTGCACGCCCACGAACCACGGGTGCCCCGGCAGCTCGATGATCTCCACGAGGCGGCCGTCGGGCGAAAGGCCCGCCAGGTTCAGCCCCGCCTGCACGAACTCGTCGCGGTAGGCGTTGTTGAACTCGTAGCGGTGGCGGTGACGCTCGTACACCAGCTCGTCCCCATAGGTGGCGCGCGAAAGCGAGCCCAGCGCCAGCTTGCAGGGATACAGCCCCAGCCGCATGGTGCCGCCCTTCTTGGTGACTTCCTTCTGCTCGGGCATGATGTCGATGACGGGGTAGGCGCACTCGTCGTCGAACTCGCCGGAATTGGCGCCCTTGAAGTGCAGAACGTCGCGCGCGAACTCGATTACGGCCATCTGCATGCCGAGGCAGATGCCGAAATAGGGGACGGCGTTTTCGCGGGCGTATTTCGCCGCCAGCGCCATTCCCTCCACGCCGCGGTTGCCGAAGCCGCCGGGCACGAGGATGCCGTCGCAGCCGCCCAGGGTTTCCGCCACGTTTTCGGGCGTGATCTCTTCGCTGTTGATCCATTTGATATCGACGGAAACGCCGTTCGCAATGCCCGCGTGGCAGAGGGATTCCGCCACGGATAAATATGCGTCGTGCAGCCCCACGTATTTGCCCACCAGCGCGATGGTCACCTTATCGTGCACCTGGCGGTAGCGCTCCACCAGCTTGCGCCAGTCCGCAAGATCCGGCTCGCGGTTTTCGAGCCCCAGATGATAGCACACCGAGGCGGCCAGACCCTCCTGCTCGAGCATGAGGGGCACCTCGTAGATCACCGGCGCGTTGAGGTTCTGGATGACGTCCTCCTGGCGGATGTTGCAGAACAGGCCGATTTTCTCGCGCAAATCGTCCGGCAGCGGCTGCTCGCTGCGGCAGACGATGACGTTGGGCTGGATGCCCAGCGAGAGCAGTTCCTTGACGCTGTGCTGTGTGGGTTTGGATTTGAGCTCCCCCGAGCCATAAATATAGGGCACCAGGGTGACGTGAATGAACATCGCGTTTCCGTGCCCAACTTCTTTTGCCGCCTGCCGGATTGCTTCCAGGAAGGGAAGGGATTCGATGTCGCCCACGGTGCCGCCGATTTCGGTGATGACGATGTCGGTGCCGCCGTTCTTGCCCATCCGGTAGATGCGCTCTTTGATTTCGTTGGTGATGTGCGGGATGACCTGCACCGTGCCGCCGAGAAAATCGCCGCGCCGCTCTTTGGTGATGACGTTCCAGTAGATGCGGCCCGTGGTGACGTTGCTGTTCACCGAAAGATTCTCATCCACGAAGCGTTCGTAGTGGCCGAGATCCAGGTCGGTTTCCGCGCCGTCGTCCGTGACGAAGACTTCCCCGTGCTGGTACGGGCTCATCGTACCCGGGTCGATATTGATGTACGGGTCGAACTTCTGCAGCGTAACACGGTAGCCGCGGGCTTTGAGCAGCCGCCCGAGCGAAGCGGCGGTGATGCCCTTGCCGAGGCCGGAAACGACGCCGCCCGTCACAAAAATATATTTTACCGGCATGTTGGTACCTCCTTGAAAGGCGTGCTGGCAGTAATCATACCTTTCTATTTTACCCGGTTTGCCCGGTGAGGTCAAGCCAATTCCTCCTGTTTGCGGGAGAAATGTTGCACCGCCGTGTCTTTTCCGCGGGCGGAGGGAAAAATAAAAGCATGCGAAAACACGCGAAAAAACCGCCGCGCGGGAGATAAGCGCGGCTTTCGGCCGAAAACCGCACAGGGCCGCCGAAAACCGAAAATAGTAGACTTTGACTATCTTTGACTATTGATTAGAATAATAGGTGTCAAGAGAACAGAGGGCGGGCAAAGGGGCCCGCGGGATTCGTTCCCTTGTTTCCATATTTTAATGATCCGTTCAAAGGAGTGTTGGTTATGTTTGGACTTACACCTTATGGCCGTTTTTCCCATCGCGGCGAAGAGCTGCAGAACGATTTTGAAGACGTGATGAACAGCTTCTGGGCGCCGTTCGCGGCATGGACGCAGCAGATGCCGTTCGCTTCGCCCTACGCCATGCGTTCGGACGTGCGTGAAACGGAAAAGGAATACACGGTAAAGGCCGACCTGCCCGGCCTGAAGAAAGAGGAAATCCACCTCGATTTCACGGACGGCGTGCTCACCGTGAGCGCCGAGCGCAAACAGGAGAACGAAGTGAAGGGCGAGGGCGGCTACCTGCGCCGCGAGCGCAGCACCGGCGCGTTCCGCCGCTGCTACGGCTTCGAGGACGCGGACGGCGAGGGCATTACGGCGCAGTATGCGGACGGCGTGCTCACCGTGACGGTGCCGAAGGTCAAAGAACAGAAGCCCAAGGGCCGCCAGATCGACATCCAGTAAAAACACCAAAAGCCAAAAAACGGGGGGCAGCGCAAGCGGCCCCCCGTTTTTTGCTTGATGCGCAGCGTTTTGCCGTTTACCGCGCCGCCGCCCCGAGCAGACTTCCGAGCCCGGGGACGACGAAATCCGCATTGGGCAGATCCTCCGCGCGGCCGATGCCCACCGCGAGCATCCCGCCGCGCTTTGCTGCCTCCACGCCCGCGAAGGCGTCCTCATACACCGCGCAGTCGCCCGGCGCAAGGCTCAGCTTCTCGGCGGCGAGCAGAAAAATCTGCGGGTCGGGCTTGGAGCGCGTCACCATGCTTCCCTCCACGATGGCGTCGAAGCAGGACGAAATCTGCAAACGGTCCAGAATGAGGGGGGCGTTCTTGCTGGCCGAGCCGAGCGCCGTGCGCACGCCGTTGCGCCGCAGGGTAAGCAGGTAGTCCTCCGCGCCGGGGAGCAGCTCGCTGCGGTCCATGCGCGAGATATAGTCCACATACCACTTGTTTTTTACTTCCGCCAGCGCAAGCTTTAAATCCTCGGTGCAGGAAAGCCCGCCGATGCCGAGCAGAATCTCGAGCGATTCGAGCCGGCCCACGCCCTTGAGGCGTTCGTTATCCTGGGGCGAAAAATCGAACCCCAGTTCGTTTGCAAGGCGCTTCCAGGCCAGATAGTGGTACTTGGCCGTGTCCACGATGACGCCGTCGAGATCGAAGATGGCGCCTTTGATGTTTTTTAAACGTTCGGTTCCTTCCACAAGCGTGCCTCCGTTTTCGTAATTGAGATGCGATAGCGTTCGCCGCGATAGAAGAGGGGAAATTCGAGCCGGTCCCACTGCCGCGGCAGGCGGGGGGAAACGGCCGGCGCGCCGTTTTCGAAGCGCAGGCCGGCGAAGCCGAAGGCGGCCACCATCCAGGCTCCTCCGCTGGCGGCGGGGTGCGAGCCGCCGATGTAGACCGAGCCGGCGAACTGCTTGCCGCCGCCCTTCAGGTCGATGGACGCGCTTTGGAGAAAATACGGGTAGCCCCAATCGGGGTTTCCGGTTTCGCAGGCCGTGAGGGCGTAGACGCAGGGGCTGAGGCTCGAGCCGTGCTCGGTGCGCGGTTCGTAATACCGCCAGTTGGCGCGCAGCACGTCCCGTGAAAACTCGGCGCGGAACAGCCACAGCAGGAAGAGCACGTCCGCCTGCTTGATGATCTGCGTGCCGGAGGCGACGCCGCTTTGCCCGCCCCAGTATTCCTTCGGGTCGAGCAGGCGGGAGCGCACTTCCCCGAGCGTGCAGTCCTCAAGCCGGAAATAGCCGTCGAACTGCTCGATGAGCCCGGTTTCCGGGTCCGGTTGCGGCACGAAAAGGCTCCGGCGCATCGCCTCGAAGCCCGGAAGCTCTTTTTCGATGCCGAGCTGTTCGAGCAGCGCGCGCAGTTTTTCGGGATGCGTTTTGCGCAGCCGCTCCACGCACCGATGCGCGGCCTCGAGCGTGGAAAGCGCCATGCGGCTCGTGAACGCGTTGTTGTTCACGCGCTCGTGGTATTCGTCCGGACCGATGACGTCGTGGATCTCGAAGCGGCCACGCTCGGGCTTGTAGCAGGCGTAGCTGTAGAAAAAGCGCGCACATTCCAGAATGACCTCGGCGCCGCCGCCGAGCAAAACGCTCTCATCCTCCAGAACAGAATACACCTGCCAGACGGCAAATGCAACGTCCGCGCTGATATGCACCTGCTTATCGCGGAAAAAGGTGCGCATCGGGCGGCCGGAAAATACGTCGGTGACATTGTAATCGGAACAGGCGTCGTCGCCCGTCTCCTGGCTTTCCCACGCGTAGAACGCGCCGCGGAAGCCGTATTCCCGCGCCTTGCGCCGCGCGCCCGGAAGCGTTTTTACCCGGTAGGCGACAAGGCGGCGCGCCACGTCCGGGTCGGTGTAAAGGTAGAAGGGCAGCAGGAACATCTCGGTATCCCAGAACACAGCGCCCTTATAGGTCTGCCCCGAAAGCCCGCGCGCCGCGATGGAAGCGCCCTCCCCGTGCCGGGGCGCCAGTGTCAGCAGATGGTAGACGCTGTACCGCGCCGCGCGCTGCGCCTCGGGGTCGCCCTCGATGACCATGTCGCTG
>JAEWAU010000051.1 GCA_023391535.1 Bacillota bacterium | reverse complement strand
CTCGGATGACTTCTTCAAACACGCGCCCGGAGCGCGCGATGAGCGTCGGGTTCGTGGTGACGCCGCAGATGACGCCCATGTCGTTGGCCGCGCGGATCTCTTCCACGTCGGCCGTATCGAGAAATAATTTCATGCTGAACACTCCTTTTTCTGACGTACGGAATCAAATCAATTATACCCGCAAAGCGCCCTCCGCCGCTTCCCCGCGGCTTCACGGGAACCGGAAACGCTTCATCAGCCGCAGAAACGTGAGGCGGCGGCGCACATAAGGCGCGAAGCGCAGCGTGGGTTCGCGCAGCGTTTCGTTCAGGCCGATATCCCCGAGCGACCGTTTGGCCCCCACGGAGGCAAGCAGGCCTTCGAGCCGCTCTTCGGAGGGGATTTCCCGCAGCAGCGCGGCCATCTCGCCCGCACGTTCCCGGAGGGTGTTTTCCGGCACGGAAGCCAATGGGTCCGGCGTGTTTTCCTCCAGGAAGGATTCGAGCCGCCTTTCCCCCGCGGCCCGCCGCAGGTCCTCCCATTCCGGCCCTTCGTAAGGCGGAACCGCAAAGGAGCCTTCCCGCAGGCGCCGCTCCGCGCCGTGGTATGCGCGGGCCGCAAGCAGCGTGCCCACGCCCACCTTTTCGCCGTGCAGCGCGTCCAGATGCGGCGAAATCACTTCCATCTCCCACAGGTGCGAGCAGTGGTGCTCCGCGCCGGATGCCGGGCGGGAATTTCCCGTCATCTGCATCGCGATGCCGGAGAGCAGCAGGCCGGCCATGAGCTGCTCGCAGAAACGCTCGTCCATGGAGCTGCCCGCCAGGCGGACGGCTTCCTCCAGCGCCTGTTCCTCCAGCGCGCAGATGCGCTCGCAGAAGGGCTCCCCCGTAACGCAATGGGCGATTTTCCAATCGGCAAGGGCGATATATTTCCCCAACAGGTCGCCGAAGCCGGAGCGCGTGAGGCGCGCCGGAGCGGCCGCGATCACGGAGGTATCCGCCGCCACGGCCACGGGCGGAACGCTCGGAAACGTCCGCTTATAGCCGCCCCAGGTCATGGCGGCTACGGAGGAAACGAACCCGTCCACGCTGGCGGCGGTGGGTACGCTGAGAAACGGCAGGCCCTTTTCCTTGCCCACGAAGCGCGTGATGTCGTGAATAGTGCCCGACCCTACGGCCAGCATAGCGTCGCATCGTGCTGGAAGTGCTTCCAGCAGCAGGGATACCCCGTGCTCGTCCGCGTGGAGGTTTGCGGCGGGGAGCACCACGGGCCTCGCCGCCGGGAGCAGCGCGCACACGCGCCGCCCGGCGGCTTCAAAGGTGTTTTCGTCGCACACGGCGGCAAGCGTGTGCCAGCTTTCGTAAGCGGGCTGCGCCAGAAGACCGGGCAGCCGTTCGAGCGCCCCCCGCTCCAGCACGACATCCCGCAGCGAAACCGTGTGGCTTTCCCCGCAGGGGCAGGGGCCGTTCAGCCGGTCGATTCGGATTTCCATTTACGCTCCTTTCGATTCCGGGCAAAAGGCCCGCGCTCAGTGTTTCTGCGCGGTGCCGGCGCCCTGGCCGTAATAGGCGTGGGAGCCGTGCTTGCGCAGAAAGTGCTTGTCGAGCAGCTCCCGCTGCATAGGTTCGGCCGCCCCAAGCCCTTCGGTATGCCACGCCATCATGGCCACTTCCTCGAGCACCACGGCGTTGTACACGGCGGCGGCGCAGTTTTTTCCCCACGCGAAAGGCCCGTGGGAATGCACGAGCGCCCCCGGCACGGCGGCCGGGTCGATGCCGCGGGATTCGAAGGTTTCCGCAATGACATTGCCTGTTTCCAGTTCATAGGCCCCCGTGGTCGCGGTGCCGATCTCCTCCGGCGTCATCCGGCGCGTGCAGGGAACGGGCCCGTAGAAATAATCGGCGTGGGTGGTGCCGTAGGCGGGGATATCCCGCCCGGCCTGCGCCCAGATCGCCGCCCAGCGCGAATGGGTATGGACGATGCCGCCCACGCCGGGGAAACGGCGGTAGAGCACCGCGTGGGTGGGCGTATCGGAAGAAGGATTCAGGGCGCCCTCCACCTTCCGGCCCTCGAGGTCGCAGACCACCATATCGGAAGCCCGCAGCTTTTCGTACGGCACGCCGGAGGGCTTGATGACGAAGCATTTGCTTTCCGGGTCGTAGCCGGACACGTTGCCCCAGGTGAACACCACAAGGCCGTGCTCCGGCAGCTCCAGGTTGGCTTTCCACACCTGCTCCTTGAGCACTTCGAGCATAAGAGTCCCCTCCCTTACGGCTTCAGCTTCCAGATCAGATCGTTCCAGAGCAGCTCCTTGCGCAGCGCGTCGATGCACGTTTGCGCGCCGATGTGGATAAATTCGATGCCGTTTATCTCGGCGTAATCGCGCAGGTCCTCGGCCGTGAGGTCGAACGAGAGGACACTGTGGTGTGCGCCGCCCGCGTAGATCCACGCCTCGGCGCTGGTTTCGAGGTTCGGAAGCGGCTTCCAAAGCACCGCGGCCACAGGCAGCTTCGGCATATCGTGTGTCTGCTCCCGGCATTCCACGTCGTTTACGATCATGCGCATGCGGTCGCCCATATCCACGATGGTGGCGAGCACCGCCGGGCCGGATTTTGCGCGGAATCTCAGGCGGGCGGGGTCTTCCCGGCCGCCGATGCCGAGCGGATGCACCTCGATGCGCGGCTTCTCCGCCGCAACGGACGGGCACACCTCCAGCATGTGGCTGCCCATGTTCAGGCCGTTTTCCGGGTCGAAATTGTAGGTGTAATCCTCCATAAAGGCGGTGCCGCCGGTTTTATCGGCGGTCATCCGCTTGAGGATGCGGCAGAGCGCGGCGGTTTTCCAATCGCCCTCGGCCGCGAAGCCGTAGCCCTGAGCCATCAGGTCCTGCGCCGCGAGCCCCGGAAGCTGCCTCAGCTGCTGCAAATCCTCAAAATTGGTGTGGAACGCCCCGAACTTCCCTTCTTCGAGAAATTTCTTCAGCGCGACTTCCTCGCGCGCCTGGTAGCGCACCGCTTCGAGATCTTCGGTGGCAAAATCGTATTTGGAACGGTATTCCTCCATCTGCGCATCGATCTCCGCTTCGGTAACGGCTTCCACGCGGCGGATGATGTCGCCCACGCCGTAGGCGTCGATCTGCCAGCCGAAGCGGATCTGCGCCTCCACCTTATCGCCGTCGGTAACGGCAACCTCGCGCATGTTGTCGCCGATGCGCAGCACGCGCAGCCGGCCGCCCTCGAACGCGCCCACCGCCGCGCGCATCCAGCCCGCCACGCGCCGGCGCGTCTTTTCCTCCTGCCAGAACCCGGAGATCACCTTCTGCCGCAGGCGCATGCGCGCCAGAATATACCCGTGCTCCCGGTCGCCGTGAGCCGACTGGTTCAGGTTCATGAAATCCATGTCGATGCTGTCCCACGGGATATCGCGGTTGAACTGCGTGTTCAGATGCAGCAGCGGCTTGCGCAGCGCGGAAAAGCCGCGGATCCACATTTTGCTCGGCGAAAACGTGTGCATCCACGTGATGACGCCCGCGCAGTCCGGGTCGGCGTCCGCCGCCGCCAGCGTGGCGCAGATTTCGTCCGAATTGCGCACCACGGGCTTCCACACGAGCGTGCAGGGGATATCCTCCGCCGCGTTCCATGCGTCCACCATTGCCCGGCTGTGCCGGTCCACCGTTTTCAGAACGTCCTCGCCGTAAAGATCCTGGCTGCCCACCACGAACCAGAACGTGTATTTTTTCAGTGCCGTATTCATATTTGCCGCTCCCTTTCAAATTGGATTGTCGTTTTTCCGGTTTAAACCGATTGCTTCAGGCTTTTGAGCCGCTTCATCACGTCGTTTGCGCCGCGGCCGAAATAATCGTGCAATGTGCGGTATTCGGCGAACAGCTGATCGTAAACCGCGGCGTTTTCCGGCACGGGATAGTAAACCGTATCCTTCACGCGGCCCATAGCCCGCGCGGCCTCGAATACGTCGTCGTAGCCGCCGGCCGCGGCCCCAGCCGCCTTCGAGGCGAAAATGGCGGAGCCCAGAGCCGGGCCCTGCAGGGAGCCCGCGATTTTCACCGGCATGTTCAGCACGTCCGCGTAGATCTGCATCATCATAGGGTCCTTCTGGCTGATTCCGCCCGAGGCGAAGAATTCCTCCACCGGCACCCCATGCTCGCGGTAATTTTCCACGATCATGCGCGTGCCGTAGGCGGTGGCCTCGATGAGCGCGCGGTAGATTTCCTCGGGCTTTGTCTGGAGCGTCATGCCGAGCATCAGCCCCGTGAGGTCCACGTCCACGAGCACGCTGCGGTTGCCGTTCCACCAATCGAGCGCCAGAAGCCCGCTTTCGCCCGGCTTCAGGCTCTGCGCGCGCTCACGCAAAAACGCGTGCACGCTTTTGCCCTCTTTGCGCGCCTGCTCGGCGTAAGCGGCGGGCAGGCAGTTTTCGATGAACCACGCGAAATGGTCCCCCACGCAGGACTGCCCCGCCTCGTACCCGTAATAGCCGGGCAGGACGCCGTCCTCCACCACGCCGCACATGCCGGGCACCTGCTTTTCCTCGGTGCCCATCATGATATGGCAGGTGGAGGTCCCCATGATGGCCAGCATCTTGAAGGGGCCGTCGATGCCCACGGCCGGAACGCAAACGTGCGCGTCCACGTTGCCGATGGAAACGGCCGTGCCGGGTTTAAGGCCCGTGAGGCGCGCGGCCTCCTCGGTGATCTCCCCGGCCTTTTCGCCCAGCGGCGTAACGGTGCGGGAAAGCTTTTCCTCCGCCGCATGCGCAAGGCGCGGGTCCAGCGCTCCGAAAAATTCGTCGGAAGGATACCCCGTTTTCTTGTTCCACATGGCCTTGTAGCCCGCCGTGCAGGAATTGCGCGTTTCTTTTCCGCAAAGCTGCCATACAATCCAGTCGGCCGCCTCGATCCAGCGGTCCATCGCCTCATAGACGGCGGGCGCCTCGTCGAGCACCTGCCACAGCTTCGGGATGGCCCACTCCGAGGAAATCTTGCCGCCGTAGTTTTCGAG
This sequence comes from Bacillota bacterium, assembly GCA_023391535.1. Lineage (GTDB taxonomy): Bacteria > Bacillota > Clostridia > Oscillospirales > Ethanoligenentaceae > JAEWAU01. The sequence continues at coordinate 28,074 of JAEWAU010000051.1, read as the reverse complement.
CCACGCCTCGCCGCGGGCGCGCGCAATCTCGTTTAAGCGGTTGGCTTTGTCCTGCGCGGCATGGTGCTTCCACAGCTTCACATAGGCGTGCGGCTCGTGCTCAAATTCCGGCAGGAAGCACAGCGGCGTGCCGTCCGCCTTCACGGGCAGAACGGTGCAGGCGGTGAAATCCGTGCCCACGCCGATTACGTCCTCCGGCGAAACGCCGCCCTCTTTGAGCACGGCCGGGATGGTGTGTTGCAGCACGTCCAGGTAATCCTGCGGGTGCTCCAGCGCCCAGTCGTCCCCAAGGGGCGTGCCGTCCCACAGCGCCCGGTCCATCACGCCGTGCGGATACTCGTAAACGGAGCTTGCAATCTCTTCGCCGGTTTTGGCGTTCACGAGAACCGCACGTCCGGACAAGGTTCCGTAATCCACTCCGATGACTGCTTTCATTGGTCGCTCTCCTTCCAAATACCTGCTTGATCCTTACTTGTCGATAAAAGAGGAACTCCGGGGAAAAGCTGCGTAAATATGTACGTATAACTTCTCCCGCGGCTCGCCTCTCCATCCGCCTGATTTTTACGTCTAATGTACCACAATCGCGTCGGACTTTCAAGATCATTTCCGCGATTTAAACAATTTTATTCCTGACTTCCGGCGGCATCCCAAAAAGTTCAAACGGCGCGGGGCGAAAACTTATACGTACTTATTTGATTGACACCGGTGTGCCGAAATGGTAAAGTATACTCAGTCGATGCCCGGGCAGCGCTGGCCCGGCACACGGAAGAGGGGTTGCGCTTGGAAGAAACGTCGCACAAATACGACCGGATCGTCGCGTATATCCGGGAGCAGATTGAAACCAAACAGCTTGGATACGGCGACCGGATTCCAACGGAAAACGAGCTGATCCGCCGGTTTTCCGTGAGCCGGTTCACGGTGCGGAAGGCCGTGGAGCAGCTTGCCAAGCAGGGAATGCTCGAGCAGCGGCGTGGGAGCGGAACCTTCGTTAAAAACGTGAATTCCAAAAAGGTGCGGACAAATACCGTTGGAATTCTGACCACTTATATGGACGACTATATCTTTCCCAATATCATCCGGTCGATCGAGGGCGTGCTGACGCAGCAGGGGTACTCCATCACGCTCGGCATCACCGGAAACAAGGTGGAAAAAGAGCGGCTGTGCCTGCGGTCGATGCTGCAGCACGAGGTGGACGGCCTCATCATCGAAGCGACCAAAAGCGCGCTGCCAAACCCGAACCTCGACCTCCTGCGGCAGTTTTCGGAAAAGAATATCCCGGCCATTTTTCTCCACAGCCGGTACGACGCCTTTGAAAGCTCCTTCGTGATGATGGACGACGAGCACGCCGGCTTTCTGGCGGGCGAGCACCTGATCCGCTGCGGGCACACGAAGATCGCCGCGGTAATGAAATCCGACGATATGCAGGGGCACCGGCGGTACCAGGGGTTTCTCCGCAGCCTGTATGCGCACGACCTTCACCTGGACGAAAGCGCCGTCGTCTGGTACACAACGGAGGATATGCCCGACCTGCTTGACGGCGCGCTCGACAGCGTCCTGCTGCGGCGTTTTTCCGGCTCCACGGCCGTTCTGTGCTACAACGACCAGATCGCGCTGAAAACGATCCGTCTGTTCGAGCGGGGCGGGCTTTCCGTGCCGCAGGATTTTTCGGTGATGGGATTCGACGACTCGGACCTCTGCCGGCTTTCCTCCGTGAAGCTGACCTCCGTGGGGCAGGCGCAGCGCGAGGAAATCGGGAGCATCGCGGCCCACGGGCTGCTGGAGCTCATCGGCGGCGGCAAGCCGATCCGCCGGCTGCTGCCCCCGCGGCTCGCCGTGCGGGATTCCGTGCGCACGCTCTGATTCGCTGCGCAAAAAAGGGGTATTGCAAAATGAATTGAAAATTCATTTTGCAATACCCCTTTTTTACAGCCGCCGGGCGCTGCGTCCGGGCGGCGGCGCTGCTATTTTCCGGCCTCCCAGATCTTCAGGAGCCCTTCCTCGTTTTTGAGCTGCAGCGGCATGGTGGCCACCACAATGTGCTTGTAGTGCAGCAGCTGCCTTGCGATATAGCGGCCCGAGCCGTTATGCAAAAAGCGCTCCCATAACGAGTGCACCTCGAATTCGGGCAGAATCACCGTGACCATGTCGCCTTTTTTATACTGGTATTCTTCCGATTCGATAAAATCGAGAAGGGGTTTTACGATCTTGCGGTAAGGGGAATACCGAACCACGAGCGGCACCTTCGTGTGCATGTGATCGTATTTGGCCCGCACCTTATCGCCGTCCTCCTCGTCGATAACGACGCTGAAGGCCACCACATGGTCGGAAATGGTCATGGCATAGCGCAGCGCGCGCAGGCTTGCGCGGTTGACGCCCGCGATGGGTACGATCACGCGGTTCCGGTAGAGCTTTTCGTCGATGTGCTCAGCCTCGCATTCCTTCTCGGTCACTTTGAGCTGGTGCGCCACGTTGGTGTAATGCCTTTTGACGGCGAGCATTCCGGCCACCATCAGGGGAATGAGCACGATGACGATCCACGCCCCGTGGGGAAACTTGGTGGTGCCGATAATGAGCACCACCACGGTGGTGACGAGCGCGCCGATGCCGTTGATGACGGCCTTGTGCAGCCAGTGTTCGCCCCGGCGCTTGAGCCAGTGCCGGAGCATGCCGAACTGCGAGAGCGTGAACGAGATGAACACGCCGATGGCGTAAAGCGGAATGAGCAGGTTGGTATCGCCCCGGAACACGACGATCAGCACGGCCGCCACGGCGGATAGCAGCAGAATCCCGTTGGAAAAGCTCAGGCGGTCGCCCCGCTGCGAAAGCTGCCGCGGAGCAAATCCATCGCGGCTGATGAGCGACATCAGCAGGGGGAAATCCGAATAGGAGGTATTCGCAGCCATTACCAGGATGACGGCGGTGGTCGCCTGCACGACGTAGTACATGGGCGTATTCCCGTAAATGCCCAGCGCGATTTGGGAAAGAACCGTGTTATCCGCCCTCGGAACGGCATGGTAGATGTTTGCCAGCACCGAAACGCCGCCGAAAATCAGCAGAACGAAGCCCGAGAGCAGCAGCAGCACGTGCTGCGCGTTTTTGACCTGCGGCTTTTCAAAATTCGGGATCGCGTTGCTGACCGCTTCGACGCCGGTGAGCGCCGAGCACCCGTTGGAAAACGCGCTGAGCAGCAGAAATACCGTGACGGCCTGCCCGCCCGCAGGTACGGGCGCCGCCGCGGCGGCGGGATGTACGCCGCCCAGCCGGTAGCGCACGACGCCCACTACAATGGTGAGCAGCATGGTGAGAATAAAGGCGTAAGTGGGGATGCTGAACAGCCGGGACGATTCCCGTATGCCCCGGAGGTTCCCCAGCATGATCAGCGCCAGAATACCCACGCAGATCACGACGCGGTAGGGAAACAAACCCGGAAAGGCGGAGGTGATCGCCGCGGTGCCCGAACTGATGCTGACCGCCACGGTGAGGATATAATCGACCGCCAGCGAAGCGCCGGCCGTAACGCCCGCGACCTTGCCCAGGTTATCAGAGGCGACGATGTAGGAACCGCCCCCGTTCGGGTAAGCCTGTATCGTCTGGCGGTAAGAGAAGGTCAGAATCAAAAGCAGGAGGATGATGGCGCCGGAGATAAAGCCGAGCTCCCGGTAGGCCAGCGCGCCGATGGCCGGAATTAGGACGATCAGAATTTCTTCGCTCGCGTAGGCAACGGAAGAAATCGAATCGCTCGCAAGAATGGGAAGCCCGAACAGCACATTGTATTTCTGTACGCCGATCGCTTCATTCTCCAGAGGTTTTCCAATAAACAAAGCCTTTATGCGCGTGAACAAAATAACACCGCCATTTCTATCAATTCCGCTGGTAGGCTTTATTATAGCCTGCCCGGATAAATTCGTTAAATAAAGTATTGCATCTCTTTTTCAAGGTATTTTTTCTTTCTGCAGGCATGGCACGAAACGGCGGCGGTCTGCCGTGCAATTGCTGTGCTTTGAACGGAAATCTCTGTGCTTTTATGTAGTTGAAAATTCCGGTTGGTTCAATTTTGCTTTTTCGTCCCCTCCTCGGCGGCGATTTCTCCGGCTTCTACCGGTAGTCGTGCCGGATAAGCAGATATTGCACAATCACCAGTGCAGCCAAAATAGCAAGTGTTCCGTAAATGACGGCACCCAACATGATACACAGCCTCCTCCTCCGAGCCGGCTTGTCGTTCTTCGGCAATTTTGTTTTCCTTACGGCAATTTTTCATTCGTTCTGGCACGCTCCTTATGCTGCGCCTTGCCGCCGGAGGCGGAAAGGCGAAATGCAGCTTATGGAAATTTGAATTGAAATTGCCGGATAAATTACCGCGACTCTTCGGCGGATTATATTATAAGCCGCCGGAAAGCTTTCGTTAAATCGATTCTTGCATCGTTTTTTAAGGGTATTTCGCCTGTTTTCCGGCAGTTGCCGAAGCGGCCCCATATCGGCCGTGCGTTTGATGCGCTAAAAACACGGATTTCTTCGCTCAACGCGCCGCCGGGTACCCGGCGGCGGAATTTTCTCCCGCCCTCCCTACCCGCGGCCGCAGGCTAGATAAATTCCGCCCGGGCTGGAAACGCCGTAAAATAGATCCGCAGAAACCGTTTAAATAAAGCACCGGCCCCAAAGATAAAAAAAATGCGTCTTGATCGGGCCCTTGGGCCTTTTCAAAGCGCATTTTCTGCTTGCCGCTTCCGGCGGGGGCGGAAAACTCCGGCCCCGGCCGGGAACAGGATTACGAGATTTGCACCACCGTACCGATGGTGAGGGCGCCGGTAGCATCCACCGCGACCGAAACGGCCACCGTGTGCGTCTCATCCGTAACCGTGATTGTGGCCGCGCCCGCGCCCACCGATGTGACGGCGATTCCGTCCGCCGTCAGGCTCACCGTCGCAACGGTCAAGTCATCCGAGGTCGCGCTTGCCGCCGTCAGGCCGAGCTGAGCGTTGGTTACCGAACCCGTCGCGGGCTTGAAAGCCCCCGCGTACGGCGTGATGCTGTTGATGGTGATGGCGCCGTCGTCGTCCACGGTAACCGAAATGGCCGCCGTGTTCTGATTGTCGTCGGTGACGGTGAAGACGGCCAACCCCGCGCCGAGCGAACGGATGGTTACAAAACCGTTATTGGAACTCAGGTCCGCCGCCGCCACGGAGGGAGCGTTCGAAGAAACGCCCGTTCCCTGAATTCCCAGATCGGCGGCTGTGTTCGCTATGGTGCTGTCCGTTTCAGGGGTAAAGGCCCCCTCATACGGCAGGATGCTCCCGATGGCGATATTGCCGGCGGCATCCACCGTTACGAAAAGATAGGCCGCTTCGGTTCCGTTAAACACGGTGATTGTGGCCGTTCCGGCGCCTGCCGACCAAATGGTCACATAACCCGGACGCGAACTCAGGTCCGCCGTTGCTACCGCGCCGTTGCTGGAAGCGGCGGAAGTGCCCGCAAGGCCAAGAACGGCAACCGTATTCGCCGTGGAGCTGTCCGACTGCGTAAACGAAGCCTGATACGGCACGACGGTTCCGATGGTGATGGCGCCGGTGGCGTCCACCGTTACCGGTATAATCGCCGTGCCCGTGCCGTCGGAAACCTCAATCGACGTGGAGCCCATGCCGACCGACGTGACGGTGACATCGCCCGCATTGGTTGTAAGATCCGCCGTCGCAACCGACGGATTCCCCGAAATCGCCGATGTTCCCGTTATATTCAGCACGGAAGGATCGTTTGCAACGGATTTGTCCGTCTGTGAGGTAAAGGCTCCCGTATACGGGCGGATGGTTCCCACGGTGATGGCGCCGAAGGCGTTCACCGTCACCGGAATGGCTGCCGAATTCGTACCGTCGGAAACACCGATCGTGGCCGTACCGGGGTTCACCGACGTGATGGTGACACGGCCCGGATTCGTGGTGAGGTCCGCCGTGGCTACAGCACCTTGATTATCTGTGGAAGTGCTCGTACCCGTAACGCCCAGCACGGCGGCCGTATCCGCCGTGGAGAAATCCGTGGACGGAGTGAACCATTGCGCGTATACGGTGATGTTGGCGTTCACCACAGAAGTCGCGTCGAACACGGCTCCGGTGCCGTCCGCCGCCGTGTTCCAGCCTTCAAACCTGCTCCCGTCCTTTACCGGCGCCGCCGGCATCGTAACGGGAAAGCCCGCTTCAATCCCCGTGATCGGCGCAACCGCGCTTCCGCCCTGGGTGTTGAAGTTGACCGTATAGACGGCGCCAGAGCTGCCGGCATCCGCCGCAAGCACCACGACGGTTTCGCTGCCCTTCACGCCCGAACCGTCGCCGGCGGCTGCGGTAACAATCACGGTACCCGCGGCCGTTCCCGTCAGCAGACCGGACGGAGAGATCGTGGCCGCGCCCGTTCCGGGCGTTACGGACCAGGCCACCGTTTTGTTCGCCGCGTTTTCCGGCGTCACCGTGGCGCCCATCTGCAGCGTCGAACCTACTTTTACCGAAACGGCGCTGCCCGCGGCCGTGACGGCGATGGCGCCGACGGCGACAGGCTTCGTGTTCACAATGCGGATATCCGCCGCTTCAACCCGCAGGGATTTCCCGACGGTTCCCGCCACGGCGGCCGAAGCGATGGGCGTACCGTTCGCCGTCGTCTGCCAGGCCGTCCAGCCGATGTGCTGGACGTGCGCCCTGTACTGCACCTCATAGCCGTTAAGCCCGTTGAGCGTAATCCGGAGCGCCTCGATGCGCAGGGATTTTCCCGTGGTGCCCGCCAAGGCCCCGTTTGTCACAGGCGCCTGCCATCCGATCTTCTGCACCTGCGCCTGATACTGGATGGAAGCGCCCGAGGGCGCCCCCGTAAGCTGAATTTTGATTCCTTCCACCCGCAGCGACCTGCCGGTGGTTCCGGCATCGGCCCCGTTTGCTACGGGAGCCTGCCACCCGATCTTCTGCACGTGGGCGGAATAGGAAACGCCCACGGAATCAACCGCCTGCGCGCCCGCCGCGGCGGGAGCCGCCAGCGTCGCGGCGGCGGCCACCGAGCAGGATAAAAGTGTCGTCAGTACTTTTTTCCATGCAAAAGCACCCAACATCTCTCCACCTCTTTCATTTGCTTCATGCTCACTAAAGTTCTATAAAAAACCGTAAGATTCTGAGAAAATGACCGACGCTTCCGCCGCGGGGCCTCAGCTCTTGCCGTAGCCGGCGCAGAATACCGTCCAGTTCTGAACCAAGTTGTTTGAGCATTTCACTTTATAAACCACGCGGCCCATAAAGTTGCGGGGAATGCCGTTATAGGAAACGGTTGCTCCCGCGGAAAGCCCGATCGTCGGAACCAGAGCGGAAACATCCGTTCCGGACGGCATGGTAAACGAGATTGTGTGGTCGTTCGTGTCGATAACGGAGGACCCAACCTGGCCGGGAACCGTAAAGGACGTGATATTGCCGAACACCGGCGTGTTCTGGGTACTGTCTGCCGTGAGCGAAAAATCGTCGATATAGGTGGTTGCCTGCCCGGCAACCGCGTAGAAACGGATCTGGTCCCCCTGCTCCAGCGGGATGTCGGTTGCGGTAAGCTGGATGTAGGAAGTGGTATACGGAATCGTAAAGTTCACAATGCTTTCGCCGTCCGCGCGGACGATTCCCACTTCGCCTCCCGCCGTCTGCTGGTTTTCGGCGACAGAAACGGAGAATGTATAGACGCCGGACTGCGGGACGATAATCGACTGGGAGATTCCGTGGGTGGACGCGGCGGTGGAGGGGCTGATGCGCACCTGATCGGCGCCGTCGGCGGGCTTAATGAAGCTGGTATCCGCCGTGGCGGTCGCGCCCTTATACTGCCAGGTGGTCAGCCCCGACTCAAAACTGTTGTTCTGAACCAGCTGCGTGCTGTCGGCGGAGACACGCAGGAAGTTAAGCCGGTGCGGAACGAGAATAAACGCCGAAAGGGTAAACGTCGCCAAAACGATGGAACATGCTTTTACGAGTCTGCTCATTGTTTTACCTGCCTTTCCCGAAGGACGGAAGTTTCGTAACGATTCCGGAGCCTTACGAATTGGACATCGTAAAGGTCAGCGTGCCGGTGCCGTTGGAATCGAGCGTGCAGCTCTTAATCTGCTCTTTTGGCATGGAACGGTCGTACACCGCGATCTTGGCGGTGGAATTTGCCGTTCCCGCCGTGATGTTCACGGTGAGCGTATTGTTGGAAAGGCTTTGCGTATAGGCGTTCACATTGGAATCGGCATAGGCGACCTGAAGGTTCTGCCCGTCGTCCTCCTGAATCCAGTAGGCTTTGCCGTTGGAGGTATTGGTCTTGTAATCGACATAGAAGCCTTTGGACTTAAGTTCCGCGCCCGTTGCTCTCGTCACGAGAGAATTCGAGAAGGTTCCGTTGTCGTTGAGGGTCATATCCTGCACGAGATAGGTCTTGCCCGGATCGAGCCAATCCAGCTTCGCGGTAAAGCCGGGGGTTTTGGAATGATTGGCGTCCGTGGCGATAACGATTCCCTGGGATTTATCCGCGTTGGTGTACATCCAGGAATAGGTGTTGTCCATGGTCACCGGGCGGAAGGAATCATCGAGAATCGCTTCGATCCGCGGATTTTTCCTCCAGGTGTTGAACGTTTTCAGCAGGGCGAGAGTGCGCGCGTCCATAAAGTCCGAAGAATTATTGGGAAGCGGCGTCGGGCTTCTGTACAGCACGGATTCCCTCGTGCTGAGGAATTCGTACATCCACTCCGTGGTGTCGTACCACTCCGAAGAAGCGTAATACAGGAAGTTGCTGTTCATGGGGAAATAGCCGAAGCTGTTGAAACAGATATTGATATCGCCGTCGTTAAACTCGCCTTTGGCCGAAAGCATTCCGTTATCCGCAAGGTCGATAAGGCCGCAGTTGCGGTTGGAAAGCGAGCCGCCCAAGTCGAGCTGATTTGTAATGCGCATGCCGAAATTCGGGTACTTGTCCGTAAAATAGTTCTCGTATTTTTCGAGATTTACGGCTTTCCGGTAGACGCTGTCGCTCGGGCTCGAATAGGTGGTCTGGGTGGTGTTCTGGTAGAGCTGGAGCTTATCGATCTGCGTCCAGCTGGCATGATACTGGCCGATCAGGACGTTTTCCATCTGGCTGATTTTGGTTTGCACCTGATTCCAGTCCGCGAGGTCGCCGTAAGTGGCCGGCGCGGCGGGCATCGTCACCGTCAGGGCGCCGAAGGTTCCCTTCACGCTGGGGTAGTACCCGCAGGGGCTGAACCAGTAGCCGATCTGCAGCCCGTGATCGGTTACAAACTGCGACAGCGAGGCAAGGTCCGTTGTGAATGCGGGCAGGGGCCTCTTTCCTGTGACCGGCACGTCCAGCGGTTCCGTGCTGTCCGTCGTAAGGTTCCATTTGTCGTCCACGTCGAGGCGGTCGAATCCGCCCGCCAGAGCCGTGGGCACAACCGTATTCCGGTAATAATCATCCGTACGGTTGCCGCTCGAATACCACTCCCAATCGTTGAGCGACAGCGTCGTGGTGGGATTCCAGTATTTATACCTCTGCTCGAAATGGTCCTCCACGCTCGCGCGGCCGTCCATTTCACCGCCCTTGAATACCGTGAGGTTCACGGCGAGATACGGCATCTCCTCCCCCGGGAACAGCACAAGCTGCAGCGAGGCGGGATTGGTGGAAAAGCGGACGGACTGCTCTCCGTTGACCCATGCGTAGATGCCGCCGAACGGCGCCTGTCCCGATGCGGTGGAGGGGTTTACCGTGGAATCCACCACCGCATTGGTTTGCCAGTTGAGCTCCGGCGCCATGCACCAGCCGTCGCCCGAGTTGTACGCCATCACGCAGTTGCGCGCGTCGTACAAAGAGCCGCCGGTGCTCGCCCAGATCATGTTGGGCACGTAATAGGCCGTGTGCGGCTTGTTCGGAAAATTCAGCTGGAGCACATCGGAAGACTTAATGGTCAGGTTGCCCGTCGTATTGTTTTTGACATAGCACTGGTACCGAATGCCCGCGTCCCCGTTGTAAAGCTGGAATACGAGTTTTACCTGCATGCTCACCGGCTGGGTGCAGGTAAGCGTGATTTCCAGCTGCTCCCCCCATGTGCGGCCGTACAGGTTGATATCGCTGAACTGGGAATCCGTCAGCGTCCAGTTGCCGTCCATTGCGCTGGCAGCCGACCCGTCGCTGAGCACATAGTTGAACAATTCCCTCGGTCCCGATCCGGTAAGATATTCCGAATGCGCGGCTTTGTTGTAAAAGCTGGTCATATCGATCGAACCGTTCGCGAAGGAAACATCCGCCGTGAGCGCGCTGTTTTCCAAATGCCATGCGTTTTCGCTCACAGTGGAAATAGTGGCATTGCCGTCCGTAACAATGCCGCTGGCCTGCACTTTCGCTCTGGCCGGCAAAATCATGACGACAACCGTCGCCATGGCCAGAATAAGTGCGGCAGCTCTTCTTTTTGCCCGAATCATACTAGCCCTCCTTTAAATTTCTCTGTTGCCGCCATGCGAAACTGCACGGCCGGCCCGCATACCCGTTTTCTTCCGCCGCGCCCGTTTGCCCGCAGCGCCCGGGAGAACCGTTCCCCGGCGGCGCGGTTTCCCGCCAGAGTGCGGCGGGGCGGCTGTTTTTGGCCGGAGATACGGATACGCATTGCTTTGTGGTTCCCGTTAATGCTGCAAAACCATGTTTTATTTTAGCGAATGTGATTAAAATCTCCTATACTGCAAATCTACGATTTGTGTGTTATTTTCTACAGAACAGCCAAAAGAAGAAAGAACGCGGAAATCGCCTTGCTCAAAAAAGGCGCGCAAAAGGCGGGGCCGGATACGCAGATCCGGCTCCGCCTTTTGCGCGGGCAGAGCGATTACTCAAAATCAGAAACAAGCGACGCCGGTGGTTCCCCGGAGCGGGGCAAAACCGGCGGCGCCCGGTCAGCACGGAGCCTTGCGGAACTCCGAGGGATACTCCCCTGTGAGCTTATGGAACACCTTGGCAAAATGGCGGGAATCCGTATAGCCTACCCGCTGCGACACCTCTTTTACGTTGACGCCGTCGTTTTCCATGATGATTTTCTTGGCGTTGGAAATGCGGACGTCGCTGATGTAATCGATGAATTTCTGGCCGGTGATGTCGTGAAACAGCTTGCTGAGATAATTCGGCGTAAGCCCTACCAGATCGGCCATCGAGTTGATTCCGATTCCTTCCATATAATGATCTTCCACATATTCCTTTACCCAGGCGACCACGTTGTTCGGCACCGGCTTCCCGGACGGGCGGAAGATGGCGTCGTTGCATTCGATCAGCTGACGGACAAAGCCCTCGTATGTCTGGAGATCGGCGTCGAAGTTCATGCTTGCGCGGAGGAAACGCCGCAAATACGTTTTTTCCACCCGCGCGAAGGTCTGGCGGTTGGCGGGTTCGCGGTAAAATCCGTTGATGGCGGCCTTATAGTTGATTTCATCGCTGTTGAGGAAGGCCGCGGCAATGCCGCGAAGGCCGGCGGCGAACTGCTGCAGTCTCTCGAAATCCGGAAGGGCGGCGAAATTCCGGTATTCCGTCACCTGGCCGAACCCGCGGATGCAGCAGAGCGGCAAAAGGCGAAGCATTCCGAAGCAGGCGGCGTGCACCTCTTCCATCGATTTTGCGCCTTGCTTGAAGAGGGCCGAAAACGGGCGTTCCTCCTTTTCCATTTTTGCGGAAAGCATCTGGAGCTTGCCCAGGCAATCCCCCGAAACCGGCTGCGCCGCGCAGAAAACAACGCATAGGATGTGCGGCTCCAAAAATTGAACGGCATACCGGAACGACGTGTTGCTCTGCCTGACATATTCCGCGGAAAAGAGCTCCTCCAGCCTTGCATGGCATTCGGCCGGGTCGTCCCGCCGCGCATAAGCGGTTTCCAGCACGAGAACCGTATAGGAACCGCCGGAAGCCGCCTGGTCCGGCGGAGCCGGCGCAAACACGGCGGGGCTTCGCAGCGCCGAAGAAACCTGCTGCTCAAAGCGGGCCAGCGCGCTCTGCCGCTCAGCCGCCAGCAGCGCGGACACTTTTTCGACGACTTTGGAAAGGTCCTCCGGGCCGACGGGCTTCACCAGATAATCGAGCACGTTCAGGGAGATGGCCTTTTTGGCGTATTCGAACTCCGAGTATCCGGTGAGAATAATGCATTTCGTACCGGGGGATTTTTCCCCGACCTCCCGAATCGCCGTCAGCCCGTCCTTAACGGGCATCTTGATATCCACAAAGATTACGGGAGGATGGTATTCCTGAACCAGGCTGACAAGCTCATATCCGTTCTTGGCTTCCAGATAGGTGTTTGCCGCAGGATAAAGCTCCTCCAGCATGCTGATAAGACCCAGACGCACAATACGTTCGTCGTCCGCAATAATAATGGTCATACGCTTGGGATAAGCCTCCTTCTCAAAGAAACGAAGCCGGCGGGACGCGCAGTTTTTCAGCCGGCTCCAAGGGGAAACAGAAAGGTACACACTGTTCCATCCCCGGGTTTGCTCGCGACGGAGAAAAATGCGTCCCGGTTGAACAGTTCTACCCGCTCGCGGATATTCTGCAGCCCCACTTTCTCTCCCGTGTTGACGCTCTTCAGGTCAAATCCCAATCCGTTGTCGGTAATCCGTATGACGAGGAATTTTCCATTTTGCGCGGTTTCCGCCACAAACCCGTAGATCTGGATCAGAATGGGGTCCTCGCAGGGCTCCATTCCGTGGATGATGGCGTTTTCCACCACCGGCTGCAGCAGCAGCTTCGGAACGGTTACCGCCGCCGCCTCGGGTTCGTAGAGCACCAGATAGTTGAGCCTCACGTCGAACCGCAGCTTCTGGAGCGCCAGATACTGCTCCACAAAACCGAATTCGTCCTTCACATTGCTCAGCGGTTTTTTGCTGCAGGTATAGCGGAAAAGCGTCGAAAGCTCCAGAATCGATTGCTCCAGCGTCCTCCGTTTTCCCAGCCGGTTGAGCGTTACGAATCCGGAAAGCGTGTTATAGAGGAAATGTGGGTTGATCTGCGTCTGCAAAGCGATGTATTCGGCGTTTTTCTGGCTGATAACTGCCTTGTATTCATTGTTGATATGCAGGTTGAGCTTATCCGTCATATGGTTGAGGGCACCGGCGATCACGGTAAATTCGTCGTCTCCGCCAAGTTCCAGATGATCGGACAGATCTCCGGTTTCCACCTTCCGGATAAACCGCGTGATGGACCGCACCGATTTGACCATATGCTTCGAGTTAAGCATGAAAATAATGCTGGCCCCTGCTACCACGAGCAGCCCCATCGCGACCGTAATAAGGAAAATCGGCCTTTTCTCGCTGTCGGTATCCTTCCGGGACGAGAGATAAATGAGCTCCCAATCGGCGTCCGGCACCGGCTGATAGATAACGGAATAGACGTCTCCGCCGACGCGGATGCTTTTCTTGTCCTTTTTGAGCTGATCCAAAACGCTTTGGCTCACGGGTTTGGTGCCGTAAACGACCTCATGGCTTTGGTCGAGGAGGAGCAGCAGCGAGTTCGGCGTCGTTTGGATATTTTCGAAGATGTTTTTCACGGAAGAATCGGAGGCGTCGATGCGCAGAACGCCGATCATCTGCCGCGTGTTGATATCGCGGATCAGGCGGGAAACGGAGAAGATCGACGAATCGTCCGAAATAAAATTCGCTTTGTTTGGAATCAGGCTGGCTTGCTGGCCCGTCGCCGAATACCACAGCTTTCCGTCCTGCTTTTCCGCTTCGGTAAACCACGTCTGGCTGTTCCACTTTCTGCCCCGCAGAACATCCAGCGTTCCGGTGTTGTGCTGCACCACAAAGGCGGCGTCTCCGGGATTGTGAATGGGAATGAACACGACGTTTGAGATATCGTTTCGCGACGTATTTAAAATTTCCGACCAATCCTGCATGTAATACTGGTTGATTTCGGACTGGGACCACTGGTCGGAAAAATAGTCTCCGTTGTTGATCGCCTCCATATTGTCCATGATGTCGGAATAGAAGTAGGGCGTCAGGGAAAGATCGTTGAGGTCGTCGAGGTAAACCCGGATGCTTTTCGACGTTGCGTAAAGCGTGTTCGAAAACGACTGTTTGTCCTTTTTCTGAAAAACGTTGGCAAAGTAGAACGACATGGCCGCGGACAAAACGGTGAACGGAATGAATATGCAGAAAACGAAGCTGAACAGGAGCATGACCCGTATGGAGGATTTTCGTTTCATAGGCAGATCCTTTGTTGAGAGTTGGCGTTCTTGCACATTATACTATAACAGATAAAACAAGTACATATTTCAAATAAATTTATATGAACATTGTAGAATCAGACACACCGATTGTAGAATCGCAGCATACCGTTTTCGGCCGCACGGCATTATACTGAAGCTACCGATTAACAAAAGGAGGTTTCTTTTCATGAAAAAATCGTTGTGTCTGTTTCTTTCCGCTGCGATGCTCACAGCCACGCTTGCCGGCTGTTCGAGCAACAAAAGCAGTTCCAAGGCCTCGGCTCCCTCCTCCAGCAGCTCCACGGCTTCCACTTCCTCCAAAAGCGATGTCACGTTATCCTTCTACTCCAATATGACAGGGGAATCCAGCACCGCCCTTGAGCAAGCCTGCAAGGATTTCACCGCCTCATCAGGGATCAAAATCGAATACTCCGCCCCAGGCAGCAACTATGAATCGCTGATGAAAACGAAGATGGCTTCCGGCGATCTTCCCGATCTCTGGACGACGCACGGCTGGTCCGTAGCCCGGTACAGCCCGTTTCTCAAAACGGTGAACGATCAGGGCTGGTATTCGCAGATTTCCAATCTGATTAAGCCCCAGATCTCCGACGCGAAGGGAAACGTCTTCGTTCTCCCCGTCGATCAGGATCTGGCCGGCATCGTCTACAACGCCGACGTGCTCAAGCAGTGCGGGGTCAATGTGGATTCGCTCACAACATGGGACGCGTTCGCAGCGGCCTGCAAAACCATTAAAGCGCACAACATCACGCCGGTCGCCATGGGGTATAAGGATACCTGGACGGTGGGGCAGTTCTTTGACTGGGTCGCACCTTCCATCTATGTCACCAGTTCCACGCAAAACGAAAAAGCATCTCTTGCAAACCACACGTTCGATTGGAACAAATGGGGCACGATTCTCACCATGCTCCAGACATGGCAGAAGGACGGCTATTTCAACAAGGATGTCCTGACTTCGGATTACAACACCATCACCGCCCAGCTCGGGCAGGGCAAGGTCGCGTTCGAAATGTTCGGGAACTACGCCATTTCCGATGCGAAAAAGGCCAACAGCAAGGCGGATATCGGGTTCATGCCTATTCCGGCCTATTACAGCGGTGATACGCCCACGCTGATTTCCGGCGAACATCTTGCCGTAGGCGTGTGGAAGGATACCAAGTATTCCGCCGAAGCGTTCAAGTTCCTGGATTATCTCGCAACGCCCGCCGTTATGAGCAAGCTTGCCACCGTAAACGGCATGCTGCCCGGCCTGAGCAATGTGAAAGCGGATCTCGGCACCACGCAGGCCTATTACGACAAGTACTCTTCCAGCAAAACCTACCCCTATTTCGACAGAGAGTACCTGCCCAACGGCATGTGGGATGACTGGTGCCTGACGGGCGCAAATGTGCTCGGCGGAAAACCGGTTTCCGATCAGATCACTTATCTCGAAAAGAGCTACAAGTCCAAACTCGCCCAGTAACAGAACAGGGGACGGGCAGCGGGGGCGGAACAGCCGGCCTCGCTGCCCGTTTTCCTTTACGAATTTTTAATCATTGAGCGGATAAAACCCGAAGCAACGGCTCTTCCCGGGGCTTCATGCGGGTTTTCATTCCTGATTGTATTGGAGATTCGTATTCCATCATCTTCCGGACGCACAGCTTCCCGCCCGGCCCAGAAATCTGGCAGGCAGTGCTTCCCATCAAGGAGTCTTTTCACTATGTCAAGTAATCTCCAGGCTTCCGCGTATCCGCCGCCGGCAGCCGAGGCGCCCGCCGGCGGGCTGCCGGAAAATAAGAAGGGGGCCGTGTTGAAAAAGCCCTTTGCTCTTCGCAAATCCATCATCAATATCTACTATATACCGGCCCTGCTCCTGTTTCTGCTGTTCATCATCTTTCCGTTTTTCAACGGCATCCGCATTTCCTTCACAAACTGGAACGGGTACCTGCCGGGGTATAAGTACATCGGGTTCAAAAACTACGTTTTCCTGGCGCACGATCCGAATATCGGAATTTCCTTTCTGAACACCGTCATTTATGGTTTTGGCAGCACGCTGTTCCAGAACATCATCGGGCTTGCGTTCGCGCTGTTTCTCAACACCAAATTCCGGGGCCGCACCCTCCTGCGGACGGTGATTTACCTGCCTGTGATGATCGCTCCGCTGATTATGGGGTACGCCATGTTCTTCTTCCTGCAGTATTCCGGCGGCGCGCTCAACGACCTCATCCATTTATTCGGAATGCAGCCGGTGGACTGGCTCGCTTCCGGTTCACGGGCCGTGGGCATCATTACAGCCGTGAATTCCCTGCAGTATCTCGGCATCGCCATGATCATCTACCTTGCCGGGCTCCAGAACATTCCGGTGATGTATCACGAAGCCGCGGCAATCGACGGCATCCGCCCGGCGGCGGAATTCCGGTACATCACGCTGCCTCTTCTGCTGCCGGCTATCACATCCTCCGTCATTATCAATCTGATCGGCGGCCTGAAGCTTTTCGATATCATTCAGGCCCTCACAGGCTCGGGGAGCGTCAGCATGGGAACCTCATCGCTGTCCACCTACCTCACCTACGAGTATTTCAACGGAAACAACGCGGGCTACTCCGCGGCCATCGGCATTGTGACGTTCCTGTTCATTATGGGAGTGAGCAATATCGCCATGGCGTTCTTCCGTAAAAAAGAGGTGGATTTCGGATGAAGAAAAGCAACTGGTGGCGCCTGCCGATCGGGCTTGTGATCACCGCCGTCTATCTTTCCCCGCTCTATATTCTGCTGACCACGGCGCTCAAAAAATCGACGGACGCAAGCTCCCGCTGGCTGGTACCGAACTATTTTTATCTGGGGAATTTCCAGTATGCGCTCACGGAGGGGCATATCCAGCGCGGCATTACGGACAGCGCCGTCATCACGGCCTGCAGCATCGCGCTCATCGTGCTGCTCGGAGCCACGGCCGCGTATCCGCTGGCCCGGAACAGAAGCCGGCTCAATACGGTTGTGAACGGCTTCGTCCTCGGCGTCATGATGGTGCCGCCCCTCAGCATTCTGGTGCCGATCTATTCCATCATGAAGCAGCTCCACGGCATCAGCACCTTCTGGGGCATCATTCTGCTGCTTGTCACCTTCAACCTTTCCATGAGCATTTTCATTTTTTCCAACTTCATCGCCTCCATCCCCACGGCGCTCGATGAAGCGGCCGCCATCGACGGCTGCGGGCCGCTGCGCACCTTTTTCAGCATCATTCTGCCGCAGCTCAAGCCCGTTACGGCGTCCGTGGTCATTCTCACAGGCGTCAACTGCTGGAACGATTACCAGTTTTCGCTTTATATGCTGCAAAAGCCGAACATCACAAGCGTAACGCTTGCCGTCGCCAGCTTTTTCGCGCAGGTCTCGAGCAACGTGTATGCGGCCGCCGCCTCCGCTCTCCTTGGCGTGCTGCCGGTTATCGTGCTCTTCCTTGTTCTTCAGAAATACTTCATTCAGGGCGCGGTGGACAGCGCGATCAAATAAAACGTACCGCCGCGTTGTGCGCAATAAGCAGGGCAATGCCGCGCGGGCGTTCGCATTGCCCTGCTTACTTCTGCCGAAAAATGCTTTTGCAAGCGAAAAGAGGGTTCCATATGAACGGGAAATCCATTCACGGCGCGCTTCCGGAGCCGCCGCTCGCGTTCGCCGTGCACAACTGGGACGAAGCGAGCGAGGTTCTTTCCTACGAATACAACGGCGTCGAGGTGATCCGAATCCATGTTCCGGGCGCGCAGGAACTGGGCTTCCGGCACGGCTCCGACGGGTCCATGCAGAGCGTCCAGTATATCCAGCAGATCTACGTTGCAACGGAAAGGCCGATTGCCGCGGAGGTGACCTTCACCCTCAGCGGGGACGCCGTTTGCATGCGGCCGCGCCGTGCGGGCGGGAACGAGGCGATTCTGGCGCAGGAGGGCCGGCCGCTCATCCACGGCGTCGGCGGGCTGTACGACGTCGATCAGGATCTTTTGATCGATTTTTCCGGGTGCGGCTGGCGTTGGCTTACGGGCAGGATGGAGCGCGGCGCCGATGGGAAAAGCGTGGCGCGCATCGCGGTGGAGCTGAGTGAAAAGCCGTTCTTTCTCAACCTGCGCATGCAGTATTACAACCGGCACCTGGGGTACAAATACCACAAGCCGTGGGTGCGGAAGCCGAAGCAGGAGGCCGTGGCGGGCTGGTGCTCCTGGGAAGCGTACCGGCGCGATATCGATATCGGCAAGATCGAAGGGATCAGCCGTTTTCTCGCCCGCACGCTCAAGGATTACGGCCTGCGCTACATCCAGGTGGACGACGGCTACCAGCAGATGCCGCTGCCCTACGACGCAAAGAGCTGCATGGCGGACGGCTGGTGCGCCACGGATGAGAAAAAGTTTCCCGGCGGGCACCGGAGCATCGTGAAAACCGTGGAAAAATACGGCTTTCTCCCCGCCATCTGGACAAACGCCAACATCACGAACAAGGAGTTTCCGCTTTATCATGAGGACAGCGTCCTCTGGCACGACGGCGCGCCTCTCAACGGCGTATGGATCGATTATGTGTACAGCTGCACGCCCGGCACGCTCGAAAAACAGGTAAAGCCGATTTTTGAACAGTACCGCCGTTTGGGGTACCGTTATGTCAAAATCGACGCCATCCGCCACCTTTTGTTCGATGGGCTACACGAAGCCGTGCGCCTCGGAATGATGAGCAATGAGAAGGCGGAACGGAGGTTCCGCGCGTACATGCAGGCCACGCGGGAGGGTCTGGGCGACGATATCTTCTACCTCGCAAGCTGGGGCGAAATGCACGAGGTGGTGGGCCTGGTGGACGCCTGCCGTATCGCGATGGACGCAAACCCCACGTGGGCGGGCATCCGCATGCAGCTGTTCGAATCCGCGCGGTGGTTTCACACCCAGCGCATCCTGTTTCTGGCGGACCCGGACCACGTCTGCGTACGCACAAAACCGGAGTGGGCAAAAAGCATCCTGTCGCTCATCTCGCTTTCCGGCGAGCTCTGCATGCTCAGCGATGTAGAAAGCGCGTACACAAGTGAAAAGCTCGATATCCTGCACAAAACTCTGCCGACGCTTACCACGCGGACGGCGGAAACCGGGCCGCTCAATCTCTCCTACCCCGCTTACACGTGGACGAAGCTGCACGGTTTTGCCGTACAGTCCCACGATACCCCCGTTCAGGCGGAGGATGTTTCGCTCAAGGACGCGCTCGACATGGCGGGCGTTTTTCCAACCATGGAGGACGATCATCCCTTTTCCTCCCTGTGGGCGTTCCACATCGACCATCTGGACCGCCGCTGGTGCGTGATGGGGCGTTTTGCAACCATGCCGCTCCGGGCCTGCCGTGTTCCGCTTTCCTCACTCGGCCTTGACGAAGAGAGCGAGTATCTGGCGTTCGATTTCTGGAAGCAATGCTTTCTCGGCACGGTGAAGGGGGAAATTCCCTGCGGCAGCCTTGAAATCGGCCAATGCCAGATCGTGGCGCTCCACCGGCGCATGGAGATTCCGCAGCTCATCGCCTCGAGCCGCCATGTTTCCATGGATGCGGTGAGCGTAAAACGAAACCTGTTTCACGACAATCTGCTGGAGCTTTCGCTGGAGGGCGTGCCCGGAACCTCCGAAAGCTACTATATCCATGTCACGCACAATTTCGCCTTCCGCGAAACTGCAGCCGACGGGGGCAGTATCGTTTCGCGGCAGCAGGGCGAGCTGCTGCGGCTGGACGTAGAATTTGAACGGAAGCTCTGCAGCATCACCGTACGGTTCGAATACAGGGAGGGCTGAAGCGGCCATGTGCGCAGAAAAAGCGAACGCCGCAATCAATATAATGAAAGCAGGGAGTGAAAGCGATGGAAAGCACGGCGAAGCCGGTGGAAACCATCACGCGCGGGCGTTTTGAACCTTACGGCAGAGTGATTGAATTTTCACCCGGCTGTACGGAACAGTTCGAGCGCATTGTTACCGAAACGGAAAGCCCCTGGCGCGTCGCGGTATACCGCTATTCCGAAAAGAGCGCCCGGGTTCTGGAAAAGCACCCCGGCTCGATGGAAACTCTCGAACCGTTGGAAGGGGTCACTTTGCTGCTGGTGGCTCCGTGTTCCGCCCCGGGCAGCTACGCGGCGTTTCTTCTGGATAAGCCGGTGTGCCTTTATAAAGGCATCTGGCACCAGCTGATCGCCGTAACGGATACGGCCGCGGTTAAAATAACGGAAAACGCCGAGGTTTCCTCCGAATTCTACCGTTTTGAGGAGGATATCGGGCTGTTTGCCGGCGCTGTGCCGGCCAGGCGGGCAGGCGCGGGCAGGGAAAGTGAATAAAGTCTGCGCCGCTTTCCTCCGGCGCTGCGGCGCTGCCTCCCCGCTTATTTATGCGGCAAAATCTGGCTGCACAGGCGTTTAACGATAAGTGCCCAAACGCTGCCGCCGCTTTTCGCGCAAAATCAAAATGTTTCTCGCATAAAATCAAAAAAACGGCCACCCGAAAAGGCTGCGAAGCCTGACGGATGGCCGGTTTTTTGCGTATTTAAGGGGCATTTACGCGTTACGGGCGTCTGCCTGCCTGCAGCGCGTGGTTTGCGGATGCCGGCGGCTGCGGGAATCTCAGGGATGCCGTAGTTTTGGCTGTCCGTACATCTTTAGCGCTTTGTATGCCTCAAGGCTGCGCCCCGGCGGCCGCCCGCCCTTGCGGGCGCGGGCGCTTTCAAGGCCCTCTTTCGTGCGCCGGCTGATCAGGCTTCGCTCAATATTGAAAATTCTGTTAATCGCTTCAAGATGTTTTCCATTCCTATTTTATCCTTTCATTCTATCCTATTCCTCTTTATTCTTTGTGTACCCTTTCCACCCGTGGGTACCTATTTTCCGCGCTAACCGGCCATTTTCGGAAATTTATGGATCGCAGAAGGCAGTTTTGCTTTGGTATACCAAATGCAGGGAAATTTGTAAATCCGCTTCGTTTGCCTTCCGCACACCTGCGAACGGAGTTCCGCAGGTGTGCCTTCGCGCGGTCGGGACATGCGGCGATCGATCGTTCCGGCCGGCGTTCGTATCAATGCAAGTAACATAAAAGCGCATAATTTTGTTGATAATAAACAATCCGGAATAATTTAATTTGTTTGTTCGCTGATGCTTAATATTATTATTGCAGCGCCGAACACTGCAAAAGTGGTAAAATAGAATCAGGGACAAACTGGCAGCGCCGCCGGCCAGAGCAAAGAACTTTCTCAGGGAATCAGCTCCGTCCGCATTCGGCATGTTCAAGCCATATTAAGAAATTCATCTGCCCATTTGGCCGGCATCGCGCTGCTTAAAAAAGAGAAGGGATGGATCCGCCGCATCCGTTGAACAGCATCGAGGATGACGCTGTTTTTTATCTGAAACATAGAGGGGAGTAGTTTGAATTGACCAGCAAGAACAAAGTTATAGAAGAGCTAAAAAAGGAGGTATCTACCTACAAAGCGATTTTGGATGCGGTTCCGTTCCCCGTCCATGTAACGGATGCCAATATGAAATGGATGTATATGAACAAATCCTTCGAATCCCTGCTGATGAAAGAAGGAGCGATAAAGGACCGCGAATCTGCGTACGGTTCGCCCTGCAGCAACGCCCGCGCAGATATCTGCAAAACCGAAAATTGCGGCATCCGAAAACTGCGGGAACAAAATATTGGGGAAACCTATTTTGACTGGTTTGGAGCGAAGTGCAAGCAATATACGGCCACGATAAAAGATCCCGCCGGAAAACAGACGGGATATGTGGAGATCGTCACAGACCTCACTTCGATATTGCGCGTGAACGAATACGCGAATGCGGAGATCACACGCCTTTCCAAAGATCTGGACATGATCGCAAACGGAAACCTGAATATCAACCTTGAGGTCACTCCGGCGGACGAGCATACGCAGGAAATAAAGGGGATGTTCGCCAAAGCCAATGGCAGCCTCAAAAGTGTGGTGGATTCCCTCAGCACACTCAACGGGGAAGCCGAAAAACTCGCGAAGGCCGGGAAAAGCGGCGACCTGGACGTCCGAGGCGACGAAAGCCGGCTGAAGGGCGTTTACGCTCAGATCATCCACGGCGTGAACGACACATTCGATTCGATTAAAGCGCCGCTGGATGTCGCCTCAGCGTACATAGAAAAAATGGCGAACGGGTATGAGCTCGAACTTCTGGAGAACCCCTATCAGGGATACTATTCGGTGCTGATCGACAACCTGAATCAGGTGCGCGCAGCGCTTTATGCTCTTCTCGGCGAAGCCATGAAGCTTTCCGAGGCGGGGAAAAACGGAGATCTGAACCAAAAAGCGAATGCGTCCCTTGTAAAAGGGAATTATTCTCGAATTCTGGACGAGTTTAACCAGATATTGGACTCCATTGCGGTGCCGCTGAACGAATCGTTTACCGTACTGAAAAAGTTTGCAAGCAACGATTATACCAGCCAGATGTCCGAAAACTACAACGGTATGATCAAAGAGTTCGCCGTTTCCATCAACAGCGTCCGCGCACAGCTGCTTGCCATTGAGAAAGTATTTTTGGACATTTCGGAGGGCGACATGAGCCTGCTGGAACAGTACAAAAAAATCGGCAGGCGCTCGGAAAACGACCATTTGATTCCGGCGATCATTGTCACGATGCAGTCCGTCAAAGATATCTCCGATATTTCCTACCAATTCGCAAACTCCGTTGCCGATGGCAATTTTGCCGCGCAAAATGATCTGGCCGCCACATTGAAGGGCGGCTACAGGCAAATAGGCGAGCAGATGAACCGCGCTTTGCTCAGCATTTCCGCGCCGATCAAAGAAGCCTCCGATACGCTTCAGGCTTTCGCGCAGGGCGACCTCACCGTTGCGGTAACCGGCGAATACAAAGGCGAATACAATCTGATCAAGCAGTCGCTGAATCAGGCGATTGCATCCTTCAACAGCCTGCTCGGCGATATCCATACGGCCGCGAATCAGGTCGCTCTGGGGGCTACGCAGATTTCCGACGCCAGCCAGTCGCTTTCCCAGGGAGCCACCGAACAGGCAAGCTCGATTGAGGAACTGACCGCTTCCATTTCGGAGGTTGCCTCCCAAACGAAGCAAAACGCTATGGACGCCGCAAAGGCGAGCCTGCTCTCGTCCGAAGTGCAGTCGGAGGCTGTGCAGGGAAATGAAAAAATGAAGCAGATGCTCGATTCCATGAAGGAAATAAACGAATCTTCGGCCAATATCTCCAAGATCATCAAGGCCATCGACGATATCGCATTCCAGATCAATATTCTCGCTCTGAACGCCGCGATCGAGGCGGCGAGAGCCGGGCAATACGGAAAGGGCTTCGCCGTCGTAGCCGAGGAAGTGCGCAATCTCGCCGGCAAAAGCGCGGAAGCGGCAAAGGATACCGCCGCTCTGGTAGAGGAATCCATTCACAAGGTGGAAAACGGTACGAAAACGGCAAACGAAACGGCGGACAAGCTGATGCACATTTCGGAAAACCTGAAAAATTCGGTTGGTCTTGTCGGCCATATCGCGTCCGCTTCGAACGAACAGGCAACCGCCATTGCGCAGATCAATCAGGGAGTCGTTCAGGTTTCAACCGTCGTACAGACCAATTCAGCTACGGCTGAAGAAAGCGCCGCTTCCAGCGAAGAATTATCCGGGCAGGCCAACATGCTTTCCGAGCTTGCCGGGAAGTTCAAACTGAAATCCTCGCATTAAACGTTCCGCCTGCCCCGCCGGCCGCGCGGCGAATCCGCCGTTTTCCGCAGCCGTCATTGTTCGCCGCAGCCCTCGATCCATTTTTCCGCAAGGGGATAAACTGCAGACTCCAGCGCATCCGTCAGCCCGGCGATATCCCGGTGATCGATGCAGGAAAGAACCGTTTGCAGGGCCGGGAGCATCCCGGCCGGCTCCGGCAGCTCTCCGTTTCGTTCCCGGCAGAAGCCGGCCGCGCTTTCCAGGTCGTCGTACACGCCGTGCAGGTCGTCCAGCCCGGCCTGATCCTCGCCGAGCTCGAAATGCACGGCCGCCGAGCGCAGCGTCCGCAAAAGCCGGCCGTTTATCCGGCGCAGCTCGTCATTCACGCCGATCGTCCTCCCCTCCGTCCGGCAGTTTCCATATTCCTACGATACCGAAAAATGAAACCTGCAGTTTGAAGCCGAACGCGGCCGCCGCGCCGCCCGATTCCGGCGGCGCGGCCCGTTACCCCCATTCTATTCGGAAGCGGATAAACGCGGCACCGGCTTTTTTTCGACACGGCGTACCAGTTTGGCGGGTGCTTTTGCAGAAAACCAGAAGGGCTTTCGTTTTTGCGTTTTGGCTTTTCAACAGAGGTTTTGACTTTACAAATTCACTGTGGTAAAATAAAAAGCACGGTTGGGCGGCGCAAGCCGCTTTCAAGAATCCGCTTCTTGGGTGGGAAGTCCATTTTGGGCTTCCCGCTTTTGTTTTTTTTACGGGATTTGCAAAGGAGCGCGCATGGAAAAAACACTGTTCGATATCGCCCTGCTTTTGATCGCGGCGAAACTTGGCGGAATCGTCAGCCGCAGGTTCAAAATGCCGGAGGTGCTCGGCGCGCTGCTGGCGGGCGTGGTGCTGGGGCCCGTGCTCCTGAATCTGGTAAGCTACGACGCCGGGATTCAGTTGCTCGCCAACCTCGGCGTGATTCTGCTGATGTTTCTGGCCGGGCTGGAAACGGATCTCGGGCAATTCAAAAAAGCCGGAAAAGCCTCGCTCGCCATCGCGGCGATGGGCGTGCTGCTTCCTCTCGTGCTGGGCACCCTGAGCGCATTCCTGTTTTTTAAAAATCCGATGGAAAACCTGTTCGTGGGCACAATTTTAACGGCCACAAGCGTCAGCATCACGGTGGAAACGCTCACCGAGCTGGGTAAGCTCAATTCAAAGCCGGGCATTCACATTCTGGGCTCCGCTGTAATCGACGATATTCTGGGGCTCATTCTGATTTCGGTTCTGCTGGGGCTGGCAAACGGCAGCACCGGAAAAGCCCTGGCCGCCTCCATGGCGGGCATCGGCGTCTTCTGCGCGGCGGGTGTTTTGGCCATCGTGTTTCTGCCGCAGCTCATCAACCGGCTGACGCGGAGCATGCAGCCCGGCCGCACCCTGCTGACCTTCGTGCTGGCGTTCGTCCTGCTTGCCGCGTGCATTGCGGAAAAAGCGGGCATCGCGGCGATCACCGGCGCTTACCTGTTCGGTCTGCTGCTTTCGCAGTTTTCGCACAGGGAGTATCTGGAGCGGAATGTGAAAGCGATCTCGTCCGGATTTCTTTCACCTGTTTTTTTCGCAAGCGTCGGGCTGGAGGTCAGCTTGGCCGGGTTTAGCCGGAAGATCGTTTTCATCACCCTTGTGCTGTTTGCGGCGGCCGTCGCCGGCAAGGTCGTGGGGTGCGGGGCGGCCGCGCGGATGTTCCGAATGAGCCGCAGGGAGGCGGCCCAAATCGGCGTCGGGATGGTCTCGCGCGGCGAGGTCGCAATCATCACGGCCAACATCGGCCTGCAAAACCGCATCATTACACAGGAGGTGTTCCTCCCCACCCTGCTGGTCGTCCTCCTCACCACGATCGCAACGCCGGTTTTGCTCAAGCTGGCGTTTTCGCGCCGCCATGCCGGGCAATAAGGCCGCTCTGCGGAAAATGCTCGTGCTCATGAGCCGGGCCATGGAGCACCGGCCGCACGGCCGCGCAGTATGTGTGTCTGGTGCCGGAGCGGTGTTTCAGAGCGCTGAGTAACCCTGCCCGTGCAGAGCGCGGCGTTTCAAAAAAGGAATCCGGATTCGTGTGCCGCCCCGTTGACTTTTTCCTCCGTGCGTTCTATACTTAAATTGTTTTATAAAAGCATTTTATAAAAGTTTCAATTCAAATCAAAGATTTGCACGACAAAGCGGAAGGAGAACAAATGGACACTGCGGAAAAACGGAGTTTGCAAAAGCAGGCGCTCCAAATCCGAAAAGGCGCGCTGCTGGCCGTTTACAGCGGAAAATCCGGACATCCGGGAGGCTCGCTTTCCATTGCGGACGCCCTCGCCTACCTGTATTTCCGGGAAATGCGGGTTTTCCCCGAAGAACCGCGCCGGCCGGACCGCGACCGGTTCGTGCTCTCCAAGGGGCACTGCGCCCCGGCGCTTTACGCGGCTCTGGCCCTGCGCGGCTTTTTCCCCTGGGAGAAGCTGAAAACCTTCCGCCGTTTGGGAGGAATGCTGCAGGGGCACCCGAACAGGGACGACACCCCGGGCGTGGATATGAGCACCGGCTCGCTGGGGCAGGGGATCTCCGCCGCGTGCGGCATGGCGCTTTCGGCGCGCATTTCCCGGGAGGATTACCGGGTGTATGCCGTTTTGGGCGACGGGGAGCTCGAGGAGGGCGAGGTGTGGGAGGCCGCCATGTTCGCGGCGCAGTACCGGCTGGATAACCTCGTGGCATGGATCGATTTCAACGGGCTGCAGATCGACGGAAAGATCACGGATGTGATGTCTCCCCTGCCCATTCCGGAAAAATTCCGGGCGTTCGGCTGGCACACCGTCGAGATCGACGCGCACGATTTCAGCCAGATCGAAGCCGCCTACGCGGAGGCCAAAGCGACGAAAGGCCGGCCGACGGCCATCGTGGCGCGCGGCGTTAAGGGCAAGGGCGTATCCTTCATGGAAAATCAGGCGGGCTGGCACGGGAAGGCGCCCAACGACGAGGAATACGCACGGGCCGTTGCGGAACTGGACGAGGCCCTGCGGGAACTGGAGGCGCAGGCATGAACGAAACCAAGAAAATCGCGACGCGCGAAGCCTACGGGGACGCCCTGGCGGAATTCGGCGCACAGTATCCCAACCTGGTGGTGCTGGACGCGGATCTTTCAAAATCCACCAAAACGGACGTGTTCCGCAAGAAATTCCCGGAGCGCCATTTCAACTGCGGAATTGCCGAGGCCGATATGATGGCCGTGGCGGCGGGGATGGCGACCACCGGAAAGATCGTGTTTGCAAGCTCGTTCGCCATGTTCGCGGCGGGGCGGGCGTTCGAACAGGTGCGCAACTCCATCGGCTACCCGCACCTCAACGTAAAAATCGGCGCCACGCACGCCGGCCTTTCCGTCGGGGAGGATGGTGCCACGCACCAGTGCTGCGAGGATATCGCTCTGATGCGCACCATTCCGGGCATGGCGGTTGTGTGCCCTTCGGACGCGGTGGAGGCCCGGGCTGCGGTGGAAGCCGCCATCCGGCACGAAGGGCCGGTTTATCTGCGCTTCGGGAGGCTTGCGGTGCCGGTTCTCAACGACGGGCCGGAGTACCGCTTTGAACTTGGGAAGGGCGTGCAGCTGGCCGGCGGAAACGACGTGACGCTCGTTGCCACGGGGCTGATGGTGCCGGAGGCGCTGCAGGCCCGCGCGCTGCTGGAAGCGGAGGGCATTCACGCGCGCGTGGTCAATATCCACACCATCAAGCCCATCGATACGGAGCTGCTGGCGCGCGCTGCGCGGGAAACCGGCGCCGTCGTCACGGCGGAGGAGCACAATGTCGTCGGGGGCCTGGGCGGCGCGGTGTGCGAAGCGCTCTCCGGGCTTTACCCCGTGCCGGTGCTGCGCGTGGGCGTGGAGGACCGGTTCGGGCAGTCCGGCCCCGCCGCGGAGGTTCTGCGGGAATACGGCCTTACGGCCGGGCATATCGCGGAAAAGGCAAAAGAGGCGCTCCGGCTCAAGGCTGCGCTTCGCGGAGCGTGATTGTACCCGTTTCTCACGTCAGAAAAAGGAGTGTTCAGCATGAAGTTATTTCTCGATACGGCCGACGTGGAAGAGATCCGCGCGGCCAACGACATGGGCGTCATCTGCGGCGTCACCACGAACCCGACGCTCATCGCGCGCTCCGGGCGCGTGTTTGAAGAAGTCATCCGAG
>JAEWAU010000109.1 GCA_023391535.1 Bacillota bacterium | reverse complement strand
GTGCCGGGCGGTGACGCCCGGCACCGCGTTTTCCTGCGACATTACCGGAAACCCAGAGCGTTTCGCCTTCCCGCGGAAAACAGAAGGGCGAAACGCCGCGCTTCCGGCATTTACCGGACTTTCTGTTGAGGAAAAGCCTTCGGCCGCCGGAGTCCGTTTCCGTGATATCGGTTCGTCTGTTCCGGGCGATCTTATTTTACCGTTTCGGGCGCCGGGCTTATCCATATCCGGGTACTCCTGGCCGCCGTAAAGAAAATGCAACAGTGAGGTATTGCTATGAGGCCGCTTACGGCAAAGCAAAGAAACTTATTGTGGATTTGGGCATTTTTACTGCCTTGCATCGTGATTTTTCTTATGTTCTATCTGATGCCGATCGTAACGCTGATATACACGAGTTTTACGAGCTGGGACGGCGCCAACCTTCCGAAATTCACGGGGCTTACCAATTATATCACGCTGTTTCGTGCGGATGATTTCAAAGCGGCGCTCGTCAATCTGCTCTTCTGGGCCATCATTGCAGGCACGGTGCATGTGGGCTTTGGCGTTCTGATCGCCCTGCTCCTGTTTCGGGGGCCGCACGGATGGAAATTTGTTCAGACTGTCTTTATGGTGCCGAATGTGATCGCGTCGGCCGCGTGGGCAATGATCTACCGTTTCGTTTTCAACGGCAGCTACGGAATCCTGAACGGCATCATCCGCATATTCATTCCTAAATTTGCGGTCAACTGGCTTTTTCAGTCCCCCTACGCGTTCTTTGCGGTGACGCTGACCTGGGTGTTCTACGCCGTTGTGGTAACGCTGCTCGTGATGGGCGATTTGAAAGCGATTCCGGAAGATCTTCATGAGGCGGCGAGGATAGACGGCGCCAGTGAGCTCTATATCACGTGGAAGATCAACCTGCCGCTTTGCAGAAATTCCATCGGAACGGCTGTGGTCTGTGCCATTTCGTCCCGTATTTCGATGTACGAAACGATTACGCTCACCACCAACGGGGGCCCCGGAAACGACACCATGAATATACCGCTGATTTTGGTGAATGCCATCAACAATGGCAAATACGGATATGCAAACGCTTCGGGCATGATGATGCTGGTGCTCGGCATTTTGATGCTGGCGCTGGTGAACAGGCTGTTCCGAATGAACGAAAGCGTATATTGAGGGGGACGCGGCGTTTATGAATGAGGTCAAAAAAATCGTCTTAACCGTTTTGGGATATGGCGTCCTTCTTTTCACGGTCGTGATTTCCGTTTTTCCGATTGTATGGGTTATAATCTCGTCGTTCAAGACCAATGCGCAGATTCTTTCCAATCCGTTTTCGCTGCCGAAGAGCATCGGCTTTTCGGCATATCAGGCGGTTTTCAAGCAGACGAATTTTCTGCTTTTCACGTTCAATTCGCTGCTGGTGGCCACGATTTCCACCGTTATTTCGCTGCTGGTTTACGCGATGGCGGCTTACGTGATTGCAAAATACGAGTTCAGAGGCAAAAACCTGATTTATTCACTTTTTGTCATCACATTGCTTGTACCCAGCCAAAGCAAAGCGCAGCCGATTTTCTCCCTGATCATCAAGCTCAACCTGTACGATACGAAAACGGCGCTGGTTCTGGTCTATCTCGCAGCAGGAATGGCGATGTCCCTTTTCATTCTGAAAAACACGTTTATGTCAATCCCCAAGGATTTCAGCGAAGCGGCATGGATGGAAGGCTCCGGTTTTATACGAACTTTTCTGTCCATTAACCTGCCCATGGCAAAGGGCGGTATGGCTACGGCCGGTATCCTGATGTTTTTGTCGAACTGGAACGAATACTTCTTTGCCATGCTTCTTACCTCGACGCCGATCAATCGCACACTGCCGGTGGCGCTGGCGTCCTTTAACGAAACCTATTCGTATAATTATACAAACATGTTTGCAGCATTGACAATGGCGATCCTGCCGGGCATATTGATTTATGCGTTCGCACAGGACCAGGTGACAAGCAGCCTGACATCCTCCGGCATTAAAGGCTGATGGGAAATCTGGAACCAATTCGCGGCCTGTGGAAAACCATTAGGACGGAGATTATGCACTTGAACAGGATGAATTATGACGCCGGAACCGGCCCGCTTTCCAACTGGGAAGTGGAGGAATCCGGCTTTGACGACCGTACCCTCGGCAAGGGCGAATCGCTGTTTGCCCAGGGAAACGGATATATGGGCCTTCGCGCCTCGCTCGAGGAATCCTATGTGGGCGAGACGCGGGATTGGTTCGTGAACGGCACGTTCGACGATTTCGACGGGCAGGAGGTTACGGAGCTCGCCAACCTGCCGGATATCGCGCGCATCACCGTGCGTATAAACGGCGAGCGGTTCCGGCTCGACAGCGGCACGGTGCGCGCATGCTCCCGGAAGCTCAACCTCAAAACGGGGGAGCTTACGCGCGAAGCGGAATGGGTCTCGCCGGGCGGGAACGCCGTGAAGCTGCGGTTTGCGCGCCTGGTTTCGCTGCCGCGGCGGCACATCGCGGCGCAGCGCATGGAGCTTACGCCGCTCGGGCGCGCGCTTCGCGTGGAAATCGAAAGCGGTATCGACGCGCGCGTATCCAACACCGGCACGCAGCATTTTTCGGAGGGCGAAAAGCGTTTTCTGGAAGGCCGCGTGTTGCAGTCGGTTCAGAAAACGCTGCGCTCGGGCGTGGAAACGGCGGTGCACACCGTGCACCGGCTGTTTCAAAACGGAAAACCCGTGGAACAGGCGCCGTTCCCGGTCATCGAGCGGCGGCAGCTTCTGGCGCAATTCTCCGCCGGGGTGCCGGAGGGCGAAACGCTCGCGTTTGAGAAAATCTCCTCGGTGTGCACCTCGCGGGACCTGCCTCTTCCCGAAGAACCGGAGGATACGCCGGCGCGGCGCGGCCTTGCGGCGGTGCGCGCGGCGGACGCTTTGGGCTACGCGGGGCTGGAGGCCGAAAATGAGCGCGCCTGGGCGGCGTTCTGGGAGGAGGACGGCATCGTTCTGGACGGGCCGGGCTTCGACCAGCTCGCCGTGCGCACGGCGCTCTACCACATGCGCATCATGTACGGCGGGGGCGACAGCCGCCTCGGCATCGGCGCAAAGGCGATGAGCGGAGAAGGGTACAAGGGGCATTCGTTCTGGGATACCGAAACCTTCCTGCTGCCGTTCTTCCTCTACACCCGGCCGGAGGACGCGCGCCGCCTGCTCGAATACCGCTACCTCTGCCGCGGCGCGGCGCGGCGCAAGGCGAAGGAGAACGGCTGCGAGGGCATGATGTTCCCATGGGAATCCGCCTGGGTGGACGACAGCGAGGCGACGCCGCTGTGGGGCGCCGCGGACGTGCGCACCGGCAAGGCGATGAAGATTCTCACGGGTCTGATCGAAATCCACATCACGGCGGATATCGCCTTTGCGGTGGACCAGTATTTCCGCGTGACGGGCGACCGCGATTTCATGGATCGCTGCGGCTACGAGCTTTTGTTCGGCACGGCGCAGTTCTGGGCGAGCCGGGCCGAGTGGAACGCGGAAAAGGAGCGTTATGAGCTGCGCGACGTGATCGGCCCCGACGAATACAAGGAGCATGTGAACAACAACGCCTACACCAACTACATGGCCTGCCGCAACCTGGAGCTGGCCCTGGAGGCCGAGCGGAAGCTGCGCGCGGAGGAGCCGGCGCTGTATGCCCGCCTTTCGGGGCAGTTTAACCTGCCGGCCCTTGCGGAAAAGCTGCGGGAGGTGCGCAGCCGCTTCTACCTGCCCGCGCCCGGGGAGGACGGCGTCATCCCGCAGGACGACACCTACCTTTCGCTGCGGGAGATCGACCTTGCCCCCTACAAGAACGCCTCCGCGGTGGGGACGATCTATAACGATTACAATATTGAAGAGATCGACGCCATCCGGGTGACGAAGCAGGCGGACGTGGTGCTGCTGCTCAACCAGTTCCCGGGGCGGTTCGGCGAGGCGGTGGAGCGCGGCAGTTACGCCTACTACGAGGCCCGCACGCTGCACGATTCCTCGCTGAGCTTTGCGTCCCACAGCCTCGCCGCCGCGCGCATCGGGCTTGGCGAGGAGGCCTACGGGCTGTTCCAAAAGGCCTGCGCCGTCGATCTCGGCCCGAACCTGCGCAGCTCCGACGCCGGCATCCACGCCGCTTCGATGGGCGGGATCTGGCAGGACGCGGTGCTGGGCTTCGGCGGCGTGAGCATGGAGGAGGATACGCTTTGCATCCGTCCGCGCCTGCCGCGGCAGTGGAATGGCATGCGGTTCCCGCTGCGGTATCGCGGAACGCGGCTTGCGTGCGCCGTTACGCGCGAAACGCTCACGGTGCGAAACAACGGCCCCGAAGCCGTGGAGCTGCTGCTTTGCTCCGAACCGGTGCGCATCGAGGCGGGCAGCTCGTGCACACGCCCGCTCGGGTAACGGCCGGGCAGGAAAAGGGCGGCACCATACGGAAACCTTGGGTTTCGGATGCTGCCGCCCGCATATTCGTACGCGCCGTTCCGGCGCTTACCGCGCGAGCCGCCGCACGCTGTCGCGCAGAATGAGCTCGTAGGTGCTGTACACCGGCCCGGTCATCCGGGAATCCTTTTCGATGAGCGCGATGAGGAGCTTCACGGCCTTGGAGCCGACGCTGTCGAAATGCTGGCGCACGGTGGTGAGGGCCGGATGCACGTAGGGCGCGAGAGGGAAATCGTCAAACGCCACGATGGAGAGATCTTCGGGAATGCGTTTGCCGAGCTCCTCGGCCGCGTGGTAGACGCCGAGGGCCATGATGTCGCTCACGCAGAAGAGCGCCGTGATCTGCGGCTGGCGCTGCAGCAGCGCCTTTGCCTGCTCGTAGGCGATGGATTCGCTGAATTCGCCGTGCACCACATATTCGCGGTGGAGCGGGATGCCGTGGTCGATGAGAGACTGGCAGTAGCCGCAGTAGCGCTCCAGGCCCACGGCGGTGTTCTCCTTGCCATCCTTCTCCTTGCCGCCCATGAGGCCGATCTCCCGGTGGTTCTGCTCGATGAGGTAATCCACGGCGCACCGCGCGGCCTCAAGGTTGTCGATCAATACACTGGAGCCGCGTTTGCCCTCGAGCGAGAAGTCGATGGTCACGCAGGGCAGGCTGCTGGCTCCGGCCTCCTGATAGTACCGGTCGTCGTTCTGCAGACCGCTGAGGATCGTCCCCGCAAGGTTGTTTCCGCGGCAGAGCTGGTCGTAGGAGCGCTCCTGCTGGATGTACGCGGTGGTGGGGATGAACACAAGGTCGTAGGGCGTGGACTGCGCGCACAGCAGCGCGCCTTTGAGCAGCTGCATCTGCATGGCGTCGCTCGGATTCGTCATTTCCAAGCCGTGCATGACGAACCCGATGGTGCGGCTCTTTTTCTGCACGAGCCGCCGCGCGCTGGTATTCGGGATAAACCGGGTTTCCCCCACCACCCGCAGAACGTTTTCCTTGGTTTCGGGGCTGATATCCGTATAACCGTTCAGGACCTTGGAGACCGTGGAGGGCGATACGCCCGCCATCCGGGCCACATCCTTGATGGTAACCATCGATTTGACACCTTCTCGGTTTTTTTATACAAATTCTATTGTAGCATAAAACAAAAAATTGAGATAGGCCTGCGCGGCAGGTTCCGGTGCGCAATCCTACAATATTTAGAAAACGTTTTCGTGGAAAATGGGCGAGAGTGTGCAAAAGCGGCCGGGAAGCATCGGCGGCCGCCCTTTCGGAGGAATTTTATGATGTGGACCAGTGTGGCCGGCTATGCGGCGTCGGTGCTGAGCACCGTCGCTTTTCTGCCGCAGGCGGTTTATGTCGTGCGCAGCCGGGATACGCAGAGCATCTCGCTGCTCACGTACGCGATTTTTGTTCTTTCGGTCGTGCTGTGGTTCTGCTACGGCCTCGCGCTGCACAATATCCCAATCGTCTGGTCCAACGCCGTGTGCATCGTGTTCGGCGGGGTGATTCTGGGGCATAAGCTCCGCGACGTTTTCGCCGCGCGAAAAAAGAATAGGAAAGAAGGCGCCGCGGATGGGCCGAAATGAGCTCCGGTTTTCCGTTTCGGAGGAGGACTTCCCGGAATACGGCGTGCGCTGCGTGCGGCCGCGGGTGGGAAATACCGGAGAGACGCCCGCGCGTGTGTACGACGCGGAATTCCCGGTGCTTAGCGCGGGCGCGGAAAACGGGGGCGTGCTCGGGTTCCGCAGCGAGTGGGGGCGCGAATTTACGCCCCGGTGGCTCCGCGCCCGGGCAGGAGCTTTGCTTCGGAAGCGCCGGCGGGCGCTCCAGCCACGGCTTCAGCCCCTGCCTGTTCCTGTTCGACGCTTCGGGCGGCTGCCGGTTCGCGGCCGTCTGCTGGCCCGGGAACTGGGAGCTGAAGGTCTCGAAGGAGGGGGAAGTCCGCTTTGTGTTCCCGTGCGGCGGCGCGGAGCTTGGCCCGCATGCGGAGCTTGCCCTGCCCGCGGTGCTCACGGGGGAGGATGCGCGCGGGCTGGAGGCGCTGCGCGGCACAGGATGGAGTTCGCGGAAGTTCCGCCTGCAACGCCCGGCTCCCGCGCGCCGTGGGTGGAAAGTGCGCCATCTACGCCGCGCGCGGCGCGGTGTGCGGCGTACCGCGCGAAAGAAAGGTTTGGTTCAGCCATGAACAACGAAAAAAAAACCTTAGGCGGCGACGGCTGGGAAATCGCCGAAACGCAGCCGCCCGTGCGCGAAAACGCCGCGCACGAGACGCTTTTCTCACAGGGGAACGGCTATCTCGGCCTGCGCGGGAACTTCGAGGAACCTT
>JAEWAU010000076.1 GCA_023391535.1 Bacillota bacterium | reverse complement strand
GCCGCAGATGCTTTCCGGCATCTGCGGCAGCCCCTTTTGGCATCGGTTTATCGGTGAAACATATCAGAATTCCTCGTAGCGCGCGGGGTCCTGATCGAAGGTGCGGCCGTCCGGGCGGGAAAGGGCGTTGAGCCGGCCCATCTCCTCCCCGGTGAGGGCGAAATCGAACAGCGCGAGATTTTCCCTCTGGTGCTGCTCCGAAAACGCCTTGGGCAGCGGGATGGCGCCGAGCTGGATATGCCAGCGCAGGATCACCTGCGTGACGCTCCGGCCGTGGGCTTTGGCGACGGCGGCGACGGCGGGGTCGCTCAGAAGGCTGTTCCCGCGCCCGAGCGGGCTCCACGATTCCGTGGCGATGCCGTGCTCCGCGTCGAAGCGCCGCAGGGCCTCTTCGCTGAAATACGGGTGCAGCTCGATCTGGTTGACGCTGGGCGTCACGCCGGTTTCGCGCGCCAGACGCTCCAGGTGTTCGGGGAGAAAATTGCATACGCCGATGGAGCGCACATAACCGCGCTTTCTGGCCTCGATCAGGGCCTGCCACGCCTCCACGTAAAGATCCGTGCGCGGGTTCGGCCAATGGATGAGGTACAGATCGAAATAGTCGAGCCCCGCGCGGAAGAGCGATTCCTCCACCGTGGCGAGCGCTTCCGCGTACCGGTGATGGCGCCCCGGCAGCTTGGACGTGACCCGCAGCTCTTCGCGCGCCACGCCGCATTCCCGCACCGCGCGCCCCACGGCGCCCTCGTTTTCGTAGTTGAACGCGCTGTCGAACAGCCGGTAGCCCGCCCCAGCGGCGCGGCGCATGGCTTCCACGCCCTGCACGCCGTTCAGGCGGAAGGTGCCGAAGCCCACTGCCGGGAGCTTCAGTCCGTCGTTGAGCGTGATTTCCGGAATGTTTGCGGACATAGGATATCAGCCTCCTTGGGGGCGTTCCTCATTCCGGCGAAGGGCTTCCGAAGGTGGAAACCGTTTTCGCGGGGTGCGCGCGGAACGGGAACAGCCTTTTTTCGCTTTTATTATAACACGGAGCGCAACCGTTCGGTTGTGGGGCAAGTGTGCCGCCCGGCATTTTCTTCCGTGTGCGATTATGGTATAATACTCATAAACTATTCCATAAAACTGACTCCGCGAGGAAGCAATCTCAGTAAAAATACGCCCGCCGGAACCGAAAACACCGGGAACTTGCCGCTTCGCCCGTTCCCGGCGGTAGCCGGCAAAGAGAGGATTCTATGTTTGAAGATAAACGCGAACAGCAAGCCGAGGGTTTGATAGCGGGGCGCAACGCCGTGCTGGAGGCCCTGCGCGCGGGGCACCCCATGGAAAGCGTGATGATGGTGCGGGGCGGCACGGGGGCGCCGGTGTCGCGCATCCTGTCGCTGTGCCGCGCGCGCGGAGTGCCGGTGAAGGAAGTGAACGCCGCGAAGCTCGACGCGCTGTGCGGCGGGCTGAACCACCAGGGCGTGGCGGCCGTGGCGGCCGCGCACGAATACGCGCAGGTGGAGGATATCCTTGCCGCCGCACAAAGCAAGGGCGAGCCGCCCTTCCTAATCATCGCCGACGAGCTGAGCGACCCGCACAACCTCGGGGCCGTTATCCGCACCGCCGAGGCGGCGGGAGCGCACGGGGTCATTCTGCCCAAGCGCGGCGCCGCGGGGCTTACCATGGCGGTGGCGAAGGCGGCGTGCGGCGCGCTCGAATACCTGCCGGTGGCGCGGGTGCCGAATCTCGCCGCCACGGTGGACGAGCTCAAAGCCAAAAACATCTGGATCTACGGGGCGGATATGTCCGGCGCGCCCGCCTTTGAAACGGATTTTTCGGGCGGCTGCGCGCTGGTGATCGGTTCCGAGGGCTTCGGCATCTCGCGGCTTTTGCGCGAAAAATGCGATTTTCTCGTTTCCCTGCCGATGAAGGGCAAAATATCCTCGCTCAACGCTTCGGTTGCGGCGGGTATTCTGATGTACGAGGTCGTGCGGCGCAGGCAGGCCGCGGCGCATCAATAACAAGGGTGGCTGGAAGAAAGATGGATCATCAGAACGAAAAAGAGCCCGCCCGGGGCCGTGTGCAGCAGGCGGTGGACGCGTGGGAGCAGGAGATTCTGGAAAAGCCCCCCCTTCGCGCGGCGGCAGAACGGCAGGAGCCAATGCCGCCGGTAAGAGAAGCTGCGGAAAAAACATCGCGTCCCGGCGGGGCTCCCGCGCTGGATGTGCGGGAGGAACCGCCTGCGCGTTCCGTGCCGAAAAAGAGGCAGGAAAGCCGAAATTCGGCGGACGGCAAAGAAACCGCCGCGCCGGGCGGCTCCGCGCCGAACGACTCCGCTTCGGACGCCTCCGCGCCGGACGCGGGGGACGAGGAAGGGGAAACGGCCGCCGGGCAGGGGGAGATTCTGCGGCGGCTGTGCGTGCGCTGCGTGCTGTGCCTGATTTTTGCGGCGGCGCTGCTGTTCCTGGCCCTTGCGCCCGCGGCGGGCTTTTCGCTTCCCGCGGCCGTAAACCCCGGCACGGCGGGCGGGAAAACCGGGATTCTGGCGGCTTCGCTGCTCCTGCTGCTGGCCGAAGGAGCCGTGGGCTATTCGGTTGCGTTTTTGGGCATCGGCAGCCTGTTCACGATGCGCCCTGATGTGGACAGCGTCGCTTCGCTCGCCTTCTATGCGTCGCTGCTGGCCGCAGGCTTCGGGCTGCCGGCGGGGCGGGCATCCTATGTAGGTTTTACCGCGAGCGCCGGAGCGTGCCTGGCGCTGAACTACTTCGGCAAGCTGTTCCATGTGGCGCGCGTGCGCAGGGCCCTGCGCGTTCGGGAAACGTTGGAGGAAAACGGCTTTCTGGCCGCCGCGGAGCTGAAGCCGGAAATTGCGGCGGAGGTCTGCAAGCCGTTTGACGGCACCCCCGCCGTTGTGGCGCAGCGGAAGGGCAAAACCATCTGCGCCGATGCGCGGCGCCTTTACGCGCCCACGCCGGCGGACCGTGCGGGCCGCGCACTCGCTTTGGCGGCGCTGCTCGGCGGGCTTGCTGCCGCGCTTGCGGACGTGCTGCTGCTGCAACGCGGCCTTGCGGACGCGGCGGGCGCGTTCGCCGGGGTGTGCTGCATCGCCTCGCCGCTGCTGTTCGAGGCGGGCGCATCCGTTCCGTTTTTCCGCACCGGAAAATTTCTGGCCAAACGCGGGGCGTTCCTCGCGGGGTACGGCGAGATCGTCCGCTTCGGCGGAGCGGATGCCGTGGCGGTGGAAGCGACACAGCTTTTCCCGAAGGGCAGCATTCGGATGCTTGGCGTGAAATCTTACGGAAAGCACGATCTGGCCGCCTCGGTGCTCACCGCGGCCAGCGTTTCCGCCGAGGGCCAAAGCCCGTTGGCGGAGGCGTTCTTCGGCATCGTAGCTGACGGCGTCGCAGCCAGCGGCGCAGGCTCCGGCGCGGGCAGCCGGGTTTCGCCGCTGCCGTGCCGGGTCGCCTACGAGGATGAGTGCGGCCTGCTCGCGGCGGTGGACGGAAAAGAAGTGCTTTTGGGCAGCCGCCGCCTGATGCGGCACCACGCCGTGGAGGTTCCGGCGCGGGAACAGGAGCTGCGCCATACCGAGAACGGGCAGAGCGTCCTCTATTTAGCCGTGAACGGGCAGCTCTGCGATATGTTTATTCTGGATTACGAGGGCGGCGAAACGGAGGCCGCGCTGCTGCGGAGCCTGAACCGGGCCGGCATCTATGCTCTCGTTTCTTCCACCGACCCCAACGTGAACCCCCTGATGCTGGAGGAACGGTTCGGCCTGCCGGCGAGCGCGGGGACGATGCTCGGCGCGCGGGAAATGCGGCTTCTGGACCGCGAGGGTCTGCCCGTACGCGATGCGGGCTTGGCGTTTTCCGGGCTGCAGGGGCTGATTTCGGCGGTGTGCCTGAGCGTGCGCCTGCGCGGAACCTTGTGCGCGCAGGCGGCTGTCCAGACGGCTCTGGCCTTTGCGGGCGCGGCCGCCGCGGCGTGCGCCGTGCTGTTTGCCGCCGCGCCGCTTTCTCCCCTGCAGGTGCTGGAATTTCAGGCGCTGTGTGCCGTTCCCGCGCTGCTGCTGATGCTGCGCCGGTAACCGGCCCGTGTTTTGCTGCGAAGGGGCGCCCTGCGTTGGAAAAGGCGTCCCTTTTTTGAATGTCGGCCGTTCTGCACCCCGTTTAAGCGGGGACGGGAACGGCCCCAAAAGGTTGGAGGGGAAAAACATGCAACCGGAAAAAGAGGCTCCCGTGCTGGAAAAAGGCGTCTATCTCGCGCGCGGGGCGCATGTTTCGGGCAACGTCGTTTTGCGCGGGGGCGCGAATGTGTGGCCGGGCGCGGTGCTGCGCGGCGACGTGGCGCCCATTGAGGTGGGCAGAAACTCCAACGTGCAGGATAACTGCACCCTGCACTGCACGGAGGATCTGCCGCTGAGGCTGGGGGAAAACGTCACGGTGGGGCATAACGCGGTGCTGCACAGCTGCACCGTGGGCGACGGCTCGCTCATCGGCATGGGGGCCGTGGTGCTCGACGGCGCGCGGGTGGGCAAAGGGTGCCTCGTGGCGGCCGGGGCGCTTGTTCCGCCGCGCGCGGTGCTGCCGGACGGCACGCTCTTCATGGGCAGCCCGGCGCGCGAGAAGCGCGCCCTTACCGAAGAGGAGCGCGAAAGCAACCTGCAAAACGCCGCCCGTTACGTGCGGCTGGCCGCGGAATGCCGCCGCCGCGAGGCGGAGCAGGTGGCGCGGCGCTGCGTGCGCGCCCATGGGCTGCGCCAGACGCGGCTCGACGCCATCCGCGACCTGGAGGAGCTTTGCGGCGAGGGCGGGCGCGTGCACATCATGCTCAACTGGGCCATGCTCGAGCGACGCGACGCCTCCGAAAGCAACGATCTGTTTTATTTCGAAAACGGATTCCTGGCGGGTTATCTCGGGCTGTTCGGGTATTCTAAAAACGCGCCGGAACTGGAGGCATCGGGCATGGTGGCGCCGGATTTCCGCCGGCGCGGCATTTTCCGCACGCTGCTGGGCGCGGCGGAGCGGGAGGCCGGACGGCGCGGCGCGGAAAAACTCGTGCTCGCGGCCGATTGCGGGGAGCCTTCCGGCGCGGCGTTCGCATGCAGCTGCGGCTATGCGCCGGAGCGCACGGAACTGATGATGCGCTGCGAAAGCGACGGCTGGGAACCGGCCGGGGAATACGCGCTTATGTTCCGCAAGGCTTCGCTGCGCGACGCCAAGGAGCTGGCCTACCTCGACATGCTCTGTTTCGGCCTTCCGCCCGAGCAGGCGAACGGGTTTTACGAGGAGGGCCTGCACGGGGATATCTACATTGCGCAGCAGGACGGCCGCCCCGTGGGCAAGGTGGGCGTGGCCGACGAGGAAACCGGCTCGATTTTCGGGCTGGCGGTGGCGCCGGGCTGCCGGCGGCGCGGCTACGGGCGCGAGATTCTCGATTTCGTGCTCGGGCATATTTTTGAGAACAGCCGCAGCGCAACGCTGGAGGTGGACGAGCGCAACCGCGCCGCCATCGCGCTCTACGAAAGCGCGGGCTTCGAAACCCAAACGCGGTTTTGCTATTTTGCCAAGCGGCTGTGACACGTTTTTTACACAAGACTGCGGCGATTTCCGAAAAAAAACGGGAAAACCCGCGTTTCGGCCCGCGTGCTTCGGCCCGACGAAACGCTTTGGCAAGGACCCGTTTTTTCTGAAATGCCGCTGAAAAAGTGAGGTCCTTTCACGATGGATTACGAGGAGATGCAGCGCAGGCTCACCGACGCGGCCCTGCACGGCAAACTGGACGAAGAGGCGGGAAAAATCCGCGAAACGGCGGGAGCTCCGGAACAAAAGCTGCTCGAAGGGCTGCTCAACCCCAAAGGGCAGCCGCCCGTGGTGCAGCGCGCGGAGTGCGCCTGCGGCCCCGGGGAACGCGCGGCCTGCGAGGTGAGCTGCCTGTTCGACGCCATCCGGCGCGACGAAAACGGCAGGCTCGTCATCACGGGGGACTGCACGGGCTGCGGGCGCTGCATCGAGGCGTGCGAAGCGCACGCCATCGCCGGGCGCACGGATACCGTGCCGCTGGTGGAACTGCTGCACGAGCAGAAAATCCCCGTTTACGCCATGATCGCACCGGCATTTTCGGGGCAGTTCAGCCCGGAGGTCACTTCCGGACGCCTGCGCAGCGCGTTCAAGAAGCTCGGCTTTTACGGAATGATCGAGGTGGCGCTGTTCGCCGATCTTCTCACGCTGAAAGAGGCGCTGGAATTCGACCGCACCATCCACACCGACCGCGATTTTCTGCTTACGAGCTGCTGCTGCCCCATGTGGGTGGCGCTCATCAAAAAAAGCTACGCGCAGCTCATTCCCCACGTGCCGCCCTCGGTTTCGCCCATGGTGGCCTGCGGGCGCTCCATCAAACGTATCCATCCGGAGGCCGTAACGGTGTTTATCGGCCCCTGCGTGGCCAAAAAGGCCGAGGCGCGCGAGCAGGATATTGCCGACGCCGTGGATTACGTGCTCACGTTCCAGGAGGTGGATGCGCTGTTCGCGGAACTTTCCGTAGACCCCGCGGCGCTGCCGGAGGACCGGAGCGACCAATCCTCCACGGCGGGGCGCATCTACGCGCGCACCTCGGGCGTGAGCGAGGCGGTGCAGAGCACGCTCGACCGTCTGCGCCCCGGCCGCACCATCCCGCTCAAGGCGCGGCAGGCCGACGGCATCATCGCCTGCAAGGAACTGCTGAAGCGCCTGGCCGCGGGCGAATGCGACGCCAACTTCATCGAGGGCATGGGCTGTGTGGGCGGCTGCGTGGGCGGCCCGAAATCGCTCATCCCAAAGGAGGAGGCGCGCGAGCATGTCAACGCCTACGGCGCCGCGGCCCGTTTCGCCACCCCGGCCGATAACCCCTATGTGATGGATACGCTCCACCGCCTCGGCTTCGACACCATCGAGAGTTTGCTCGACCGCGACAATACCTTCACGCGCTCGTTTGCGCCCAAAACACCCGCCGAAAAACCGGACGCCGCCCGTTGAGGCAGCGCCCAGCCAAAGTTCCGGCGGGCGTTTTCCGGTATGCGAGTTAAATAAGGGAGAGCGTGCGGTAAGCGTTCCCTTCCAGATCCTTCAGTGTAAACACGCCGTTTTCGTAGATCCCGTAGGAGTGCGCCGAACCTTCCTTGGGGAGCGACACCGAGCCGGGGTTGACGAAATAGACGCCGCCCGCGCGCTCGGCGCGCGGAACGTGCGTGTGGCCGTAGAGGAACACGTCGCCCTCGCACAGCGGGGGCATGTGGCTGTCGCAAAACAGATGGCCGTGGGTGAGGAAGAACCGGCGCCCCTCGCAGAACGCCACCGAATAATCGGAGGAGAGCGGGAAGTTCAGCACCATTTGGTCCACCTCGCTGTCGCAGTTTCCGCGCACCGCCGTGATGCGCGCGGCCTGGGCGTTGAGCAGGGCGGCCGTCTCCTTTGGGTCGTAGCCCCGGGGCAGCGGGTTGCGTGCGCCGTGGTACAGCGCATCCCCCAAAAGCAGCATGGCGTCGGCCTTTTCCTGCGCAAAGCGGGCGAGCGCCTGCTCCAGGTAATAGGCGGAGCCGTGAATATCCGAGAACAAAAACAGCTTCACAGGTTTTTCCTTCTTTCCATGGCGGAGTGCGGTTGCCCGGGCCCGGGCGCAAACGAAGCACAGCCTCTTTTCATCTCGAGTGGAATTTCCGAATGGAATTATAGTATACCGTACCGCGCCCGTAATTTCAAACCGTTCCCCCCCCCTCAGGGGAAAGTTCCCCTCCGCAGGGGAAAATCCCCCCGCAGGGGAAAAAAGCGGCCTGCGCGGGGAAAATAGAGGACGGCGCTTTCGATGGATCTTAGATAAAATTGCGGATCGGAATCCGCATCAAAACGCGGCCCATGCTTTTGACGCGGATTTTGCCTATAGTTGGCCGAATATCTGAAGCGGATATTCGGCCCGGAACGGAAAGGATGAGAAATACAATGGATATCGGCAAATACTGTTTCGACGGGGAGCGCAAATTGCGCCTGCGCGACGAACCGACCGCGGATACCGGCCGCTTTTCCTCCAAGGAGGACGCCGCGCCGCACTTTGAGGAAAACCTCAAAACCATGGTGGAGCAGCAGGGGCGCCTGTACGCCTCCGCCGAGTACGCGCTGCTCATCATCTTTCAGGCCATGGACGCGGCCGGCAAGGACAGCGCCGTGAGCCACGTGATGAGCGGACTCAACCCGCAGGGCACGGAAGTTTACAGCTTCAAGCAGCCTTCCGCCGAGGAGCTGAGGCACGATTACCTCTGGCGCACCTCGCGCTGCCTGCCCGAGCGCGGCAAAATCGGCATTTTCAACCGTTCCTATTACGAGGAAGTGCTTGTGGTGCGGGTGCACAACCTCATCGGCGGCGAGCACATCCCGCAAAAGCTCACCGACCATATCTGGGATAAGCGTTACGGCCAGATCGTGGATTTCGAGCGGTACCTGACCGAAAACGGCATCATTCCGGTCAAGTTTTTTCTGAACATCTCCAAGGACGAGCAGAAGGAGCGTCTGCTGGCACGCTTGGACGACAAGTCCAAGAATTGGAAATTTTCGGAGGCCGACGTCAAGGAGCGCCGCTTCTGGGACGACTACCAGAAGGCCTATGAGGAGGCGATCAACCGCACCGCCACCAAACAGGCGCCGTGGTACGTGATCCCTTCGGATAAAAAGTGGTATTCCCGCCTGGTGATCTCGGAGGTTATCGCCAAAACGTTCCAATCGCTGGGACTCGAATACCCGGAGCTGGGACGCGACCAGCAGGACCTGCTGGAAAGCTACAAAGCCCTGTTCGAGGAGGAGAAGCGCTGAATGCCCGAAGGCCCGCGCTTTTCCAATTTGCACAATCCACAAAAATAATTGGAAATTGAGCCGGCCCCTCTTGTAATATTCGTTCATCTGTTTTATAATAGTAACCATTGTAACCTTTTTGTAACAACTATTACACGAGGTGAGTTTCGGATGAACGAAGATCAGCCAACGATACGCAGGCCGCTTCCCGCGGAAGCGGCCTTGAAAATAGGGGTTCGGCTCCGCGCCGCCTGTGAGGCGGCGCTTGGGCGCGCGGCACATTGGGACGGCACCCGCGCCGCATGGAAGCTCCGCTGCGCGGCGGCGAAGCTGCGTTTTGCTTCGGCGCGCCGGCGCGGTATGCGCCCGGTGGCGCAAACGGTTCTTGTGGCCATGCTCTCGTGGGGCGTTTTGCTGGGAGGCGGCGTAACGGCTTCCGACACCGTGGAGCAGGGCAGGCCCGCGCCGCACGAGGCGTTCACGGTGGAAGCGGCGCC
Organism: Bacillota bacterium; assembly: GCA_023391535.1. Lineage (GTDB taxonomy): Bacteria > Bacillota > Clostridia > Oscillospirales > Ethanoligenentaceae > JAEWAU01. Next base: position 17,846 of record JAEWAU010000076.1, on the reverse strand, counting down.
TGCCCGGAACGAGGCGATGCAGGCCGTAGAAACGACGGGCAGCGCCGCTTCGTCCGCTTCGTCCAAACCGGCTTCGGGCAGTGCGCAGGCGCCGACCGCTTCGAAAGCGTCGTCCGCTTCGAAAGCGTTCAGGCAGAGCGCGTCCTCGCAAACGGCGGAACAGGCTGCTGCTCCGGCCGTAAAGGACGTTCCCGCGCTGGCGGGCGATTACGAGGGCGATCCGTTCGAAGACCCCCAGTGCGTCTGGTATGTGTGGGGGCGCGTCAAGGCTGTCACCGGTGTCGCGCTGGAGTTCGATACGGATTCCGGCCGTTCGGCCCGCTATTGGCTTTCCCGCGTGGTGCCCACCGAAGCCGTGCGCATCGTGCGCGACCCCGAGGCCGTGCGCTCCAACTCCGTGGCGGTTTTTTCCCACGGAGGCGGCGGAGACGGGCATGTGGTGTACGTGGAATCCGTTTCGCATTACTCCGACGGCACGCCGAAATCGGTGGTGTTTTCCGAAGATAACTGGGGCCGGGCGAAGCGCCCGGTGCAGAAAACCGCCTCGTGGCAGGAATTCCGCTGGCGTTCCAGCGGCTCCCTGATCGAGTATATCTACGTTTCGTAACCGCGCGCGGCGCGATTTACCCCGGCAAAAAAACCGGATGCCCTCCAAAACGGCGGGCATCCGGTTTTTTGCGCCCTTTTGCGGAAAGCAGCGCCTGCAGGCAAACGACGCCTGCGGGCAAACGACGCCTGCGGGCAGGGTTTCCCAAAACGGCGCATAATTGTGCGCGTGAAAAACCAGACTAGTTAAACAGAACCGCTCCGGAATACTTTGTCTTCCCGCCAAGGGCGGAGCGATGCAGCACGGCACCGCCCGATCTTTATATGACTTGCCCGTAAAATGGCGGATAAAAAATCCGCAGCGCAATCCATATCGCAATCCATAGCGGAAAGCTTTTGCCGCGGATTGAATCGGCTCTATGGTCGGATAGCCGCATCGATGGAATTGCGGCGCTGCAGGAAGGAAAGCGCATGCTCCAGCTGCTCACCGAAGTCACCCTCGGCCTTGCCCCACAAGAGGGCGCGAAGGATCTGCTGCTCGCGGGCGGCCGCATCGAACTCATCGCGCCCGCAAAAGATCCTGCGCTGCGCGCCCTGCCCGCCGCGCGTGCGGAATGCTCCGGCCTTCTCGCGTTCCCGGCCCTCATCGACCAGCATGTGCACATCACGGGCGCGGGCGGCGAGCAGGGATTTGCGAGCCGCACGGAGGAGATTCCCGCGCAGGAGATTTTTGCCGCGGGCGTGGGCACCGTGGTGGGGCTGCTCGGCACGGACGCGGTGACACGCAGCATGGAAAACCTGTTTGCGCGATCCAAGGCGCTCGAAGAGCAGGGCTTAAGCGTCTACCTGTATTCGGGAAGTTACGCCGTGCCGCCCGTGACGCTGACAGGCAGCGTGGAGCGCGACCTGATTTTGATCGGCCGCGTGCTGGGCGCGGGGGAGATCGCCATTTCGGACCACCGCTCCTCGCAGCCCACGGCGCGGGAGCTGCTCGATCTTGCGGCGCAGGTTCACCGGGGCGCGCTGCTTGCGGGCAAGGCGGGCGTGCTGCATCTGCACGTGGGCGACGGCCCCGGCGGCCTCGCGCCGCTGCGCGCGTTGCTGCAAAGCGATCTGCCCATCGAGGAGTTCGTGCCCACGCATTTGAACCGCAGCCGCCGCCTGTTCGGCGAGGCGGTGGAATACGGCAGGCGCGGCGGGAACGTGGATTTAACGGCGGGGGAAAGCCGGGGCGTGCCGGTGCCGGAGGCCGTGGAGCGCCTGATGGCGGGCGGCGTGCCCATGAGCCGCGTGACGGTGAGCTCCGACGCGGGCGGCAGCGTTCCGGGCGGCGGCGTGAGCCGCATCGGCGCGCTTTTGGAGGACCTGCGCGGCTGTGTGGCGCGCGGAATTCCTCCGGAGCGTGCGTTTGCGCTGGCGGGGGAGCACGCGGCGCGCGTGCTGGGGCTTTACCCGCGCAAGGGCGCGCTGCTCCCGGGGAGCGACGCCGATATCCTGTTCACGGACGCGGCGTTCCGGGTGAAGCGGCTGTTCTGCAAAGGCGTCCTCCGCTTCGGTGCGCCGCCCGCCTGAACGGCGTGCGCGCACGCGGCGTGTCGCACACGCGGCGTATCGCATACGCCGAAATGCCGGAAATGAACCGGGAGGGAAAGGAAGAGCGGCGGATGCCGGAAGAAAAAACGAGAAGAAAAACGCAGAGCGAGCGCTCGGGTACAAAGGGCGTGCTGGTCATCATTGGGGGCGCGGAGGATAAAAAAGGGGACAGCGTGATTTTGCAGGAAGCGCCGCGCCTGCTCGAACCGGACGGCGTGCTCACGGTGCTCACCACGGCAACCGAGCAGCCCGAGGAGGCGGGGCGCGCCTACGAGGAGGTGTTCCGCCGCCTGGGCGTGAGCCGGGTGCGCGTGCTCAACATCAGCACGCGCGAGGAGGCGGCGCGCGGGGTAAACTGCGAGGCGATTCGCGCCTCCGGCTGCGTGTTCCTCACGGGGGGCGACCAACTCCGGCTCACGAGCATACTCGGCGGCACGCCCGCGGCAGCGGCGCTGCTTGAACTCTACGGTTCCGGCGGCAGCGTGATGGGCACCAGCGCGGGCGCCTCGGTGATGAGCTCCACCATGGTGGTGCAGGGCAACGACAACGAGCCCGCGCGCAAATGCACGCTCAAAATGGCGCCGGGCCTCGGTCTGTTCGAAGGCGCTATCATCGACCAGCATTTCGACCAGCGCGGCCGCTTCGGGCGGCTGCTGTGCGGCGTGGCCGAGAACCCCGGCGTGCTCGGCATCGGCATCGACGAGGATACGGCGGTGAAGCTCTATCCGGACCGGCATTTCGAGGTGCTCGGCTCCGGAGCCGTCACGGTGCTGGACGGACTTTCCATCGAGAGCTCCAACGTCTCGGAGCTCAAACCCGACGAACTGCTGGCCATCGTGGGCGTCACCGTTCACACGCTGCCGTTCGGCTACGGGTTTGACTTAAACGAACGCCGCGTGCTGCGGCTCAAATCGAACGGATAAACGCGCCGGCCGCTGCCGACGCTCAGAAAGGAAAACCTGTTTGCCATGGAAACGGACGCTTTGCAGATTTGCGACTGCGCAACCTACCGGGGCCGGAACATCTACAGCCACCACCCGGTTATCCGCCTCACGGTGGAGCTCGCGCGCTACGCCAAAACCGGTACCAACGAGATCCCCGGGTTCAACGAACGGCTGCTCGCGGCTTTCCCGGGGCTTGCACACAACACCTGCGGGCTCGGCTACGAGGGCGGGTTCCTCACGAGGCTTCGGGAGGGGACGCTGCTCGGCCACGTTCTGGAGCATGTGGCGCTGGAGATGCAGGCGATGCTGGGCTACGACGTGCGCTTCGGCAAAACCCGCCTGCTGCGGGAGCCGGGCCTGTATACGCTCGTATACGAATACGAAAACGAGATCTGCGGGCTGGAATGCGGCAAGGCGGGCGCGTTCATCCTCAACTGCTTTGTGAACGGCGAGGACCTCGACGCGGGCGAATTCCTCGACTATCTGCGCCGGGTTTCGGCCGACGCGGAGCTTGGGCCGAGCACGACGGCCATCGTGGAGGAGGCGAAAAGCCGGGGCATTCCCGTAACGCGCATCGGGCACGAAAGCCTGGTGCAGCTCGGCTACGGGCGGCACAGCCGCCGCATCGAATCCACGCTCACGGACGCCACCTCCTGCCTTTCGGCGGATATCTCGTGCAACAAGCAGCTCACCAAAATGCTGCTGAGCGAGCACCAGATTCCCGTGCCCTACGGCAAGGTGGTGTATTCCGAGCTTTCCGCCGTGATGGCGGCGCGGCAGCTGGGCGCGCCCGTAGTGGTGAAGCCGTTCGACGGCAACCAGGGCAAGGGCGTGCATCTGAACCTCCAAAACGAGGAGGAGATCCGGGCCGCTTTCCGGGACGCCTCGCGTTTTTCGAGCGGTATCCTCGTGGAACGCTGCGTGCCGGGGCGGGATTTCCGCATCCTCGTGGTGGGCGGGAAGGTGTGCGCCGTATCCGAACGCCTGCCCGCCGCCGTGCAGGGCGACGGCGTCCACACGGTGGAGGAGCTGGTGGAGGAGGTAAACCGCGACGAGCGGCGCGGCGAGCAGCATGAAAAGCCGCTGACGAAGATAAAGCTCGACGCGGCGGCGCTGGAGCTGCTCAAGCGGCGCGGAATGACGGAGGCAAGCGTGCCCGCCGCGGGAGAAACCGTGCCGCTGCGCGAAAACGGGAATCTTTCCACGGGCGGCACCGCCATCGACCGCACCGAAACGATCCATCCCGAAAACGCCGCCCTCGCGGTGCGGGCGGCGCAGGCAATCGGTATCGATATCGCCGGAATCGACGTGGTGGCCGTGGATATCGCGCGGCCCATCGCGGAAACGGGCGGGGCCGTGGTAGAGGTCAACGCCGCGCCCGGAATCCGGATGCATCTGTACCCCAGCATCGGGACGCCGCGCAACGTGGCGAAGGATATTGTGGAGCTGCTGTTTCCCACGCTGGAAAGCTGCAAATTCCCCATTGTTTCGGTAACGGGCACCAACGGCAAAACCACCGTGGTACGCATGGTGGCGCACGCGCTCGAGCAATCGGGCCTTTCGGTGGGGTATACGAGCACCTCGGGCAGCTTCGCGGGCGGGCGCTGTATCTGCCGGGGCGACCATTCGGGCCCCGTGAGCGCGCGGGCGCTGCTCGCAAACCGCGGCATCGACGCGGCGGTGCTCGAAACGGCGCGCGGCGGTATTCTGCGCGGAGGCCTTGGGTACGACCTCGCGGACGTGGGCGTCATCACCAACATCACGGGCGACCATCTGGGGCTCGACGGCGTGGAAACGCTGGAGGATCTCGCGTTCGTCAAGGCTCTGGTGGCCGAGGCGGTAAAGCCGGGCGGCTGCGCGGTGCTCAACGCGGCCGACCCCACCACCCCGCAGGTGCTCGAGCGCGTGCGCGTTCGCCCTGCGCTGTTCGCGCGTTCCCCGGAGGCGTTTACGCCATACCGCGGCCGGGAGGCGCTTCGCGCGTACGAGGAGAACGGTTGTATCGTGATTGCGGACGGGGGGCGGCGGATTCCCCTGCTCCCCGTAGCGGAAATTCCCGCCGCGTGCGGGGGCCTTATCGGCTGCAACGTGGAAAACGCCCTGGCCGCCGCCGCCGCGCTTTACGGGCTGGGTATTTCGCCCAAAGCCATTGCGCAGGGACTGCGCAGCTTTGCGGAAAACGAGGGGCGCTTCAGCTTTTTCTCGCTCGGGGATTTCCGCGTGGTGCTCGATTACGGCCACAACCCCGCCGGGTACGCGCAGGCGCTGGACGCGCTGAGCCGGTTCGGCGCGCGGCGGCTGGTGGGCGTGGTGGGCGCCCCGGGCGACCGTGCGGACGCCGACATCACGCGCGTGGGGGAACTGTGCGCGCGGGGCTTCTCGCGCCTGTATATCAAGGAGGACGCCGACCTGCGCGGCCGCAGGCCCGGGGAAGTGAGCGCGCTGCTCGAAAAGGCGGCGCTCGCGCAGGGCTTTTCGCCGCGCGGGATTTCCGTGGTGCCCGGCGAGCTGGACGCTTTGCAGGCCGCGGTGCGCGGCGCGCGGCCGGGGGACCTCATTGCGGTGTTCTACGAGAACTACGCGCCGCTCGAACACTTTCTCACGGAGGCCGGCGCACAGGCCGAGCGCGTTCCCGGCGCGTTTCCGGCGGAAAGCGGAAGGCCCGCGCGGCTGGGCGTTTCGGGCTGATGCGAAGCGCCTCCCAAACCGGATCGCCGCCGGCTGCAACAGCAAAAAAAGGGTTATTGCAAAATGAATCGTACTTCATTTTGCAATAACCCTCTTGTGCTGCGAGCGCAAAAAAACGCGGCTTTGCGCAGCAAAATGGGGCGGCCCCCCAAACGTTCTTTTTGCCTGTTTGCGGCGCTTACAACAGGGACTTATCCGGAGTGACGATGATTTTGACCTGGGCTTTTTTATCCGGGCCGGTGAGGGTGCCGAAGCCCTCGCGGACGATATCGTCGATGAAAATGCGCTTGGTGATATACCCCTCGGCCTTGATGCGGTTGTCGGCCATCATTGCGATGGTGGAAGGAAAATCGTTGCAGTAGCAGATGCTGCCGACGATCTTTTTCTCGGTGAGCACGACGGCGTTCGGATTGTGCCGGATGGGACTTTCCCAGATGCTGGTTACGACAAGCGTGCCCGCAAAGGAGATGGCGTCCAGAGCCAGATTGTAGCATTGCTCCGAGCCCGTGGTTTCAAACGCGATATCGGCGCCGACACCCCCGGTCAGCTTTTTCACTTCCGCCGCGGCATCGGCTTCGTTCGGGTCGAGCACCGCGTCGGCGCCGGAGCGTAGCGCGTACTGCTGGCGGATGGATTTGCGCTGGATGACGATAACCTGCCTTGCGCCGGCGGCGCGAAGGCATTCGACGGTGGCGAGGCCGATCGGGCCGGCTCCCGTTACGACGGCGGTCTGCCCAACCTGGAAGCCGCCCACGCGCAAAGAATGCAGGGCGACGCTCATCGGCTCGATCAAAGCCGCCTTCTCATAGCTGAGGGAATCCGGAATTTTATGCACGAACCGCTCGGTAAAAGCGGTGTATTCCGAAAAGCCGCCGCCGCCGCCCGCCAGGCCGTGAAAGCCGAGGGAGGTGCAGAGGTTGTACATTCCGCTCCGGCACGCCGGGCATTCGCCGCACACGTCCACGGGCTCCACAACGACGCGGTCGCCGGGCTTCACTTTGGTTACTTTCCGGCCCACTTCCACAACCTCGCCGGAAAACTCATGGCCGAGGATGACGGGGGCCTTTTCACCCGTGAGGGGATGGGGTTTCTCCACGGGGATAAAAATCGGACCCGCCAGATATTCGTGCAGGTCGCTTCCGCAGATGCCGCACCACTTGACTTTGATTTTCACGGAAGTATCCGTTACCTGCGGTTCCGGCACGTTTTCCACGCGCACGTCCTTGGGTTTGTACCACAATGCTGCCTTCATTCTCACATACGCCTTTCTCATTCGTTAATTTTATGTCAATCATCATACCATATGCAGCCCGGCTTAGCCACAAAAGGAAATCGCGTTTTCCGTGCCTTTTTTTGCGCGCGCATTTTTAATATGGATTATCGGCCAAAGGTTTGCGCGGGGCGGGCTGCGCGCGAAAATCGGGCGGCAATTCCGATAAAACGAGAGGAGCGGGGCCTCGCCCGGAAAAGCGGCGGGGCGAGGTTCTGTTTTTGCCCGTTATTCCGGAAGCGCCGCGAACCCTGAACCGCGCGTTTTCGCCCGAAATTTCGCATCTATTCGACCTGTACCGCAAGATTATCAAGTATTCCCGCGAATCCGGCTGCGGAAAATTGACATAGGGTAAAAATAAGCGTAAAATAAATCTGTTATGGACAAAATGAAAAAGGGAATGGAACGGCGGCGCAGATTCTGCCCCGCGGCTTCCGCGCGCTTATTTTAGGAGGGCTTTCCAATTGGTACGCACCGATCTCCGCAACATTGCAATCATCGCCCATGTTGACCACGGCAAGACCACACTGGTCGACGAAATGCTCAAGCAGGGGGGCGTTTTCCGGGAAAATCAGCAGGTGCAGGAACGCGTGATGGACAGCAATGATCTGGAACGCGAACGCGGCATCACCATTCTGGCCAAGAACACCGCGGCAAACTTTAACGGCATCAAGATCAATATCGTGGATACGCCGGGCCACGCCGATTTCGGCGGAGAGGTGGAGCGCATCCTGAAAATGGTCAACGGCGTGCTGCTTCTGGTGGACGCCGCCGAAGGCCCGATGCCGCAGACGCGCTTTGTGCTGCAGCACGCGCTGGCGCTCCGGCACAAGGTGATCGTGGTCATCAACAAAATCGACAAGCCGGACGCCCGCATCAGCGAGGTGGAAAACGAGGTTCTCGAGCTGTTCATGGACCTCGACGCCAACGAGGAGCAGCTCAACAGCCCGTTCATCTACTGCTCGGGCCGCCAGGGCACAGCCTCTCTTTCGGCGGATGAGGAAGGCGAAGACCTGAAGCCGCTGTTCCAGAAGATCGTGGATTATATTCCGGCGCCGGAAGGCGACGAAACCGGCCCGCTCCAGATGCTCATCTCCTCTATCGATTACAACGACTATGTGGGGCGTATCGCCATCGGGCGCATCGACCGCGGCTCGCTGCAGCAGGGACAGGAGGTTGCGGTGGCAAACTTCCACAACAGCTACGCGCCCTACCGCTCCAAGGTCACCAACATCTATCAGTTCGAGGGGCTCAAGCGGCAGCCCGTGGAAACGGCCACGGTGGGCGATATCGTCACGTTCTCCGGCATCGAGAACGTCACCATCGGCGATACCATCTGCGACCCCGAACGCGTGGAGCCGCTCAAATTCGTCAAGATTTCCGACCCCACCATCGAAATGACCTTCTCGGTGAACGACAGCCCGTTCGCCGGCCGCGAAGGCAAATTCGTCACGTCCCGGCATCTGCGCGCGCGCCTGTTCAAGGAACTGCTGCGCGACGTGTCGCTGCATGTGCAGGAAACCGATTCGGCCGATTCGTTCCGCGTTTCGGGCCGCGGCGAAATGCACCTTTCCATCCTGATTGAAACCATGCGCCGCGAGGGCTACGAATTCCAGGTGAGCACCCCGCGCGTGCTGTATAAGGAGATCGACGGCCAGGTTTGCGAGCCGATCGAGGAACTGATCATCGACGTCCCGCAGGACAGCGTGGGCACCGTTATGGAGAAGATGGGCATCCGCAAGGGCGAGCTGCGGCATATGGAGCCGCAGGGCAGCCGGATGCGCATCGAGTTCCTCATCCCTTCGCGCGGGCTGTTCGGCTACCGCAGCGAATTCCTCACCGATACCAAGGGCGAGGGGATACTCAACTCCATCTTCTACGATTACGAGCCCCAGAAGGGCGAGATCCCCAAGCGCTCCTACGGGTCGCTCATCGCCTTCGAAGCGGGCGAAGCCGTCACTTACGGGCTGTTCAACGCGCAGGAGCGCGGCAACCTGTTCATCGAACCGGGCACGCAGGTGTACGCCGGCATGATCGTCGGCTCCTCGCCCAAGGGAGAGGACATCGTCGTGAACGTCTGCAAGAAGAAGCACGTGACCAACATGCGTTCTTCCGCCAGCGACGAATCCCTGCGCCTTGTACCTCCGCACATCATGAGCCTTGAGGAATCTCTCGAGTTCATCGCGGAGGACGAGCTCATGGAGATCACGCCCAAGAGCATTCGTCTGCGCAAGCGCATCCTCGACCATGCGCAGCGGATGCGCAGCAATGTGAAAAAACCGATGGCGGAATAAACCGCAAAACCGCGCGGCTGTAAATGGGCTGTTGCGAAATGAATTCCAATTCATTTCGCAACAGCCCATTTTTTCGGCGCTGACGCGCACCGGCCTGCTCCGATATTGTGCAATAGGCGCAAGATATGCCCGAAAACAGACGAAATTATCGGCATAATCACAGTTGAAATAAGTATACAATTAAGGTATACTACATACAGAACAAGGAACGAAAAACCAAAACCCCGCAAAGCGGGGTAAGGCAAAAAATAAGGAGGCAGCTTTTTATGAAGAGAGAAGACATCGAGACGCGGCGCGCGGCCGAACAGGAGGGCGCGGAACAAAATGAGCGGGAGCTTTTCTCCATTCCGGACGAGGCAAGCTGCTCGGCCGAATTTCCGCAGGGCTGCATTTTCGGCGAATGACCTGTTTTCCGTTTGCATTCCGGCGGGCCGCGCGGCCCGCAGCACATAAACAGTGGCAATCCCAAACCGAAAGCTCCGCGTTATAAAGACAAGAAGACAAGGTAAAAAGAAAAAATCAACCGGTCGAAAGGAAGTTTTTCAGATGGCAGAGATCGCATTTTTCCGTTGTAATACCTGCGGCAACATCGTAGCCCAGCTCCAGAACGGAGGCGGAACGCTCACCTGCTGCGGAAACGCCATGGAGAAGCTCGTTGCCAATTCCACCGACGCGGCGCAGGAAAAGCACGTTCCCGTCGTTACAAAAGAGGGCGGCAAGCTGAAGGTAGCCGTGGGCTCCACGCTGCACCCGATGACCGAAGCGCACTACATCGAGTGGATCGCCCTTGTTTCGGACGGCCGCGTGGAGTTTGCGGAGCTCAGGCCGGGCGACCAGCCTGCTGCCGAATTCGCCGCCGCGGAACATGGCGCCGTTTATGCGTACTGCAACCTCCACGGTTTGTGGAAAACGGATTTCTGACCTTATAAAAAGCCCCCATCGCAAAAACGCCGCGCAGGCAGAACCTGCGCGGCGTTTTGCGTTAGAGCGGCGGAAGCGGAGCGCCCGCCCGCGCGAGCGGGTCAGGAAAGACGCGAAGCGTAATCCTCATAGCCGAACCGGCGGATGACGCGCAGCCCCTCCCGCTCGCTCCAGAGCGCGATGGAAGGGAGGTTGATGCCGTTGAACATATTGGTTTTCACCATCGAATAGTGCGCCATATCGGTGAACACAAGCCGGTCGCCCGGGCGCAGCGGAGCGGGAAAGGAATAGTCGCCCACGATATCTCCCGCAAGGCAGGTGGGGCCGCCCAGCCGGTAGGTGAAGGGCGTTTCGCCGGGCAGGCCGGCCCCGATGATTTCGGGGCGGTAGGGCATTTCCAGAACGTCGGGCATATGGCATTCCGCGGAGGTATCCAGCACGGCGATTTTCCCGCCGTTTTCCACAATATCGAGCACCTGTGCCACCAGAAAGCCCGTGTTCAGCGCCACGGCCTCGCCCGGCTCCAGGTAGACCTGCACGCCGTAACGCTCCTGCACGCTTGCTATGCAGCGTTCCAGCAGGGCCACGTCGTAGCCCGGCCGCGTGATATGGTGCCCGCCGCCCATGTTGAGCCATTTGAGGCCAGGGAGGAACCGGCCGAACTTTTCCTCGAACGCGTTCAGCGTGTGCGCCAGAGCTTCGGCACCCTGCTCGCAAAGCGTGTGGAAATGCAGGCCCTCCAGGCCCTCCAGTTCGTCCGGGCGAAACTGCGCGGCCGTAACGCCCAGGCGCGAGAGCGGCGCGCAGGGGTCGTAGACGGCGTGCTCCTGCTCGGAGTATTCGGGGTTGACGCGGATACCGCAGCTTATTTTTTTGGAAGCTCCCTGCACGCGGCTTTTGAAGTGACGCCACTGGGAAAACGAGTTGAACACGATATGGTCGCAGAAGCGCAGGATCTCGCCGAACTCGTCGTCGCGGTAAGCGGGGGAGAAGATGTGCGTTTCAAGCCCCATCTTTTCGGCGCCGAGCCGCGCCTCGAACAGCGAGCTGGAGGTGACGCCCGCAAGGTACCGCCCGATGAGCGGATAGAGCGCAAACAGCGAGAATCCCTTTTGCGCGAGCAGAATGCGGCAGCCGGTGTGCCGCTGCACGCTTTGCAGCAGCGTAAGGTTCCGGAGCAGTAGGTCCTCATCCACCACAAAGCAGGGGGAAGGCGTTTTCGCCGGGTCAAAAGCCGTTTTCATGCGCGCCTCCGCCCGTCAGTCCACCAGCACGGGGTGGAAATTTTCCTGCCAGGGCAGGCCGTTCTCGTTTAGCGCCTGCATGAACGGGTCGGGGTCGAACTCCTCAATGTTGTTCACGCCGGGGCGCTTCCACAGCCCCTTGAGCAGCATCATCGCGCCGATCATGGCGGGCACGCCGGTGGTGTAGGCCACGGCCTGCGAGCCGACTTCCCGGTAGCACTCCTGATGGTCGCACACGTTGTAAATATAATAGGTGAGCGGCTTGCCGCCCTTGGTGCCCTGCAGAATGGCGCCGATGTTGGTTTTGCCCTTCGTGCGCGGGCCCAGGGAGGCGGGGTCGGGCAGCACGGCCTTTAAAAACTGCAGCGGCACGATCTTCTGCCCTTCGAACTCGATGGGCTCGATGGAGGTCATGCCCACGTCCTGCAGCACGCGCAGATGGGTCAGATAGCTCTGGGAAAAAGTCATCCAGAAACGCATCTGCCGCACGCCCTTGATGTTCTTCGCAAGGGATTCCAGCTCCTCGTGGTGGAGCAGATAAATATCCCGCGGGCCGATTTCGGGGACGTCGTATACGCGCTTGACGGCCAGCGGATCGGTGGTGTGGAACTGCCCGTCCTTGTAGTAATGGCCGTTGGCCGTTACCTCGCGGATGTTGATCTCGGGATTGAAGTTGGTGGCGAAGGGGTAGCCGTGGTCCCCGCCGTTCGCGTCGATAAAATCGATCTGCTCGATCGTATCGAAATAGTGCTTCTGCGCATAGGCGACGAACACGCTGGTGACGCCCGGGTCGAACCCGCTGCCCAGAAGCGCCGTGAGGCCGGCCGCCTTGTAGCGCTCGCGGTAGGCCCACTGCCACTTGTATTCGAACTTCGCCGTTTCGGGCGGCTCGTAGTTGGCGGTGTCCAGATAGTCCACGCCCGCTTCGAGGCAGGCGTCCATGATATGCAGGTCCTCGTAGGGCAGCGCGAGGTTCATGACGATATCCGGCCGGAAACGCCGGATGAGCGCCACAAGCTCCGGGACGTTATCCGCGTCCACCTGCGCGGTTTGGACGACGGTTTCGCTGCCCGCGAGCTGCGCTTTGATGGCGTCGCAGCGGGAGAGCGTGCGGCTGGCGATGCAGATTTCCTCAAAAACCTCGGGGTGCTGGCAGCATTTGTGAATCGCCACGCTGGCGACTCCGCCCGCACCGATGATCAATGCTTTGGACATATATGGTTCCTTCCTTTCCGGCAGCGCCGAACGGAGCCGCCCGTGCCGGCCGGCTCCGATGAATTCCACTTTTCGGCGCGGCATGCCGCGCCGAAACAATATGCAAATCATGATGATTATACCCATTCTTCCGCGTTTCGTCAATCAATCCCGCGAAAAAACTTCATTATTTTTTGAATATTGCGCCTTTTTGACTTTTTCCGCGCGAAAAAACGGATCCGCCGGAAATACTTTCGGATTTCGTTGGATTTCGCGGAGTTTATCCGGATTTCTACGCATCGTGCGAATTTGCAGAAATCCGGAACAGATTAAAATAATAGACAACCCGACAATATTATGGTAGACTAAAGACGGTACTATTCGAAATATGGACGGCGTATCCGGGCCGGATTGGATAGCCGGCGCGGGAACGGCGATGCGGACGGCGCAGTGCGAAGGGAACGCACAGTTTACATTTGCGGAGGAGATCTTTTTTGGATGTATATGTGGCCCGTCAGCCGATTTTTGACCGGAATATGGATGTATACGGGTATGAACTGCTTTACCGGAGCGGACATAACGACTTTTACGACGGCTCCGACGACAGCCAGACCACGGCTTCCGTAATCGACGCTTCTTTTCTCCTTACGGGTTTCGACCAGCTGATCGGCAAAGGAAAAGGCTTTATTAATTTTTCCCAGCAGTTTTTGCAGGAAGAAGTGCCGCTGCTTCTGCCCAAGGAGCGGGTGGTCGTGGAAGTCCTCGAGCATGTCCGGGCGACGGACGGGGTGCGCAACGCCTGCCGCAAGCTTCGGGATGCGGGGTATACGCTCGCGCTCGACGATTTTCCGGCGGGGGACGAGAACTCGCCCACCTATCAGCTGCTCGATCTCGCGGGCATCATCAAGATCGAATTCAACGAGGTTCCGAAGTCCGCGCAGCTGAATCTGATGCGCCGTTACGGGGATAAAGTCACGTTTCTGGCGGAAAAGGTGGAAACCGCGGAGCAATACAAGCAGGCCGTTGAAATGGGCTACAGCCTGTTCCAGGGGTATTTTTTCAGCCACCCGTGCCTGATAGGCGCCAAAAATATCGGCACGCTCGACGCGAACCTTCTGGGAATCCTCCGGGAGCTCAAGAGCGAGGAGCCGGACATGGAGAAGGTCGCCGGAATCATCGAGAGCGACGTGGGCCTTTCCTATAAACTGCTGCGCATGGCAAACTCCGTCTATTACGGCAAAAAGACCCCCGCAAAGTCCATTCAGGAGGCGGTGGTCTATCTCGGCGTGCAGGAAATGCTCCAATGGGTCAACCTGATGATCCTGAGCGGCGTCCAGAACCCCGAAAACGCGGAGCTGGTGCGCACCTGCGTGATCCGCGGGAAGATGCTCCAGATGATCGCCCGCCAGCCGCTCCACCGCGCCTCGCCATCCAGCTACTTTATCACGGGCATCTTTTCCTCTCTCGACCAGCTTCTCAACGAGGAAATGGAGAAGATTCTGCTCCGCCTGCCGCTGGACAGCGCCGTGAAAGACGCGCTGCTGGGCAAGGACAACGAGATTCGGCGCGCCCTGGACGCGGTCCTCGCGTTTGAGCGCGCGGACTGGAGCATTATGGACATTCTGCTCAAGCGCGCGCACATCAGCCGCGAGTACCTCATGGAGTTCTATTTTGGCGCGCTCAAATGGCAGCAGGCGCTGTAATTGCCCGGAAAGGCAGAAAAAAAGCGCCGCGCAAGTCGGGTAAAAAACCCGCTGCGCGGCGCTTTTACGGTTTTCGGGAGAAAGGCAAGGCGGCGCGGAAGAGGGGAAAAACGGATCAGGTCACGTTTTCCTTCTTGAACGCGTGCAGAAAACGCTGAAGATACGTGCGCGAGAGAATGCGCTGTTTTTGCACAACGCTGTATTCCAGCGCGGCCTGCGGGCGCACGGAGATCAGCAAAACGACCAGCAGGCCGGTTTGCGCGCCCATGAGCGGAATATCCGTTACGCCGTGGGTGCAGATGGCCGCCGCGAGGGCCAGCACCAGCGAGGAGCGGCCGGCCATGGCGGAATCGCCGGAGCGGTAGGCGGCAACGAGCTGGCGCACGATCAAAACGGCATAGGCGGAAAGAATCACCGCTCCCACAATGCCCTCGCACTCCAGAACGTCCAGATACAGGCTGTGCGCGTGGGGCGTAACCGGGTTGCCCGTAACCTGATACAGCGCAAGCAGCCCCCTGCCGAACAGCGGATGGTGGGCAAAATCGACCAGGGCCGTTTTCCATATGTAGATCCGGTTCGAGAGGGTGGGGTTAAAATCCGAATAGCGCGGCAGGAGGGCATGGTCGAACGAGATGGCCACGGCCGCCGCCGCGGTGAGCACGGCCAGCAACTGCGCGTACGAACGCTTTTTGAGAAGGAAAAACAGCGCGAACAGCCCCACCGCAAGGCCGCACCAGGCGGAACGGCAGCCTGTGAGGAACAGCGTTACGGCGTTCGCCGCGGCGATGGCGAGGTAGCCCCATTTGCGCTGCGGTAGGGTGATGGCTTTGTAGAAGCAGACGACAATGATCAGTTCGATCATAAACGCGTAGAAATTGGAGTTGTAGGTTAAAGCCACCATCCGCTCCTGGTTCAGGACGAAACGCTGGAACATGGCGATGGCGATGCACGGCACGCTCAGAAAACAGAGCAGATCGGTTACCGCTTCGAACAGGCGCGGCGCCGAGGTGCGGTTGAAATAAACGGCCAGCATCACATAGAGAACGAACAGGATTCCGCACAAAAAGCCGGCATAATTCCGGTAAAACAGCGGCACGACCAGCACCGCGAAGCATTCGAAGCCCAGCGGCAGCAGATTGACAAGCCAGCGGGAAACCGTATAATGTCTGTGCTGATACAGGATGATGCCGCACACCGCCAGGATTGCGGGAACGGTGAGATACACAGGCAGAAAAACGCTGATGGTGAGGATCATCATCAGCTTTTCCGGAGTCGCGAGCTTTTGAAAGGGCTCCAAAACCTGTGTCCTTATTTTTGTGAACAAAATCAGGTCTCCAATATCATAAATTGGGGGCGTTCGCTCTGCCGGCCGGCATCCTCGGCGGGATGTCCGGGCCGCAGGCGCCTGCCCGCGGTTTTCCGCAGGCCGTATTTCGGAAACGCCCGGATATGCGGAGAAAAAAACCGCCTGCGGGGCGCCCCTATTCCCTGCAGACAACTCGCTCCCCCGGAACGTCTTTGAATATCGCCCGGAAAACCAGTTACTATTATAATACTATCGTGAAAAAATGAAAGGAGAATTAAGAAAATATTACGAAATTGTTAGCATAACGGTTTTTCAAGGAACCAGTGAGATAATTTATGGAAATCGATGAAAGCCTCCCCGTATTTTCCGCCAAACCAACGCGGCCTCGCCTGTAAAATGCGGCTTTCGTACTCAGTATTCCCTGCGGCGCGGTATTTAGGAGCGCCTGCGCGACGCGGCGTTCCTGTCAAATTTTAAAAGAAACGGGCGCCTTTCGCAGCCGCCGTCTGCCACCCGTTTTTACCGGAAAATCATGTAAAAGAGCCGCTTTGGCAAAAGACCCTTGCATAATCGCCGCGCAGAACGTATCATAGTACTGGTCGAAACGGGCGCCGCGTTTTCGGCGCGCAGCAGAATACGAAGCTCCGATAAATTACGCATCCAAACCCATGCGGAACGCGTTTGCTTCCGCATCCATCGCAGAGCAGCGAGGAGGCCGTCATGCCGTCGGAATACCCGGAACCGGGCGAAATCGTGCTGGTGGCGCGGCTGAGCGCCCGCATCATTCTGGAAAACGGTGGGGAAACCTACCGGGCGGAGGAAACCGCCCAGCGGATATGCCGGGCGTTCGGCCTTGCGGACGCCGAAGTGATGGCCCTCGCCACGGGAGTATTTATCACCGCTTCCCGCGGCGATTCTCAGGCCGCCGCCACACTCAAGCGTATTCACAAGCGGGGGTTCAACCTCACGGCCGTGGAAGAGGTGAACTGCGTGGCGCGGCAGATCGCCGCGGGCGGGATGAACCTCGGAGAGGCGCGCGAACGCCTGAACGCCATCGCGGAGGAAAAGCCCCGCCGCGGATGGGTGCCCGTGCTGGCCGCCGGCGCTTCCTCGGGCTGCTTCGCGCTGCTCTTTCGCGGCAACGGCTACGATTTTCTGGCCGCCACGCTCTGCGGCATGGCCGTGCAGCTGCTGGCCGAACGCATCAAGATAGAGGACATGTTCCAGTTTACGGTGAATTTTCTCGGCGGATTCCTGCTTACGGCGGGCGCGCTGCTGTTTACGCGGTTCACGGGCACGGGCAGCTTGGATAAGATCGTAACCGGCGCCATGATGCCCCTGCTGCCCGGCGTCGCCATGACAAACGCCATCCGCGACACCATCCGCGGGGATCTGCTTTCGGGCGTTTCGCGCGGAGCGGAGGCGCTTTTAGCCGTGGCGTCGCTCGCGTTCGGCGTGGGCCTGGCGCTCAAGCTCTATTTTCAGTTTCTCGCCTGAAAAACCGCGGCGCCTATCGCAATTCCGGAAAAGTTTGTGAGGAGTTGCGCTGCGTCTATCCGCCTTTGGCGGAAAGGCGGAACGCTTCGGAACGTGCCAATCTTTTCTGGAAATGCTGTAAACGCGCCCTGAAAAGGAAGCTGCCCTATGCATTGGAATATCCTGCGCGATATGCTCATCTGCGTCCCCGCCACGTTCTTTTTCGCCATTCTGTTCCGGGTGCCGAAAAAGGCCGTCTGGTTCAGCTCGGTGCTGGGCGCGGTGGGGTATGCCGTTTACGAATGGACGGCGCTGCTGCTCGGCTCCCCCATTGCCGGCTATTTTACGGGCTCGCTCGTGATGGCGGCCTGCAGCGAAGCGCTGGCGCGCGTCGTCAAAATGCCGGTAACCGTGTTTATCGTGCCGGCCATCATCCCGCTGGTGCCCGGCTTCGGCCTGTACCAGACCATGATGTACCTGGTGCGCGGGCAGGACGCGCAGGCGGGCACCACGGGCACCTCCACGCTGCTCGCCATCGCGGCCATGGCCATCGCCATGGCGCTGACCTCGGTGTTCACAAACGCCATCGTCAAGGTGCTGCGCGCGCGTAAAGCGGAAAAGTGAGCGCGGGTGCTTCCCCCGAACACGCAAAAGCGGCGGCGCCGCG
>JAEWAU010000041.1 GCA_023391535.1 Bacillota bacterium | reverse complement strand
GCTCGAGGCCGCGCAGAGCGCCCTCGCTTCCGCGCGGGAGCGGCGCGCCGCGGCGCAGGCTGCCTGGGGCGTGCGTTTCGCGGCCTCGGGCCTGCCGGAGGGCGCGCGGGCGGCGGAGCTCGCCCTCGAGGAACCTCTGCGCGCGCAGCTTCACGATTCCCTTGCCGCCTACGACCGTGAGCTTGCGCTCCAGCGTGATAAAAAAGCGGCGCTGGAACAGGAACTGGACGGCGCGGAAAAGCCCGACACGGCCGCCTTAGAGGCGCAGGCGGAGGCCGCGCGCGCGGCGGCGGAGCAGGCGGCGGCAAAACGCGGCGCTCTGGAGGCGGAGGAAAAAAATCTGCACGGCGTGCGCGAACAGCTCGCCAGGCTGGCCGAAGGCGAGGAACGCCTGCGCGCCGATTACGCGCTTTACGAACGCCTGGCCTCCCTGTGCCGAGGTGACAATCCCCTTAAAACGCCCGTGCACCAGTTTGTGCTGGGCCTGATGCTCGACGATATTCTGTCCTGCGCGAACGTCCATCTCGCGCAGCTTACCAAAAGCCGTTACACGCTGTGCCGTGCGGCGTCGCCGGGGCGCGGCGGCGGCTCCAAGGGGCTGGATCTCACGGTGAACGACTCGTGGGAGGGCGGCGAGCGCAGCGTCAACACCCTTTCGGGCGGCGAAATGTTCTTAGCCTCCCTGTCGCTCGCGTTCGGGCTTTCGGATGTGGTGCAGTCCTACGCGGGCGGTATCCGGCTTGATTCGCTGTTTATCGACGAGGGTTTCGGCTCGCTCGACGCCGAGGCGCTCGATACCGCCATGGGCGCGCTGGAGCGCCTGCGCCGCACGGGCCGGCTCGTGGGGATCATTTCGCACGTGGGCGACCTGCGCGCGCGCATTCCGGCGCGCATCGAGGTGGGCCGCCTGCCCGACGGCACGGCCTGCGCGGCGGTGGCGGAGGCGTAACAGCGCCCAAAGCGCAGGGAACAGGGGGAGCAGGCAGAAAAAACCGCCCGGCGCGCGTGATGCGCCGGGCGGTTTTTTTGGCTTACGCGGCCTGTTTAAAGGGCTTTTACCACCAAACGGATGGCGGTGCGCTGCTCGCCGTCCAGTTCCACGGAGGCAAATCCCGGGACGCAGACGATGTCGATTCCGGAAGGGGCCAGGTATCCGCGCGCAATGGCGATGGATTTGACGGCCTGATTGGTGGCGCCGGCCCCTACGGACTGGATCTCGGCCACCTGATTTTCCCGAATGGTGTTTGCAATGGCGCCGGCAACCGCGTGCGGCGCCGATTTGGAGGAAACTTTGATGATTTCCATGGCCTTCCACCCCTTTCCCGTGCTGACGTTCTGCGGCATTCCCAGAAAGAATGGGCCCTTTCGAAGCGTTTTGCCTTTTCGCAAAGGCGAACAGACCCTATGCAGCTTCCCGGTCTTTTATAAGATCACTGTGCAATGCCCCTATTTTAACGCTAAAATTTACAAAATACAAGTAATATAATGGAATATTTCATATAATATACATTTTTCTCCACAGGAACCGGATGCTTCTCCGTATGCGCGCAAAAAAACGGCCGCGCGGAAACGCGGCCGTCGGGAGCTGTGGGAGCGGGCTCTTTGCCTCATTCGATGTGGATGCGGGTGACACCCGTGGTTTTGCGCGTCTGCGTGTCGATCTCGAACAGGGCGCCCGAAAGGGAGCAGGCTCCCTTGGCCGTGTCGAACCGCACGGGCATGTGCGTCTGAAAGCGCTGGATGACGCGTTCGGGCTCCACGCCCAGCACCGAAACCGACGGGCCCGTCATGCCGAGGTCGGTGATATAGCCGGTGCCGTGCGGCAGAATCTGCTCGTCGGCGGTTTGCACATGGGTGTGCGTGCCCCACAGCGCGGCTACGCGCCCGTCCAGATAGTAGCCCAGGGCGCGCTTTTCGGAGGTGGCCTCCGCGTGAAAATCGACCACGACGATGGCGTCGCCCGTCTCTTTCAAAATCGCGTCCGCTGCGGCGAACGGGTTTCCCAGCGCGTCCATAAAGACGGTGCCGATCAGGTTTACCACGCAGAGAAGCGCGCGGCCGGTATCCAGCAGATATACGCCGCGGCCGGGGCAGGCTTCGGGGTAGTTGGCGGGGCGCAGCACGGGGGGATTCTCGTCGAAATAGGCCGTGATCTCGTGCCGGCGGAACACGTGGTTTCCCGTGGTGATCACATCGGCGCCGCTGGTGAACAGATGCATGGCGGAGCCGGGCGTGATGCCGTTGCCGTCGGCCGAGTTTTCGCCGTTGATGATGCACACGTCGGCGTGGTACAGCTTTTTGAGCGCGGGCAGGTGCCGGCGCACGAATTCACAGCCGGCAGAGCCGACGACGTCGCCGATCGCCAGAATATTCATCAAGCCGTCCATCCTTTCTTTCTGCGCGGCAGAGGGCGCGCGGGAATGCCTGCAAGTTTTTAAAGCGGATTTTTATCCATACTTTTTTATTGAAGGTTCGTATCATCCGCTTTTTCAATCGGATCGTCGCATCAAACAAACGGGCCGCGCCGGAGGTCATCCGGGGGCGGCCCACGGCAAATAGCAATCTGGGGGTAGAATCGATTTGCAGCCCGGC
>JAEWAU010000035.1 GCA_023391535.1 Bacillota bacterium | reverse complement strand
CCGGGCCGGCCGGGCACTGAAACGCGCGCCGCCTTCCCACTGGGGGCGCGCTTTTTGTTCAGAATTTTGCCAGACTGTCGCGCGTGAGCGCGATCTTCTCGCGCAGCTTCGCGGCTTTGTCGCGCTCGGCCGCCACCACGCTTTCGGGCGCCTTGGCCACGAAGCCCTCGTTCGCGAGCTTCCTCTCGATGGAGGCGAGGAACTGCTCGTCCTTCTGCAGTTCTTTTTCCAGCCGCGCTTTCTCTTTTTCGAGATCCACCAGCTCGCCCATGGGAATCCACACGCGGGCGTCCGCTGTCACGATCTGCACGGCGTTTTCGAGGTCGAACTTCTCGCCCACCGTCACGCCGCTGCAATAAGCCAGCCGTTCCAGGAATGCCGCGCCCGCCTCGAAATCGGCTGCGTAAGCGCTTTCAATATAGGCGTGCGCCTTGCGCGTGGGCGGCACGTTCATCTCGGCCCGCCGGTTGCGGATGGCACGGATGGCCGTCATCACGCGCTCCATGGAAGCCTCCTCGGCGGGGAACTCCAAGGCGGCGTCGGGCTTCGGCCACGCGGCGTGCATGATGCTTTCGCCCTCGCCGTGGGGCAGCGTGCGCCAGATCTCCTCGGTGATGAACGGCATGAACGGGTGCAGCAGCTCGAGCGTGCGCGTCATCACCCACACGAGCACCTGCCGCGCGGTGGCCGCCGCCTCGCCGCCCTGCTGCAGGCGCGATTTGGCAAGCTCGATATACCAGTCGCAGAAGATATCCCAGATGAAATCGTAGAGCTTCTGCACGGCGAGCCCCAGCTCAAATTTCTCCAGGTTTTCGGTTACGGCGGCGCACAGGGCGTTCCATTTGCCCAGCACCCACTTATCCTCGGTGGCGAGGGTTTCGGGCAGCGCGCAGGGCACGTCGAAGCCTTCGCAGTTCATCAGGATAAACCGCGAAGCGTTCCAGATCTTATTGGCGAAATTGCGGCTGGATTCCACCTTCTCGCTCGAAAAGCGCATGTCGTTCCCGGGGCTGTTGCCCGTGGCCAGCGTAAAGCGCAGCGCGTCGGCGCCGTACTGTTCGATCACCTGAAGCGGGTCGATGCCGTTGCCCAGGGATTTGGACATTTTTCTCCCCTGCGCGTCGCGCACCAGGCCGTGGATGAGCACGGTGCGGAACGGCACCTCGCCCATGTGCTCGAGGCCCGAAAAGATCATGCGCGCCACCCAGAAAAAGATGATGTCGTAGCCCGTCACGAGCGTGTCGGTGGGGTAAAAATACGAAAGCTCCGGCGTTTTATCCGGCCAGCCGAGCGTGGAAAAAGGCCACAGCGCCGAGGAAAACCAGGTATCCAGCGTGTCCGGGTCCTGCCCGAGCCGTTTTCCGCCGCAGTAGGGGCAGGTTTCGGGCGTTTCGCGCGCCACAACGGTTTTTCCGCAGTCCGCGCAGTACCACGCCGGAATGCGGTGGCCCCACCAGAGCTGGCGCGAGATGCACCAATCCTTGATGTTCTCCATCCAGTGGAAATAGATTTTCTCGAACCGCTCCGGGATAAAGCGGATGCGCCCGTCCTGCACGGCCCGGATGGCCGGTTCCGCCAGCGGCTGCATCTTCACGAACCACTGTTTGGAAACGCGCGGCTCCACGGTGGTGTGGCAGCGGTAGCACGAGCCCACGTTGTGCTTGATGGCCTCGGTTTTCACGAGGAATCCGCCCGCTTCGAGCGCCTCCACGATCTTTTTGCGCGCTTCATAGCGGTCGAGCCCCGCGTATTCGCCGCCGTTTTCGTTCACGGTTGCGTCTTCGTTGAGGACGTTGATGACGGGCAGATGGTGGCGCAGGCCCACCTCGAAGTCGTTGGGATCGTGCGCCGGGGTGATTTTCACCGCGCCGGTGCCGAAATCGCGCTCCACGTATTCGTCCGCCACAATGGGGATCTCGCGCCCCACGAGCGGCAGCCGCACGGTTTTGCCCACCAGGTGCTTGTAGCGCGGGTCGTCGGGATGCACGGCCACGGCGGTATCCCCGAGCAGCGTTTCGGGGCGCGTGGTGGCAAGCTGGATCTCCCCGCTTCCGTCGGTGAGGGGGTAGCGCAGATGCCAGAAGAAACCGTCCTTCTCCTCATACTCCACTTCGGCGTCCGAAATGGAGGTTTTGCAGGCGGGGCACCAGTTGATGATGCGCTCGCCGCGGTAGATCAGCCCTTTTTCGTAGAGGCGCACGAACACCTCGCGCACCGCCTTGCTGCAGCCCTCGTCCAGCGTGAAGCGCTCGCGCTCCCAGTCGCACGAGGAGCCGAGCTTCTTGAGCTGGTCCACGATGCGCCCGCCGTATTGTTTTTTCCACTCCCAGGCGCGTTCGAGGAATTTCTCGCGCCCGAGCTGCTCTTTGGAAACGCCCTCTTTTTTCAGGGCCGCCACGATCTTTGCCTCGGTAGCGATGGAGGCGTGGTCGGTACCGGGCAGCCACAGCGCCTCATAGCCCTGCATCCGCCGGAACCGGATGAGGATGTCCTGCAGCGTTTCGTCGAGCGCGTGCCCCATATGGAGCTGCCCCGTGATGTTCGGGGGCGGAATGACGATGGTATACGGCGTTTTGGGCGAGCCGGCGCCGTCCTTTGCGTCCGCCTCAGCGTGAAAATAGCCCCCGTCGAGCCAGAAGCGGTAGATGCGGTCCTCCACCTCCTGGGGTTCGTAGGTCTTCGCGAGTTCTGCCATAAAGGCTCATCCTTTCCTTTATCCAAACCGCGCCGCGCGCCCGCGCGGGTGCGGCGGTTCCGTCCGTCTGTGCAAAGCGCCGCGTTTCCATGCAAATTTCGGCTCCGCGGCATCCCCGCCGCGCCCCGGCTTGTCCCGCGCGCAGGGCGTTTTTTCCCTTGCGCGGAAAAGGAAACCCGGCCGTTTCCCCGCACGGAGGAAACGGCCGCACAAACCCCGCCCGGGCGCGGGCCGGCCGGCTTCGCATGTATCTTTCATTATAAGGCGCGCGCGCGGAGCCTGTCAAGCCGCGGCGGGGCGCCCGCCCCGCCGGTTTTCGTCCGTGGCTCCCGTTCTTTTCCCCGCGCCGGCCCCGGCCAATAGGTTCAGACTGTCACGCCCAGCTGCCGCAATGCTTCCGCGAACGGCTCGAACCGTTCCCGGGGAAGCTGCGTCAGCGCCTGAATGCCGAACCGCCTCAGCAGGTCGTGGAACGGCACCCCGCGCCCCGCCTCCACCAGCGACCACGCCGCGCGCGCGATGTCGTCGAAGGTGATGCGCGCCCGTTCCGCCCCGGCGGCAGGCGTGTCCGCCGCTTCGGCGGAGCCTTTGCGGCGCGCCGCCTGCGGGTCGGCGGCACTGCCGGGCAGCGACCACACCAGCGGCCCGCTCCCCGTGCCGTGCGGGGCGGAGGGCATGGTGAGCATCGGCGGCATACCGGCTGCCGCCGGCGAAACCGCCTGCGCGCTCCCCGCGCCGCCCTTCGGCGCGTATTCCGCGGGCGAAACGGCCTCGTTCGCACCGTTCTTGCCCGTTCCCGCTGCCGGCTGCATACCGGTTGCCGCAGGCGAAACCGCCTGCGGGCTTCCCGCGCCGTTTTCCGCGGCCGAAACGGCTCCCGCCGTACCGTTCTTGCCCGTTCCCACCGCCGGCGGCATACCGGTTGCCGCGGGCGAAACTGCCTGCGGGCTTGCCGCGCCGCCCTTTGCCGCGTACTCCGCGGGCGAAACCGCCTGCGTATTCCCCATGCTGTTCCCGGCGGACGTTTTCGCGCCGCGCCGCTCCAGCACCTGCATCAGCTCCGCCAGCGCCCCGCCGAGCTCCGAATCCTTCAGCTCCACCGTAATCGCAATGGTCGCCATAAACCCCGCCCTCTCCGTATGTCCGCGCCGCGGCCCGTATGTTCTGAAATTGTTCACGCTCTCCTTAAATGGTATGTTGCGGGCGCGGTTCCCGTTCCGCGGCGGGCGGCCCTGTTTTCCGGCCGGCGTATGGATAAAATCCGCGCCAAAGCCCCTAGAAAAAAGCTTCCGCCGCGGGTTTTATCCGCTTTTCAACCGGAGAAACGGATCATATGCGTAAAAAAGAGGGCTGCAAAACGGATTTCGTCCGCCCCGCAGCCCTCTATGCCTTTCTCTAACGATAACCGGAGAATCGCGTCAGAACGCCTTCCGGATGCGCTCCACGGCTTCCACGGTATTCTCCCGGCTCCCGAAGGAAGTGAGCCGGAAAAAGCCCTCTCCCATTTTGCCGAACCCCGAGCCGGGCGTGCCCACCACGGCGCAGCTCGTAAGAAGCCGGTCGAAGAAGGCCCACGAATCGACGCCCGAGGGGCATTTCACCCAGATATACGGGGCGCTCACGCCGCCCGAGCAGGAGAATCCGGCCTTGGTAAGCCCTTCGCGGATGATGCGCGCGTTCTCGAGGTAGTAGCCGATGTGCTCCATGCACTGCGCCCGGCCCTCGGGCGTGAAAACGGCCTCCGCTCCGCGCTGGATGATATAGGCGGTGCCGTTGTATTTGGTGGATTGCCGGCGCACCCAGAGCTGATGCAGGTTCAGCTCCCCGCCGCCGGGCGTTTTCGCCGTAAGGCCTTTCGGCACCACGGTGTAGCCGCAGCGCGTGCCGGTAAAGCCCGCTGTTTTGGAAAAGCTCCGGAACTCGATGGCGCAGTCCCGCGCGCCCTCGATCTCGAAGATGCTGTGCGGCACGTCGGGCTCGGTGATGAACCGTTCGTAGGCAGCGTCGAACAGCAGCACCGCGCCGTTTTGATGCGCCCAGTCCACCCAGGCGCGCAGCAGCCCGCGACTCATCACGGCGCCGGTGGGGTTGTTCGGGGAGCACAGGTAGGCCAGGTCGGCGTGGAAATCGGGCGGAAGCGGCGCGAAGCCGTTCTCCTCGCGGCACGGCACGAGTTTGATTTCGCGCCCCGCCATGACGTTGGTGTCGAGATACACGGGGTACACCGGGTCGGTGATGGCTACAACATTCGCGCCGCTAAAGATGTCGCCGATGTTGCCGGTGTCGCTTTTCGCGCCGTCGCTCACCACGATCTCGGAGGGGTCGAGCTGCACGCCCCGCGCGGCGTACTCGTTTTTCACAATGGCGTCCACCAGAAAATCGTATCCGCAGGCCGGGCTGTAGCCGCGGAAGGTCGCGGCGTCGCCCATCTCGTCCACGGCTTTGTGCATGGCTTCGATGCAGGCGCGCGGCAGCGGCAGCGTCACGTCGCCGATCCCCAGGGAGATCATCTTTTGTTCGGGATGCGCCGCGGCGTAGGCCGCCGCGCGCTTGCCCACCTCCGCAAACAGATAATTCTGCCCGAGTTCACCGTAATGTTCGTTTGCAAATGCCACTTCAAAACCCTCCATATTGCTTGTTCGCCCGGTTTTCCCCGGGCCGCGTCGCGCGTTTTCTTATTCGAGCTCGATCTCCCCGGTGAAGACGAGCTTCGCGGGCCCGGTCATCCACACGGTGTCGTTTTCCCAGCGGATGATCAGGTCGCCGCCGCGCAGTTGCAGGGTCAAATCCTCCCCGCGCGGGGAAACGCCGTTTAAGCAAGCCGCCACGGCGGCGGCGCAGGCGCCCGTGCCGCAGGCGAAGGTTTCGCCGCTGCCGCGCTCCCACACGCGCATCTTCAGGTGCGCCGCGTCCAGGGCCTGCACGAACTCGGTGTTCACGCGCTCCGGAAACATCGGGTGGGTTTCAAACTGCGGGCCGAGCTTTTCAAGATCCAGCGCGTCCACGTCGTCCACAAACGTCACGGCGTGGGGATTGCCCATGGAAACGCAGGTGATGCGAAATCCTCCCGCAATGGGCACGGAGGCGTTCACCACGCGCGGCGCGTCGAACTTCACGGGAATTTTTTCGCTTTCCAGCGCGGGCGCGCCCATGTTCACGCGCACGCTCTCCACTTTTCCGCCGCGGATATTGAGCTTCAGCTGCCGGATTCCCGAAAGCGTCTCCACCGTAACGGCCGTGCCGCGCGCAAGACCCAGCTCGTAGGCGAGCTTGCCCACGCAGCGGATGCCGTTGCCGCACATTTTCCCCTCGGAGCCGTCGGCGTTATACATGCTCATCTTCACGTCGGCCACGTTCGAGCGGCGCAGCAGAATCAGCCCGTCGGAGCCGATGCCGAAATGCCGGTCCGAAATCTGGCGGGAAAGCGCCGGCGGGTTCTCCACATCCCGGTCGAAGCAGTCGATATAAACATAATCGTTGCCGGTGCCCTGCATTTTATAAAACGGGATTTTCAAGCGATCACCTCCCGCCGGCAACGCCGGCGTCCTGTTTTTCCCGGAGCAGCGCCCAGGCTTTGAGCAGCCCCACCTGCGTTTTTGCGTCGGGCAGTTCCCCGTCCAGCACCATCCGCACGGCCCGCTCAAGCGGCATGCGCACCACGTTGAGAAATTCCCCTTCGTCCAGCTCCTGTTCGCCGAACCGCAGGCCCCGCGCCAGATAAACCGAGATGATTTCGTCCGTGTAGCCCACGGAGGGGTACATCGTCCCGAGCTCCCGGTATTCCTCCGCGCAAGCGCCCGTTTCCTCGCGCAGCTCCCGTTTGCCGCATAGCAGCGGGTCCTCTCCGGGCGAGAGCTTTCCGGCCGGAATCTCCAGCACCTCGGCTTTATACGGGTAGCGGAACTGCCGCACCAGGAGCACGTCCCCGTTTGCGTCGAGCGCCACCACCCCCACGCCGCCGGGGTGATGCACAACCTCGCGCGTGCCTCTGCGCCCGTCGGGCAGCTCCACCGTATCCACCGACAGTTTCAGGATATGCCCCTCGTAGATCGTCTTTTCCTCCAGCGTTTTTTCCATCAGCTTCATGGCTCACATTTCCTTCTCCGCGGCTCATTCCCGGTTTTCCCGCGGCATAGTATTCTATAGCAATTCCATAAAAGATCGCGAGGAGTTGCGTTCCGTCTGTCCGTCTCCCTTGGTTGGGCGGAACGCTTCAGAACCTGTCAATCTTTTCTGAAAATGCTGTAGTGCCGGCGATGCGCCCGGTGTGGTTTCCGGTTTTTCCGCCCGCCGGCGGGAAAGGTGTGGTTTTTTCATGGGCGAATGGTTCGACGCGTCGCGTCCCATGTCGTTCGAAGAGCTGTACGCCGCCGTGGGGCGTCTGAAACGGACGTACCGCTCCCTCCAGTGCTTCCCCATCGGGAAAAGCGTGCTCGGCCGCCCGATCACGGCCCTCGTGGTAGGCTCGGGGCCGCCGGGAGTGCTGTACGTGGGCGCGCACCACGCCCTCGAATATCTCACGTCCATGGCGCTTGTGCAGTTCGCGGCGGAGCTGTGCTGCTTTCTTGCGGAAGGCGCGCGCCCCGCGGCGCTTCCGCCCGGCTGCAGGGAGCCGGAGCTGGCCGCGGCGCTTTCGCGCCGTTCGGTTTACATCGTGCCCATGCTCAACCCGGACGGCGTGGAGCTCCACCTGCACGGCCTTGCCTCCGCGGAGCGGGACCCCGCCGTGCGCGAACGCCTGGCCCGCGTTTCGGGCGGCGATTTCTCGGGCTGGCAGGCTAACGCGCACGGCGTGGATCTCAACCACAACTACAACGCGGGCTGGCTCACGCTGCGCCGCATGGAGGAAGCCTCGGGCATCCGCGGCCCGGCCCCGCGCCAGTTCGGGGGCTCCCGGCCCGAAAGCGAGCCGGAAACCCGCGCGCTGTGCAACCTCACCCGCCGCATGCTGTTCCGGCGCGTCTACGCGTTCCACAGCCAAGGTGAGGAAATTTACTGGGAATACGGCCCGCGCACGCCGAAGGGCTCTCTCGCCATGGCGCGGGCGCTGGCGGATTCCTGCGGCTATGCTGTTTCCGAACCCACGGGGATGGCCTCCCACGGCGGGTTCAAGGATTGGTTCATCAGCGTGTTCGCACGCCCGGGCTTCACCGTGGAGATCGGACGCGGTAAAAATCCGCTGCCTCCCGCCGATTTCGCCCCGGTGTACGAAAAACTGCGCGGGCTGCTCTATCTGGGCCTTTCGCTGTAGCGCGTTTTTCCCTTTTGCGGAAGGCGCGCCGCGGGCCTGTTCCTATTATAATAAACTCCCGCCGATTTATCAAATCGCGCGGGCGCCCTCCGCGCGCGGCATTTTTCTCCGGGCCCGCGCGGGCGGCCCGTTCCCGTTTTTTCCGGCGCGCCGCCGGGCGGATTTTACTC